>JANXXJ010000134.1 GCA_025350665.1 Gemmatimonadota bacterium | reverse complement strand
TTGATCAAAAACTTCAAAAAATTATGCAATCACTCGCCCCGTCGATAGAAAGCAATGATATAGATATGTGACTATTTTTTTACCAGCAAGTAATCTCTGGTCTTAACCTACTGATAACGTTAATTAGAACATCAACGTGTTTTTTTCGCGCTCGCTATTGTTTTACGTTCCCCAAGTTTCATCATGTTTGGCTCACATACAGCTCCAACATTTGTATTTGTGTTCCTTACAAACAAATCTTTAAGCAGTTTGTTTTGGCTTTTCTTGTCGGAAGGTACAGCATAAAATATTTTCTTAAACCTTTAAAATGAAAGTTGACGAAAGTCTCATCTCGTACTGGTCAATCAACCAGAGTGTCATCAAAATTCTTGTCGGTGCATGGTGGGCTTTGTCGTTCGGCAGGCCATCCGGGCGGGGAAGGCCCGCGTGTACCCGATCGGTTGCATCTCCCTGGGCCAAAAAGGCCAGCAACTGGCTGAGTTCGGGGAAATGGTCGGTGCCGGGGCGGTGGCCGTGAGCGATGACGGGAAGCCTGTCGTATCGAGCCAGTTGATGCGGACGGCCCTCGAGTACGCCAAGGTCTTCGGCATTCCCGTGGCAGATCATTGTGAGGACCCGACGTTGTCTCTCGGCGGGGTGATGCACGAGGGCCTGGTGGCAACGAAGCTCGGATTGAAGGGGATCCCGTCCGCGGCCGAGGAGATCATGGTCGCCCGGGATATCGTGCTGTCCGAGTTGACGGGCGGCCACGTCCACCTTTGTCACATATCCACGCGAGGGTCCGTCGAAATGATACGTCGGGCCAAGCAAATGGGCCTGCGGGTTACGGCTGAAGCCACGCCGAACCATTTCAGTCTGACCCATGATCTGTGCCTGGGCTATAACACCAACGCCAAGATGAGCCCGCCCCTCCGGGAACCGGAGGACGTCGAGGCCATCCGCCAGGGGCTCAAGGACGGGACCATCGACTGCATCGCCACTGATCACGCTCCGCACCATTACGACGCCAAGCAGCGCGAGTTCGACGATGCCCCCAACGGCGTCGTCGGACTGGAAACGGCGATCGGGGTGGGGGTCCGGAGCCTGGTGGAGTCCGGCCATTTGAGCCTGCCGGAGTTGATCGCCAGGATGAGCACGGTGCCCGCCCGGGTGTTCCGGCTTCCGGGGGGGACCCTGGCGGTCGGGGCCCCCGCCGATGTGACCGTATTCGATCCGACCCGCCTGTGGACCGTTCGGGCCGAGGACTTGCATTCCAAGAGCACCAACAGCCCCTATCTGGGGCAGACCCTGACGGGCCAGGCGGATCTGACGGCGGTCGGCGGACGCATCGTGTTTGAGCGGGGTGTCCAAATCCCTGACGCATAACTTTGCAACGCGTTTCGGGAAAACGACTTCCGTCTTATCTTGGTCGAGGGCTCGGTAAACTGTCTCGAGAAGGGGAAGTCCGGATGGCCGATAATCAGCACCAGGATTTGAGCGAAGTCGAGACCCTGCTGGGGTCCCGGCTGCAGCTGCAGGCATGGCTCGAAAAACTGGACGCCGCAGGAAGCAAGACTCCGCCGGCGGTCCGGGAGCGGGTCAGATCCGACTATCAGGGCCGCCTGGCTCAGGTCGTTGATCAGCTTCGGGGGCACTCCGACGTGATCTCCGGGACGCTGAATGGGCTCCGGGGACAGGCCGAGGAATTCGAGGCCCTCCGTGCCGACGAGCAGGAAACCCTGTCGGAAGCCGAGCTCAGACACTCGGTCGGAGAGTATTCCGACGACGAATGGAATCGGGTCGAGCAGGATTGTTCCGGCAAGATCGGCGGCATGGACGAAGAGATCGGCCGCCTGTCGGGCGAGATCCAGCGGCTTGAGGAGGTCTTGACCCAGATCGCACCTCCGCCCGCGGCGCCTCGGCGGCGGGAGCCGGAGCAGGCCGCTCGGGCGCCTGAGCCGCCCCCCGTGGCAGTCGTTCGGGACGAACCGGCCGAGGCGGCGCCGGCTGCCGAGCACGTCGAAGCCCCCCGGTTTGTGCCGCGGGGCGGCTTGAAGTCCCGGGAATCCGGGCCGGTCCGGACCATTCCGTTCCCGCCGGCGGCGACCAAGGAGGCTGCTCCGGCGGCAGTTCCGGTCGATGAGTTGACCTTCCTCAAGTCGATGACGCTGGACACAAAGACGCCCGATCGGCCGACCGCGAACGTGGCGAAGACGCTCAAATGCGGTGAGTGCGGCGCCCTCAACCGGCCCACGGAATGGTATTGTGACCGGTGCGGCGCGGAACTGGCCGCCGTCTGACGGACGCCTTCAGGGGTGACTGACGAAAGAGGGGCCGGAGAAATCCGGCCCCTCTGTTTTGTCAGTTTCCGACAGCGTCGAGCTACTTGATCTTCGAGAGCCTGCTCTTGTAGCGAGCGGCAGTGTTCGGATGGATGAGACGCTTCTGGCCGGCCCGGCTGATCAGCTTCTCGGCGCGAGCGAGGGCCTGAGTCCGAGTCTCCGCGTCAGTGGCCTGGCGGACGTTTCTGATGGCGTTCCTGAGCTGGCTGCGCTGGCCCCGATTGACTGCGGTCAGGGTCTTGGTCTGGCGCATCCGCTTTTTGGCTGACTTGATCCTCGGCACAATTCACCTCGAGCGAAACTGGTGGGCCCAATGGGCCCTCATATCAAGCCCATAAGTATAGTGCTGGGCCGGGCTTGCCTGCAAGTCCATAGGCATTCCCCCCTTCGCCTCGGAGGTCCGACTCGCCATATTTGCCCTCGGTTCGGTCATTCCCCCAACCTCACGGGTCCGCGCGCGTTCAATGTCTGGTGTTGATTCGGGTCAGGCCCTGGATTCCCCGTCCCCGGCGGCGGCCGATCAGGCGGCGTCCCTCTCGAACTCGGCCTTCGTCGTCGAGCTCGACGGGTTCACCGGACCGCTCGACTTGCTGCTCCATCTGCTCCGCGAGGAACAGTTGGAGATCGCGGACATTCCGATCGCTCGAATCGCCGACCAATTTCTGCGGGTCATTCATGTCCTGGGGCTCAACCAGGCCGCCGACTACCTCGACATGGCGAGTCGTCTGGTCCGGTTGAAAGCCCAGATGCTGCTGCCGCGCGGCGCTGACGGCGAGGAATGGGAGGATCCGCGGGCGGAACTGGTGCGCCGGCTCCTCGAGTACCAGCAAATCAAGGAAATCGCCCTCTGGATGGCCGACGCGGCTGAGCGTCGGGCCGTCAAGTTTCCGCGGGGGTTCATCCCCCCGGCGCCGGAAGTGCCACCGCCGCCGCTGACGCTCGACCTGATGGACCTGCTGGCCGCCGTCGAGCGAGTGATCTCGGCCATTCTGCATCCGGTGCTGCATCGCGTGGTTGCCAGGCCGCTCAACATCGAAGGGGCCACGCTGCGACTTCAAGCGTTGCTCGGCGAGCGGAGTGAGATCTCCTGGGCCGAAGCGATCGGGCCTCGTGCTACGATCGTCGATATCCTGTCCACGCTGCTTGCGATTCTCGAAATGGCCCGCCGCGGGGCGGCCTATGTCTACCAACAGTCGGCCTTCGCGCCGGTGGTGATCTCTCGTGAACCCCCTCGTACAGCTGATTGAGGCCGCGGTCTTCGCGGCGCCGCGCCCGGTAACGGTTGAGGAACTGCAGACCCTCGAGCCGGATGCCTCGTTGTCGGAGATCCGCCAGGCGCTCGACCAATTGCGGGAGCACTACGATTTCGACGGCCACGGCGTCGAGCTGGTCGAGATGGCCGGTGGCTTTCAGGTCGTGAGCCGGCCGGTCTTCGCGGCCGCGATCGAGCGGGCGCAGCTCAACACGCGAACGCCCAGACTGTCCGGCGCCATGCTCGAGACCCTGGCCACGATCGCCTATCGTCAGCCGGTGGGCCGGGCCGAGATCGAAGAGATTCGTGGCGTCAGCGCCGCTGGCGTCCTCCGGACCCTCCAGGAACGAGGGTTGATTGAGGTCGTCGGGCGGAGCGAGGCGCTGGGCCGCCCGCTGCTCTACGGCACGACGCCGATGTTTCTCGAGCTCCTGGGCCTTGCCGACCTCAACAATCTGCCGCGGGTCGAAGAGTTGTCGATCGCTCTCAAGGCACCGAAGCTGCAAGCTGAGGCGGGTTCCGACGATGCGGCCGCCTCGGTCGAGGCCGACGGATGATGACCATGCGGCTCCAGCGGGCATTGGCCCAGGCTGGTGTGGCTTCGCGGCGCCGGGCCGAGGAATTGATCGAGGCCGGATCGGTCACGATCGACGGCAAGGTGGCCACGATCGGCACCAAGGTCGACCCCGCAACCCAGGCGATTGCGGTCAAAGGGCGGAGGGTGCGCCCTCTCGCCAGTCGTTGGGTGATGCTCCACAAGCCGCTCGGCGTGGTCACCACGGCCGATGACGAAAAGGGCCGCAAGACCGTCTTCGACCTGATCCCGAACCATCGAGGCCTGAGTTACGTAGGGCGTCTTGACGTGATGACGACCGGACTGCTGCTGCTGTCAACGGATGGAGAGGCCATTCATCGGCTCACCCACCCGAAATATCGGATCCCGCGCCGCTACAGTGTGCTGGCCCACGGGATTCCCACGGCCGAGTTCGAGACCAAGTCGAACGGCCGCGTGCTCGTCGACGGTCGGCCGGTCGTCCCCCTGACCGTCCGGGTTCGGGGTGGCAACGAAGGCCGGACCCTGATCGACATCACCCTGGCCGAAGGCCGCAACGCGATCATCCGCAAATGGGTGGCGGCGATGGGCGGCAAGGTCGAACGACTGGCGAGGCTCTCCTATGGCCCGCTCCGTCTCGGCGACATCAAGGCCGGGGAGTGGCGTCCGCTCGAGCCATCTGAAGTGAAGGCGCTGTACCGGGCGATCGACCTGCCCGAGCCCTGACGACCAACCTGGCCCGGGACCTCCCATGGCTTCCAACGAAACCGCCGCACCACCCCAGACCGAGCAACTTCGCAAAGCACTCGACGAAGTCGGACGTCGAATCGTGGGCCAGCGGGCGATGGTGGAGCGGCTGGCGATCGGCCTGCTGACCGGCGGCCACGTGCTGCTGGAGGGCGTGCCGGGCCTCGCCAAGACCCTGGCCGTCCGCACCCTGGCGGAGACTTTCAAAGCCACGTTCTCGCGGATCCAGTTCACCCCGGACCTGCTCCCCGCCGACATCGTCGGCACGATGATCTTCGATCAGCGGACGCAGGACTTCCGGCCCAAGCAGGGGCCGCTGTTTGCCAATATCGTGCTGGCTGATGAGATCAACCGGGCGCCTGCCAAGGTGCAGTCGGCCCTCCTTGAAGCGATGCAGGAACGTCAGGTCTCGATCGGCGGTCAGACCTTTCCGCTTCCGGAGCCGTTTCTGGTCCTGGCGACGCAGAATCCGATTGAGAGCGAAGGCACGTATCCGCTGCCGGAAGCCCAGCTCGACCGGTTCCTCCTTAAGGTCCATGTGGGCTATCCCAGTCGGTCCGAGGAACGGGAGATCCTGCAACGGATGAGCGGTGGCGAGACGATCCCGGTCGCGCCGGTGCTCGATCCGAAAGTGGTCCTCGAGCTGCGAAGGGTCGCCCTCGGGGCACACCTGGATCCCCGCCTGGCCGACTACATCGTTGATCTGGTGCGGGCCACCCGCGACCCCCAATCGGTGGGACTCGGATCTCTTGGCCCGCTGGTCGCCTTCGGCGCGTCGCCGCGGGCTTCGATCGCGCTGGCTCAGGCGGCCCGGGCCCATGCGGTCCTGCAGGGCCGTGGATACGTGACTCCGCAGGACATTCAGGCGCTCGCGCCGGATGTCCTCCGGCACCGAATCGTGCTGTCGTTCGAGGCGGAGGCGGAGGACGTCACGAGTGACACGATCGTCGAACAGGTCCTCGCCAAGGTGAAGGTGCCGTGACCGTTCGGGTACCCCCCGACATCCTCAAGCAGGTCAAAGGGATCGCCATTCGGACCCGGGGCGTGATCGACACGCTCTTTGCCGGCGAATCCCGGTCGATGTTTCGCGGGCAGGGCATGGAGTTCGCCGAGGTTCGCGGGTACGAGCACGGCGATGATTACCGGGCGATCGACTGGAACGTGTCCGCCCGGCTGGGCTCCCCCTACGTCAAGACATTCACGGAAGAACGGGAGCTGACGCTGCTGCTCGTCGTCGATCAGTCCGGCTCGACTCGCGTGGGCGATCCGGTGGCCCGCTCCGCCCGGGCGACCGAGATCGCCGCGGTTCTGGCGCTGGCCGGCGTGCGCGAACAGGATCGGGTCGGCGCGCTCATGTTCACTGATCGGGTGGAGCATGTGGTCCGGCCGGCCAAAGGTCGCCGGCATGCGCTGCGTCTGATCCGTGATCTCCTGGCCTTCGAGCCCGCCCATTCCGGTACCGACGTTGCCGCGGCGATTGCGTTCGCCTCCAAAGTGCTGCGCCATCGCGGGGTTGTGGTGCTGGTGTCGGACTTCCAGGATGGTGAGTGGGACCGTCCGCTCCGGCAGCTGGCCAGCCGCCACGACGTCACGTGTGTCACCATCGACGACGCCCGCGAGGCCGCCCCGACGGCCGAGGGTTGGTTCGAGTTCGAAGATCCCGAGTCGGGCCAGCGAGCGCTGGTCGACCTGGGCGATGGGGCGGTCCGGGCTCGGTGGAAGGCGCTGGCCGGTGCCCGCGCGCTGGAACGGAACCAGCGGCTCCGCGCGGCGGGCGTCCGTCATCTGGCCGTGGACGTGGGCGAGGACTACGCGGCGCTGCTCCGGCGGGCGTTCTCCCCCAGGCGCAAGCGAGGGCGACGGCGATGATGGGCGTCGCGCTGATCCTCCACGCGATCCAGGGCCGGACGCCGACCGTCGGCGACACGGTCTGGCTCGGCACCCGGGTGCCCGTCGCCTCGCGCCAGATCCTGCGGCCGCAGGTCTGGGACCTCGGCGAAATCGGTCAGGTCCTCGGGGCCGCCGACGTTCACTACGACGGCGACTCAGCCACGATCCGCTACCCGGTCGTCTTCTGGTTCGCGGGGAACCACGCCGTCTCGGTTCCAGGGCCGATCGTGGTGAGCCCGGAGGGACGGTCCGATACGCTCCCGGCCCGTCCGGTGGTCGTGACGGTCACGTCGGTCCTGCCGACCGGGGTACCGCGGGATTCGTTGGCCCCGAAGGCCTCGGCGGACCTGGTCGGGCAGGCCGAGCGCTCCTGGCTCCCGTTAGGCATTGCCGCCGCTCTGCTGATTGTCACGGGGCTGGCCACCGGCACCTGGCTGGCCCGGCGCCGGCGGCCGGTGATGATCGCCCCGCCGGTGATCATGCCGACGATGGACCGGGTGGCGTTGCTGGATCGATGGGCCGCGCTGGGCGAAACCCGCGCGGCTCTCGAGGGCTGGCGCCAGTTGATCGAGGCGGGCCTCGCCGGCGCCGATCCGTCGAGGCGGGCGCCGGTGGAGCCGCTGTTGCTGGCGCTCGGCGCCATTGGATTTCGGCCCGACACGCCGCCGGCCGACGTCGATCGTCTGATTGACGCCGCGCGCCGCTGGGTGGCGGAGGGCCGATGATCACGTTCGCGCGGCCGGGCCTGTTGCTGCTCCTGCTCGCGATCCCCCTCTGGATCTGGCTTCGATCCCGCCGATCGCGATCCGCCGTCCGAATCGCGGACGGAAAGGTCGCCGTCCAGGCGTCAGCGCGAAGGTGGCTGGCCCGGGTGCCCGGTGCGCTCCGGTCGCTGGCGCTGGCGAGCCTTGCGGTGGCGACGG
>JANXXJ010000130.1 GCA_025350665.1 Gemmatimonadota bacterium | reverse complement strand
CGCACGTCCCACTTACCTGTCAGGCGTGCCACGCCGACCAGGTCTTCGTCGGGAAGGCCACCACCTGCGTGTCGTGCCATCAGCCGGACTGGGCCGGCACCAAGGCGCCGCCCCACCAGGCGGCCGGCTTCCCGATCGACTGCACGACGTGTCATACGACCACCAAGTGGCCCGGGGCCGTCTTCGATCACAACAAGACCCAGTTCCCGCTGACTGGCGCTCACGTCGCCACGGCCTGCATGCAGTGCCACGCGGACGGGGTGTACAAGGCGAAGCCCACGACCTGCGTCTCGTGCCACCAGCCCGACTACGCCAAGACCAGCCAGCCTCCGCACCAGGCGGCCGGCTTCCCGACCGACTGCGCCACCTGCCACACGACCACCAGGTGGCCGGGTGCGATCTGGGATCACAACAAGACCCAGTTCCCACTCACGGGATCGCACGTCGCGACGCCCTGCATGCAGTGCCACGGGGACGGCGTCTACAAGGGCAAACCGACGACTTGCGTCTCGTGCCACCAGCCCGACTATGCCAAGACCACACTGCCGCCGCACCAGGCCGCCGGATTTCCGACGACCTGCAGCACCTGCCACACGACCACGAAATGGGTGCCGGGAACCTTCAACCACAACGCCAGCCAGTTCCCGCTCACCGGCGCCCACGTGGCCACGCCCTGCATGCAATGCCACGCGGACGGTGTCTACAAGGGCAAGCCGACCACTTGCATCTCGTGCCATCTGCCGGACTACAACAACAGCAGCCAGCCGCCCCACAAGGCCGCCGGCTTCGCCACGACATGCTCCACCTGTCACACGACCACCAAATGGGTGCCTGGCATTTTCGACCACAACGCCACCCCGTTCCCGCTCACCGGCACCCACGTCGCCACTCCGTGCATGCAGTGCCACGCCGACGGCGTCTACAAGGGCAAGCCGACCACCTGCGTCTCGTGTCACCAGCCAGATTTCGACAACAGCACCCAACCGCCTCACAAGGCAGCGGGGTTCCCGACGACTTGTACCCTGTGCCACACCACCACCAAGTGGATTCCCGGCACGTTCGACCACAACGCCAGCCAGTTCCCGCTGACCGGGGCGCACCAGGCGACGCCCTGCATGCAGTGCCATGCCGACGGCGTCTACAAAGGCAAGCCCACGGCGTGCGTGACCTGTCACCAGCCGGAGTTCGACAATTCGACCGACCCAAATCACAAGGCGGCCCTGTTCCCGACGACCTGTGCCACCTGCCATACCACCACCAAGTGGCCCGGTGTGCCCTACAACCACAGCGCGACGCAGTTCCCGCTCACGGGCGCCCACATCCCGCTTCGGTGCAAGGACTGCCACGCCGACGGCATCTACAAGGGCAAGCCGATCACGTGCGTCTCCTGCCACCAGACAGACTACGCGAACACCACCAAGCCCCCGCATCAGACGAACGGGATCGGGACGAACTGCGCGACCTGCCATACGACCACCCAGTGGCCGGGCGGTACGTTCGACCACACCACAACTCTGTTCCCTTTGACGGGCACCCACGCCACCACGCCGTGCCTTCAGTGCCACTCCGATGGCGTCTATAAAGGCAAGCCGACGACCTGCGTATCGTGCCACCAGGCGGACTACAACGCGACCACCAATCCGAATCACACGGCCACGCACTTCCCGACCACGTGCGCGAGCTGCCACAACACGACGCAGTGGCCCGGCGCGACATTCAACCACGACGGCCAGTTCTTCCCGATCTACTCGGGCAATCACAAGGGGCAGTGGGCCAGTTGCGCTACCTGCCACACCAATCCGGCGGACTACCTGGCCTTCACCTGCCTGACCTGCCACCAGCATGCGCAGCCCAGCACGGACCGGAACCATTCCCAGGTCAACGGGTATCAGTACAACAGCGCCAAGTGCTACTCATGCCATCCCCGCGGCTAGCGACGACGGTCGGGCCGTTGGCCGTACTGCTCGCGGGCCTAACGCCGGTGGCTCACGGTCAAGCCGCTCCGCCGAGGCGGGCGGCGGTCACGGCCGTCACGATGGGGATGGTCTACGTTGGTGCCGGGCGCAACGACGGCCTGCGCGAAGGGAGCCCGCTGCGAGTGGCCCGGTTGGGCGCCAAGGGCCAGTATCGGGTCAGCTTTGTATCCTCGAAGTCCGCCGCGGCCAAGGCCGATTCACTCGCCACCCTGCCGGTGGTGGGGGACAGCGTGGAATACACCCCAGTGGTAGACCAGCCCGTCGCGCAGGCGACCCCGTCGACCGGTCCGGTCGCCGGCACCCCCGCCCCGCGAGTCGTGGCCGCCCGCTCCAAGGGCCCGCGCCTCCGCGGGCGGATCGGCCTGCGATACCTGGACTCACGGGACCGTGACAACGGTATCGATCTCAAGCAGCCGGGCATTGAGGCGTTGATCGATGGGCCGATCGCCCCCGGCTCGGCGGTCGGGCTGGCGGTGGACATCCGGACTCGTCGCACCAGCTTGTACCGCCCTGGCCAGGAGGCAACCAGCACTGGACTCACCAGCGTCTATCAGGCCGCCCTCCGGCTCCAGGCGCCCCGGGGCCCGTTCCGCGCCGTGCTCGGGCGCCAATACGCCCCGACGCTCGCGGGCGTAGGATTGTTCGACGGGTTGTCGATCGATGTTCAGCGTTCGGGCTGGGCCGGCGGCGTCATGGCCGGCCTGGCCCCAGCCCCCGGAACCATGGCGGTCTCCTCCGAGATCCGGCAGTTCGGTGCCTACTTCCAGGCCCGCAACAGCGGGTCGAAAGGGGCTCGGTGGTCCTTCACGGCCGGCGCGATCGGGTCCTATGCGAGTGCCGGCGAGGTGAACCGGGAGTTCGGGTTCATCCAGGCCACGCTGTTCTCGCCGGTCGTTACGGCCATCGCCCTTCAGGAAATCGACTACAACCGGGGTTGGAAGCTCGCGGCCGGAGAGAAGTCGCTCACGCCCACGAGTACCTACTTGTCACTCAACTTGAATCCGGTCCGGGCCGTGTCGTTCAACGCCGGGCTCGACAACCGGCGGAATGTCCGCCTGTATCAGGACCTCAGCACGCCCGAGTCGCAGTTTGACGCCCGGTTCCGGATGGGCATGTGGGGAGGCGCCTACTTCAACTTCGGCAAGCTCCGGTTCTCCGGCGACGTTCGAACGAACACGGTGGGCGGGCTCGACTCCCTCCGCACGACGGCCTACTCCGGAATGTTGAGCCTCGACCGGATCACCCGGGTCGGTTTCGGGATCCGGCTCCGGGCCACCCAGTACCAGACCCCCGGCCGCGGGCCCGGTCTCTTCATGTCCGGCGCGTTCCGGATCGCCCCGGGAGCCCTCGGCGCCCTCGAGCTGACGGGCGGTAGCCGACAGGAGAACGGGCAGGTCAGCTCCGATCGGCGCTGGGCCGGCTTCAACACCGAACTCTTCATCCGCCGGGCCTGGTTCGCGATGCTGAACTACTCGCGCGAATGGGGTCCAACGGGCGCCACACCAACGACCGACCTGATCTACGCCGGCTTGAGCTACCGATTCTGACCTCGGTTACTTTTCCGGCATGACAACACCCAACCCAAGCGGTGCGACCACGCTTTGCCCTGCGTGCTCCAAGCCGGCCACCGGCTCGTTCTGCACCGAATGCGGTGCCCAGGTTTCGACCGCCGCCTGCCGCGGGTGCGGTCAGTCCGTGCCGGCGGGCAGCCGTTTTTGCCCGGCGTGTGGAGCCGCGGCAGGCACTACCCGGCTTCCGGCAGCAGCGACGGGCCGGGGCGCCCCGAAATGGCTCCCCTGGACCCTGGGGGCCGCGATGCTCGCCTCCCTGATCTGGCTCGTGGCGCGTTCACCGTCCACGCCGGCCGCGGCTCCGGCAGACGCCGCGCCCGGCGCTGCCCCGGCAAACGGCACGCCGTCCGGAACACCGCCCGACATCAGCAACATGAGCCCGCGGGAGCGGTTCAACCGACTTTATCAGCGAGTGATCACGGCGGCGCAAACCGGCGACCAGTCAACGGTCGAACGGTTCACGCCGATGGCCGTCCAGGCGTACGGCATGCTCGATCAGGTCGACGCCGATGCCCGGTATCACCTGGCCATGTTGCACCTGCATGTGGGCAACCTGGCCGGAGCGCAGGCCCTGGCGGATACGCTGCAGAAGAAGGAGCCGAATCATCTGTTTGGCTATGTGATCGGTGCGGCCGTGGCGCGGTGGAACAAGGACGACAAGGCGCGGGCGGCGATGTTCCGGCGGTTTGTCGACCGCTACGACGCGGAGATCAAGAAGGGCCTGCCCGAATACGCCGAGCACCAGTCCATGCTGGTCGATCTCAAGAAGACCGCCGACAGCGTCACCGCGAAATAGACTTGCGTCACTTCGCGGTGTGGCAGTTCTCGCACTTCCCCGACAGCGGGCGATAGATCACCCGAGCCTGGCCCCCCGGCACCGGCTCGGACTTGTGGCACGAAGCGCACGGCACCTTCTGGTGACCGCCCTTGAGCGCGAAGGCCGCATCGCGGTCGTGGTCGAAACGCGCCGCCGGAGCGAACGCCTCCTCATTGTGGCAGGCCTCGCATTTCCCGCCATCCTGGCGCCCGTCGAACTGGACGCCATGCACGGACTTGTGACAGGCGGCGCAGCCTAACGGCGCCTCCACTTTGAGTTCGGCAAACCTGACCCCCGAGAGAATGAGTGAAGACGATGGCTTCGCCGGCGGCGGCCGCTCCAGCTCGCGGTGGCAGGCGCCGCACGGAGTCGCCCGATGGGCCCCTTCGAGCTTGAGACGGAACCCCTGGTGAGCCGCAACGTCCACCGCCGCCGGCCGGAACGCGGCCATCCCGTGGCAGGTCAGGCACCCGTTCGGCGCCGGTCGGAGTCCCTTCGGCTCGAACCGCCCCAGGTGCGGATCGAGATGGCACGCGGAGCAGTCCTTCTCGACGCCCTTGAACACGAACCCGGACCGCCCAAAGCCCCCCGCTCGGGCAGGTATCGGCTTGAGCCCCGCACGGTCGGTCCCGTGACAGGCGCGGCAGGCGACGTCGCCATGGCGGCCATCGAGCACCAGCCCGAGCTTCGCATGCGCTGCGCGATCGACGGTGCTCGGCTTCCATGCGGCAGCACGATGGCAAGCCGCACAATCGCCCTTGTCGACCCGGGTCACCAGCTGACCACCGTGCTCATCGGGATGGCAGCTCTGGCAGCGGTCGAAGGCCGGCCGCATCGTCACCCGGGACGTCCCGAGGCGGGACCCGGCAGTCGGGGCCGTCTCCTTCACGTGGCAGGCCGAGCATTTGGCGGCCGCGTGCTTTCCATCCAGAGGAAATCGGCTGCTCTGGTGACTCGCCAGCGGGAAGGTGGACGGCGCAAAGCCGGTCTCGGCATGGCACGGGGCACAATCAGCCGGTTTGCCCTGGATCGTCGCGGTACCGGCGTGGGCATCCGCATGGCACGCCGCGCACGTGGCTGACGCGGGACGGCGACCCGCCTCCGTCGTGAAATCCTTGTGACAGGAGGCACACTTCACGGCGCCATGGCGGCCCTTGAGCGGGAAATGCGTACGAGCATGATCGAAACCCGACGGCGAGATGGTCTTGAACCCGTCCGTCGAGTGGCAAGCGGCGCAGTTCGCCCCGAACCGACCGGCATGCACGTCCTTGTGGCAGGACCCACAGGTCTGGTGCGGCAATGGACGGTACACCGGAATCGGCCTTCCGGCCGGATCCACCCTGGTGGCGAATCGACGATCCAGGTGGCACTGGTCGCACTTCGTTTCGCGATGGCGGCCGGTCAGTCCGTAGGTGGTGGTGTCGTGGTTGAAACCGGGGGTGATGGTCCACTTGCCGGCATCGTGACACGAGACACAGCGTTCGCCGAGGGCGCCGCGATGGATGTCCTCGTGACAGGAGGCGCAGGTTGATTCGAGACCGGTCCATCGAGACCGGCCGCCGGGCGCGAGTCTGGCAGCCGGCGACGCCCGCGAGGCCGGCTTGTGACATTTCTCGCAGGCGAGCTTCCCGTGGGACTGCTCGAGGGGCCAGCCGGCCCGCCGATGATCGAATCGCTCGGCGGTGCCCTCCGGCCACTTCACCAGTTGGAAATCGGCGCCGGCGTGATCCGGATGACACGCGGCGCAGCGTTGGGCCTTCACCTTGACGGTGCCGTGGAAGCCCCGGCTTCGCTCGGCCAGCCAGGCTACATCCCGGTGGCAGGCGAGACACCGGGCCGGCATCGCATCGGCCCCGCCGCCGCCATGGCACTTGGTGCACCGGAGGGTGCCTTCGAGATCGGCGTGGGCGCGGGCCAGCGGACCAGGCGAAACCTGGGCGGCAGCGGTGACCACGGCCCCGCCCACGAGCAAGAAGAGTGCGAGTGCGAGGGTCCGGATCACCAGAACCAGGTCATGCCCATCGAAACGACGACTCCGACGTGCACAACCACCGCCACGAGCGCCGCGAGCGCGAATGGGCGGTGAGCGATGTGCCAGAGTCGGAACACCTTGTGGGTTGCCCCGAGCATCCGGACCTGCTGAGTGAGAGCCATCTCCCGGCGGGCGGCTCGACTCAATTCACGGAGGGCCCGCCGGTCGAGCCGGCTCCCGGGCCGGTTCCGGCAGATCTGCCCCAACCGGCGGGCGGCCCGCCAGCGAGTGACCTCGTCCGACGCCATCCGGCCCAGGGTGCCCATCACGCCGAGGCCGTCGCACGGGGTCGGGTCCGAACGGAGCAGGGCTTCGACCTGGGCCAGCGGCAGCCCGGAGGTCCGGGCCACATGTTCGATCAGCACCTTGCGTTCGCCGGCGATTTCGTCGGCGTTCAGTTCAAGGCCACTCGCGCTCCGCGGAATATGAACGTAGAGGTAGCGGCCAATCACGCCGCTGGCACACACCACCATCATCGACCAGTAACCGAGCCCGATCAGGCCGTCGAACCGCCAGGCCGAGTGAACCGCCGTGAGTACGGGCAAGACCAACGCAGTCGCGACGTGAATGTCGAGCCAGGCGGACATCGCCCCGGTCCAGCGAAGCCACCGGACCTTCTTTCGAAGGGGGTAGAGCCAGAGGAAAAAGAAAATGAGAAGCGCAACAATTCCGGCGGTTTGCCCGAGATAGCCCGAGGGTTTGAGCCAGGGGTGCAGCGGGTCGCGGACCCGGTCGCCTCGGCCGGCGGCGTAGTACGCCCCCCCGTAGAGGCTGAGACCGAGTAAACTGGCGACCGAGATTGCCACGAACCAGTTCCCCACCAGAACTCTCCGGGAAGCCGAACGGGCGGGCGGGAGGTTGCGGGCGGCCGGAGGGGCTACCGGGGCTGCCGAGGGGCCCGGAAGGGGCGACACCGGCCGGCCGGAGGGCCGAGCCGAGTCGAGAACGGAGGTGGGTTGGTGCGCCATGGTTCAGCCGGTGGAGGTGACGTTTCTGGCCCACCACCAAGGCACAAAGTGTGCGAGAAATACGGCCTGAAACGGTCCTCTTAGCATAAGCGCTAACGTAAGTAGCAACAATGCGATAGATGAACGTTCAGTCATCCTTTTCATGTTTGGACGTCGCATTTCACGACAACCGATTGCAGGTGGTGACCGGTGGAGTACCTGATCTACGGCGCGTTCGGACTCGTCCTGGCTCTGGCGGTTGGCTACCACATCTGGAGCCACGGCAGGCGGGAAGACGCGGCTCTCGACGCGGCTCGGCGGGCCGGACTCAAGACCGACGGCCCTCGGGCCCAGCATCCTCACATCGACGTGGACTGGTGCATCGGATGCGGGGCCTGCGTTACCGCGTGCCCGGAGGGTGATGTCCTGGCCGTCATCGGTGGCAAGGCAGCGCTGGTCCAAGGCCACAAGTGTATCGGCCACGGGCTGTGCGCGGACGCGTGTCCGGTCGGAGCGATCGAAATCGTGATGGCGTCGCCGTCGATGACGGCCGACCTCCCGGCGCTAACTCCCAAGTACGAGACGTCAGTCGAGAACCTGTTCATCGCCGGGGAGCTCGGCGGTCTGGCGTTGATCAAGAACGCGGTCAATCAGGGCCGAGAGGTCGTCGATCACATCGCGGTCCGTATTCCGGCCTTGAGGCGCCGCCCGGTATTGGGGGATCCGCCGTTCGATGTTGCGATCGTCGGGGCCGGCCCCGCCGGGCTTTCAGCCTCCCTAAGAGCGGTCGAGAAGAAGCTGCGCTATGTCGTCCTCGAGGCGGAAGAATTTGGCGGGACCGTGGCGAAGTATCCCCGCCAGAAGCTGGTGATGACCAGCCCCGTGGAGTTACCGATTCACGGTCAATTCAAGAAGCTGGAGATCAGCAAGGAAGACCTGATCGACGTCTGGCGCAGCGCCGCCGCCAAGGCCGGCCTCGACGTGCGGACCGGCGAGAAAGTCGACGACATCCGGCGCGACGCCAACGGCCTGTTCACCGTCCAGACACCCCTCGGCCAGTACCGGGCGTGGAGCGTCGTGATGGCCATCGGCCGGCGGGGCACGCCCAACAAGCTCGGCATTCCCGGCGAACACCTGCCGCACGTGATGTACAGCCTCCTCGACGCCGAGGCGTACGAGCAGAAACAGATCGTGGTGGTCGGCGGCGGGGACAGCGCGGTCGAAGCGGCGATGGGCCTCGCGGTGCAGAAAGGCAACCGGGTGGTCATGTCGTACCGGAAGGATGAATTTACCCGGCTCAAGGATCGCAATGAGCAGCGGATCAAGGACATGGTCCGGAAGAAAGTGATCACCGTGATTTTCAACTCGCGGCCGGTCGAAGTCACGCCGACCTCGACCATACTGGATGTGGCCGGCGAGCGCCATGAGATCCCGTCGGACTACGTGTGGATTTTCGCGGGCGGTACGCCGCCGAAAGCGTTTCTCGAGAAGGCCGGGATCGCGTTCGGACGTCAGGACCTGAGTGCGGCGGCCCATGACGAAGCCGTCGCCTCCCGAGCGGCGATCGTCGCGGCCTGACCGGGGGTACCCACGTCCCGGCAGCGGCGACCGCGGTCAAGCCACTACAGACCCAGTCGGAGCTGGGTGACCGGCATGAAGCTCCGTCGGTGATGCGGCGTCGCGCCAAATTCCGCCAATGCGTTCATGTGGGCCTCGGTGCCGTAGCCCATGTTGGTTCCCCAGTGATAGTGATCGTAGCGAACAGCCAGACTGGTCATCAGGC
>JANXXJ010000056.1 GCA_025350665.1 Gemmatimonadota bacterium | reverse complement strand
AGCGACGAACCGATGATCGCCGTCCCCGGCGAGTTCGGCATCCGGCTCGAGGACGACGTCTACATCGGGGAGGACGGCCCCCACTTCTTCTCGAAACAGAGCATCGCAATCGATCAGCCGTTCGGCTGATCCTTCCGGGCGGCGCTGGCCCGCGAAGAGTCAGCGTCGCAACCCGTTATACCAAGATGATACCGAAATGAGGCCCGGTGGATTCCGGGGTGACCGGGCCGCGCGATCTTGTCTCCCGATCGAATGCTGGAGCCGATCATGCCCGTTCACAGGTCGTCTACTCGATTGGAGAGCCGGTCCATGCGCCATCTCACGATCCACGGAGCCTGCCTCACTCTGACCGCCGTCACCATGGTGACGGTGCGTCCATCCATGCTCGCGGCCCAGGCCCGGCCGGTCCGGGACTCGGCGCCTGGCGTTGATCCCAAGGTCTGGGTCAACTACGACTTCGTGCCGGGAAACCGGGTCATCTTCTTCACGGACTACGCCGCCGATCAGGTCGGCAATTTCCCGAAGCAGCTGGTGTTCAAGTCAGGCGCGATGGAGGTCGCCGACGTCGACGGCCGGAAGTTGCTTCGGGCCACCGCCCGCAGCGTCTTCGTCATCCCGCTGCCGGAAGCCCTCCCGGCGCGGTTCACCATCGAGATCGAGGTCATCAACCGGAAGGGCCTCGATGGTCCGGCGTTTCAGCTCCAGGGCAACCTGGTACCGACGCGGGACGGCAAGACCTCGACCATCAGCTGGGGCAGCGGCGGAGCCGCCCTGACCGGTGGCGGTGGCGGCGAGGCGCCGTACACCTACAACGAAGCGACCCGGGCCCGCTATCGAGGCAAGCCGGCCGAGCTTCGGGTCCTCGGTGATGGCGAGTACGTCAAGGTCTACCTCGACGAAACCCGGTTCGTCAACATTCCCAACGCCAACTTCATGCGATCGAAAGGCCTCAGCATCGATCTCGATGCCCGGGGCGAAGACAACCCGCTTTTTGTCGGACGGATTCGAATTGCGGAGAGCGGGAAGTCGATCTATGACGAGCTCGCGGCCAGGGGCCGGGTCGCCACCCAGGGCATCCTGTTTGCCAGTGGCAGCGACAAGATCAAGCCCGAGTCGGCGCCAACCCTCAAGACCATCGGAGCGATGCTCGTGGCCCATCCGGAGCTCAAGCTCTCGGTCGAAGGCCATACGGACGACGTCGGGATCGCGGCCGACAATCTCAAACTGAGCGAGCTCCGGGCCGCCGCGGTGATGGCGGTCCTGGTCAGAGACCACGGGATTGACGCCTCGCGGCTCCGTTCCACGGGGCTCGGCAGTACCAAGCCCGTCGGGCCGAACACCACCGCGGAAGGCCGACAGAACAACCGACGGGTCGAGCTGGTTCGGATCGACCGGCCGTGACCCGGGTCTTGGGGCTTGCCGATCAGGGTAGAATCTTCAGGCTGAAATTGTCGCCCGGCCGTGGGTCGGGGGAGTCGCTCGACACGAACGCCGCCACCGCCTTCGGGATGGTGGGCAGGGGGACGGAGGAGGCAAAGACGAGGTGGCGTCGCTCGTTGACGGCCAGGGTTCCGAGGTTGCAGCTGATCCGGCCGCGAACCGGGCTTCCTTTGACATCGGTAACCGCGACGCACTCGGAAGGCATCCGAAGGACGGTACTGCCGGGGGGCAGCAGCAACTCCAGGTGGACGCCGTCCGAAGGGTCGTCCATGCCGGCGTACACGACGACGTGGCTGACCATCGCTCCCGCCTCGATCTGGACAGTCAGGGCCTGAATGCCGATGTCCGACTGCCGCAGCCTCTGCTGACGGTGCCCGTTCCGATCATCGGCTGACAGCAGGCCGGTTCCGACAATCGCCAGCAGGGTGGCTCGCCCGATCATGTCAAGGCTCCGGTGGTTGTGGTAACTTGCAACGAATCGTGTTCTCCGATCCGCACGGCCAGGATAGCGCGGCGGGGTCACCTCGATCTCAATCGCACGTCACGCCACGATCATAGGACCCAACGTGTTACGGCTTCACACCTTCGGCGGGCTCTGGATGGACGCCTCCGATCCGGGCAGCCAGCTCGGCGTCGGTCCGCGTCGCCGCCTGGCGTTGCTGGCCACCCTGGCCGCCGGCGGTCCGCGGGGCGTGAGTCGGGATCGATTGCTCCTGCTGCTGTGGCCCGACAGCACCGAGGCCAATGCCCGGCATGCCCTGTCCCAATTGCTCTACACCCTGCGGCGTGATGCGGGCGCCGATGTGGCGACCGGCGCTACGGAGCTCAGGCTCGACCCTGGGCTGATCAGCTCCGACATTGCCGATTTCGACGCGGCCCTCGCCGCCGGTCGCCCGGACGAAGCGGCGGCCCTCTATCGGGGGCCGTTCCTGGACGGCTTCTATCTTGAGAACGGCGAGGAGTTCGAACGGTGGGCCGCCGAAATGCGGGCCGATGTCGGCCGACGGGCGGTCGGGGCGATCACCCAGGCCATCCGGCTGGCCGAGCAGCGAGGGGATCGCACCGGGCGGGTCGAGTTGACGCGCCGGTTGACCCAGCTGGAGCCGCTCAGCGCGCCCCACGCCTTGGGGTACATGCAGGCGCTCGCCGATGCCGGAGACCGGAGCTCGGCGATCAAATTCGCCCGGGACTACGAGACGATCGTCCGGGGCGAACTCAAGACGCCGGCGGAACCGAGCATCCGGGCTCTGGCGCAGCGGTTGGCGGCGGGCCTTCACGAACCTCCGCCGATGGCGGCCAGCTCCGAGCCGGTTGCCGACGCCCCGCTCGCCGAGCCCGCCACCGCCGCTCCCGCCACGGTCGCTCCCGCCACGGTCGCTCCCAGCGCGCCTGTCCGCCCAGGCAACCTGCGGCGCCCCGTCGTCAGGGCACTGCGCTGGGTCCTCCTGGCCGCTGCCGTCGTGGCGGCCGTCGCCTGGGGGCTGCTGCGGCCGCGGGCGCCCCAGCTTGCGAACGACATCGTCGCGGTCGCGTCGTTCGAGAACCGGAGTGGCGATCCGGCCCTCGACGTGGTCGGCGAGATGGCCGCCGACTGGATCAGCCACGGGATCAGCGAGACCCAGGTCGCGCGGGTGGTCGACCCGAACAGCGCCCTGGTCGCCCGCGCGGCGCCGCTACCGGAACGGGAAGCGACCCGCGATGCGGTCCGCGCCCGGGCGTTCGGGGAAGGGTTGGGCGCCGGCACGGTCGTCTGGGGCTCGTTCTACCGCAAGGGAGACAGCCTGACGTTCATCGTCCGGCTCAGCAGCACGGCCGACGGTGAGGTGCTCGCCGCGATCGACCCGGTTTCCGGAGCGACGCAGAACCCGCTGGCGGCGATTACGGCGGTCCGGCAGCTGGTGCTGGGGGCTCTCCTGGCCCGGAGCAACCGGGGCAAGGGTGACCTCCCCCCGCTCGGGCGACCTCCGGCGTACGACGCCTACGTGGCGTTTCTCCAGGGCCTCGAGTTCGTCACCAGCTATGACACCGACCGGGCCATCGAGCGTTTTCAGCAGGCATCGGTCCTCGACACCACGTTCTTCGCGCCGAGACTCTGGATGGTGGCAACATACGAATCGGCCGAGCGCATGCGGGCGGCCGACTCGGTGCTTGACCTGCTCGAACCGCACCGGAACGGGTTCACCCGGTACGAAAAGGCCTTCTTCGACGACTACCGGGCCACGTTGAGCGGCGATCCCGGTGCGGCCCTGGCGATCTCCCGGGAGATGAGCCGGATGTCCCCGGGACCGCTGTCATTTCTGCTCCTCGGTCAGGACGCCCTCGCCGTCAACCGCCCGCGCGAGGCACTCGCGGCCTTCGCCCGGATCAACGTGGGCCAGTCGTTCCTGAGGAAATGGGACGCGTACTGGTCCTGGGCGCTGCAGGGTCATCACGTTCTGGGGGAGAATCGCGAGGCGCTGCTGATGGCGGAGGAGGGCCGGCGGGCGTTACCCGATGCTCCCTCGCCGCTGCTGGCGGAGGCGAAGGTCCTCGCGGCGCTGGGGCGGGTCGACGAAGCCAGGGTGGCGATCGAACGGGCCCGGGCGCAGCCCGAATCGGAGTTCGCCCCCTACCTGTCATTCTACGTGGCGGTGTGCCGCGAACTCTCCGCCCGGGGGGATTCGGCTGCGGCGGCTGCAGTCGGTGCGGCCGGGTCGGCGCTCCCGGTCCCGGACAGCCTGACGCCATATCAGCGCAACGCCCGAAGCGGATGCCTGGCCTGCGCCGGACGGTGGGGTGAGCTTCGAACGATGGCCCAACGCCTCCACGCCGCCGACCCGGCGGATTGGCACTGGCTGGCGGTCGCCGGGATTGCCGCCGCCCATCTGGCCGACCGATCCGAAGCCGAACGGGTCGACCGGCTGCTCGCCGCGATCGCCGATCGCTACAGCTTCGGCCGGCCCGATTTCTACCGGGCCCGGATCGCCGCGGCCCTGGGGCAGAGTGACCGGGCCGTCGGGCTGCTCCGGCAGGCCTTCGCGCGGGGCCTGAGTTACCTGGATGCCATCGAGGACCACTCGCTGGAGTTCAGGTCCCTCGCCCCCCGCCGCGACTATCAGGAACTGATGCAGCCGAGGGGCTGACCGCCCCGCGCGCTATCTCGGCGCCGCCGCCTTCGACGGGACACCGAACGGGACGCCGAAGCCGAACTTGAGCTGGACGTCCTTCTGCTTGAGCTTGGTGGTGTTGACCGTCGTGCCAATGTAGTCCGCGTTGTACGGGTAGTACTCGGCCCCGACGCTGAGACCGATCCCCCCGAGCCTGATTCCGGCCCCGGCTCCGGCGACCGGGCTGATGTAGCGAGATTTTGTCGCCGCGGCAAACGCGGCGCCGCCCCGGTTGATGACTCCCACTCCGCCACTCACGAACAGGGTAAACGGGCTGCTGATCGGCAGCAGGAAGACCATGAGCTGGGCGGCGCCGGTGAAGAGCTTGGCGTCCCGCGATTGCAGCCCGGTGCCGCCCGCGCCCAGCGTGTAGGTAGTCGGGACGTAGGTGCCGCTGACCTGGAACCCGAGGTGCTGGCCAAAGGTGGCGCCGATCCTGGCCCCGAACGAGAGGCCTCCCTCGAGCGAATCCACCGCGTTGGGATTCCCGGAGACGACGCTCTGCAGCTTTTCGGTCGGGATGTAGAGACCAATCTGCGGAGCGAAGCTGAACCGGGTCTGGGCCTGAGCCGGCAGGGCGACCACAAGGGCCGCGAGGGAAAGACGGAAGAGACGCATCGGGACGCTCCGATCGAAAGAGTTGGCGTGGTCCGGGGTGAGTGCCACGCCGCTGTTCAGGACGCTCCCAAGTTACGCGCGGCGGTCATCCTGGCCTCATTTGGCTATCATCTTGGCCGTGGTTCTTCGAAGTCGTTGACCTGATGTCGCTTAGTTCCCTGACGGGATCATGCGCCAAGCCTGACAGGCAACGAGGTTCATGGTACCGCGGCCGCGATCGCGACGCAACCGTTCGCCTTGCGGCCTCCAGTCCCCTGGGGTACGCTACTGGTCCAGGTGGCCGATCCTTCTGCCCCTCGACAACCAGGACGCCTGACCCATGCGTGCAATGTCGCTCCTGCTGCTCGCCCTGCTGCCGGCAGCGTTGCCGGCCCAGGCCACTCATCCTCTTGAGCCGCTCTCCCTCGAGGAAACCGCCCGGGCCGCCGCGATCATCAAGGCCGACTCCCGGTTCACACCCGACAGCCGATTCGCGACCCTCGGTTTCGACGAACCGCCCAAACGCGACGTCCTGGCCTGGCGTCCGGGCCTGCCGGTCCGACGGGCGGCTCGAGCGGCCATCTTCGACTGGAAGACGACGCGCACGGCCGAGGTCGTGGTCGATCTCGGCGCCGGCCGGGTGGAGCGCTGGACCCCGATCGGTCCGCATCAGCCGTGGCTGATGAAGGGTGACATGCCGCTGGCCGACTCGCTCCTCAGGCACGATCAGCGCTGGCTGGCCGCCGTCGCCCGCCGGAAGCTCGATCCCAAGGATCTCCTGGGGTTCGCGGTCCCCGCCGATGGCTACTTCCCGTTCCGCGCCGACGGGAGCCGGTATGTCGCGCCGATCACGATTTTCGCCCCGCCGCGCAATGGCCAGGTGACCGGGCTCACTGCCCTCGTCGATTTGACTCGGCGCCGGGTGCTGCAGGTCGTCGATCGTGCTGGGCCGTCGTTGTCTCATCCGGTCATCGAGGTCGACTCGGTCCGGAAGCTGCCGCTCGCGGGGGAGCCGCCCAAGCCGATGGAGGTCCGGTTCCCGGAAGGCACCTCGATCCGTATTGCCGGGCACGAAGTCGCCTGGCTCGACTGGACATTTCGGATCGGGATCGAGGAGCGCTCCGGCCTGATTCTGCGCCAGGTGACCTTCCGGGGCCGGCCGGTGGCGTACCGGGCCGCGCCCTCGGAGATGGCCGTTCCCTACGGCGATCCCGGCTGGCGTCTCTGGATGCCGCTCGATATCGGGTGGGTCGGCCTGGGCGGCGATTACAGCAAGACCTCGCTAGCCTCGGGGTTCGACGTGCCCGAGTACGCCACCTTCTTCGAGTCGGTGATCCACGACGAGGACGGCAACCTCCGGGCGATGCCGCGGGCGGCGGCCGTGTACGAACGGGACGGCGGTGTGCTCTGGCGCCACGGCGATGAAGGCCGCCGGGCCCGCGACCTGGTGCTGACCTTCTTCGCCAAGGTCGACAACTACGACTACGGGTTCTCGTGGATCTTCCACCAGGACGGCACGCTGGAGATGGAAGTCCAACTGACCGGCCAGATGGGAACGAGGGCCGTGGCGGCCGCCGACCGAGGTGACCACTACGGCACCCTCGTAAGCCCCGGCGTGGTGGCGCCTAACCATCAGCATTTCTTCAATTTCCAGCTCGATCTCGACGTCGACGGCCCGGCCAACCGGGTGATCGAAATGAACGTGCAGGGGGAAGCGGCCCGGCGGCCCGGCCAGGCAGCGGGTCTCGCGATGCACGAGACCATGTTCCGGACTGAACGAGAGGCCGTCCGTTCCCTGAACCTGGCCAGCCATCGCATGTGGAAGGTGGTGAGCGCTACCCGGACGAATTCACTCGGCCAGCCGACGGCCTACGGGTTGATGCCGGGCGAGAATTCGACCCCGATGGTTCCGGCCGGCTCGTTCATCCGGCGCCAGGTGGGCTTCATTAACGCCCACGTCTGGGTGACCCCGCAGCGAGATGATGAGCGATATGCCGCGGGGACCTACGCGTTCATCGGCGACCGGGGTGACGGGCTGCCTCGATGGACCGCCGCCAACCGCTCCCTCGTCGACCGCGACGTGGTCCTCTGGTACACCATGGGGATTACCCACCTGCCGCGACCGGAGGACTGGCCCCTGATGCCGGTCCACCGGGCCGGGTTCAAGCTCGTGCCGCTCGGGTTTTCGGATGCGAACCCCGTTCTCAGGATCCCGGTGCCGGGGAACCGGGCACCTTAGGCCGTCAGACGGCCGGCTCCGAAACCGGTACTGGCGGGGTCCCGTAGGTAGGCCTCACTCGCAACCACCCAGAGCCCCCAATGACGCGATTCATCGCCGGCATCTTCCTCGCGTCCGCGCTGGCTGGAGCGCCGGCGGCCGCGCAGACGGCCGCGATGCAGGTTCCCACCGGGGCTGAGCTCACTCGGTCCCTTGCCGCGGTCGACGCGGATCTCTTTGCCCGGTTCTTTCTGGGCTGCGATCCCGCCCGGCTCACGACGATGGTGACGGCGGATCTCGAGTTCTACCATGACAAGGGCGGTGTGGTGGCAACGTCCGGGGCGGCGTTTGTCGCGGACTATGCAAAGAATTGCGAGGCCCGGAAAGCACCCGACGCCTGGCGGTCCCGCCGTGAACTCGTGCCGGAGACTCGACGCGGGGGCGTGGAAGCTTGCCCGCCTCATGAGCTACGGACACCGCCCGGCGCCGTAAGCGCTTGGCCTCGATCGGGACCGCGGCGCATTCGGTTTCCCGCTTGACGCCCTTTATCGGATGAGAGCCAAACCCTGAACGACCGCTCCGGCCCGGCGAACCTTGCCCGGACCGGAGCGGTCAGCCGTTAGCGCCCCCGGCGCCCGCGGCGACCTACGGACACGCCGATCCGGCCGCGCGGGCCGTAGCCCCAGCCCGGGCCGTACCAGGGATCGTACCAACCGCCGCCCCGGACGTAGCGTTGGCCCGCCACGGTGTATTGCATGACGTCGTACTCGAAGGTTCCCTCAACGACCCGGTCGATCATCGCGACCAGGCCGGCCTCCGGATCATTCCCCGCGGCGGAATCGGTCACGGCGCTCAGGTCCCAGTGCCCATTCCGGATCCATTCCTCGGTTCGGAACGGGCGGGCCGACCAGGCGGCGAGGACCACACCGCCGCTCTCGCGACCGCCCACGGCAAAGGCCTCCCGGTCCCCGCGGCCCTTGATTTCGGTGTCCGCTCCTCCGTCGATCGTGGCTTCGTCCTTCGGACTGAGGGGATAGAGAACGCGGGCCGAACCGTCCGAGTTCATTCGCATAACCAGGAGGTACCCGTCCCTGGCGACTCTGACATGGACCCGGGCGCGGTCGCCCGGACTGTAGTCACCGCCACTGGACAACTTGAGGCGAACGGGGGTGTCGTGACCCGGCCCCGCGGGCGCGAGGATGGAAAGGGCGAGCACAGCGAGCAACATGGCTTCCTCCACAGGGCGAAATGATGCGTCTCCGTCCCATTGTCACTCCGACGGTGGTCATACCCTGACCCGAGATCCAGGCTGCATCTCAGCTGAGTGCGTCGAGTACCCGCTCGATGTCGCTCATGTCGTTGAAGATGGAGGGAGAGAGCCGCAGGTAGTTCCTTCCGACCCGGGCGTTGATGTTCCGCGCCGTGAGCCGTTCGCCCACTCGCTTGTTCTCGTCGAATACGAAGCTGATGAGCGGGGTCGTGGTTCCCGTCGGGGTGACGGGGCGGAGTCCGAGCCTCGGCATCTCGGTGTGGAGCCGCGCCAGGAGTGGCGTTCGCCATGCCTGGATGTTCGCGACCCCGAGGGTCCGGAGGTACGGGAGCGACGCCCCGAGCGCCGCGAGGGCGCCCAATGCGTTGCTGCCGACCTCGAAGTGGGCCGAGGCGCTGGTCCCGAACTCCCAGGTGAATGGCGTGGCCGCCGGCGGGTCGTAGGACAGGAAGTGGGTCACGATATCCGGACTCGAGTGATAACCGAAGTGGGTCCGGTGCACGACCCGGTCGAGCAGCTCCTCGCGGACGTAGAGGAACCCCAGTCCGAAGTCCGCCATCAGCCATTTGAAGGACGCGCAGGCGCAGAAGTCGACGCCCGTGGCACGGACGTCGAGCGGCACCGCGCCCGCGCCCTGGATGATGTCGGCGTAGACGTAGGCGCCGTGGGCGTGGGCCAGATCGGAAACGGCTTTGAGGTCGTGCTCGAACCCGTTGTACATCGCCACCTGGGAGACTTCGATCAGCCGGGTATTCCGGTCCACCAGTTTCTCCAGGTCCGCCATCTCGATTCGCCCGTCCTTCGGCATGGCGATCCGGAGGTCGAGTCCCTGCGTCTGGAGCGCCTGGAGGTGGAGAATGGCGCCGTCGAAGTGGAGCGCGTCGGTCACCACGTTGCCGCCGGTGCCGGGAATACCGAGTCCCAGGACGACCAGGTTCTCGCCCATGCTGGTGTTGGGGATGAAGCTGATTTCGTGGGGCCGGGCGTTGATCAGAGCGGCAAAATGGCCCTTCACGGCGGCGGACACCTCGCCTGAGTCGGGCATTGTGACGCCGGGGATCGACCGCCTGGCAAGATGAGCCTGAACCGCCTCGACCGACTTGATCGGGAGCGGATGAGTGTAGGCCGAGTTGATGAAAGTGAGGTCGGCGGGAATGGCGAAGTCGGCCCGGTGTGGCGAGCCGGCGGTTCGGTCGTCGGGTGCCCCAGCCCCGGGCCGGCCGCGGACTGAGGAGGTCAGGGCCATCCCGCCCATTCCGGCGATGAGTTCACGGCGTGTCAGGTCGAACATCGGGCCTCCAGGGGTCAACGGGCGGTGATCGTGCCCGTCATGAGGAGATGTAGCTCCGGGTCGAGCGCGATCGCGGCCGGCCGAGCGTCGGCGGGCAGCGCAAAGTTCTGGGCGGCGGTGCTGACGTTCACGGTCTCGATCCGGGTCTTCCCGTCGGCGCCGGTGACGGCAATGTCGAGCGGGAACGCGAAGGGGTCGCCCGGCTGGGTCTGCGCCACCTCGAGCGCGATCCGCTTGCCGGCGGCATCGTAGCGCCAGGTGACCGCCAGCTGGGGCATCCCGCCCCGATAGAGCCACTGCTTGAAGAACGCCGTCAGGTCCTGACCGGATACCGCCTCCATCGCGGCCCGGAAGTCATCGGTGGACGCAGTCTGGTTCTGGTGAGCCCGATAGTACAGGCGGATTCCCTCCCAGAACTTCTCGGTTCCGATCCGGCTTCGAAGCATGTGCAGGGTCCAGGCGCCCTTTTCGTACGTGAGCCCGTTGGTCACCTTGCTCATGTCGGACAGCCGGTCGTGGACCACCCGGTCCAGAGGGTCCTTGGCCGTCATCCCGGCGATCTTGTCCCGGCTCGAGGTCAAGCCCGCGGCGAATTCGTCCCGGCCGTACGCGTGTTCGATGAACAGCAGGGTGAAGTAGGTGGCGAAACCTTCCGAGAGCCAGACGTCGTCCCAGTCCGATTCGGTCACCGCGTTGCCGAACCACTGGTGGGCGATTTCGTGGATGACCACGTTCCGCCACCGGAGTGACCGGGTGCCGGACACGCTCTCCTGGGAGTAGAAGATGCTGGAGGCCGCCTCCATGCCGCCCGAGACGCTGTTCGACTGGACGTTGGCGAGCTTCTCGTACGAATAGGGACCGATCCACTCGCTGTAGAACGCCAGCACGTCCCTGGTCGGGGTGGCAAAATCGTAGAAGCCGCGATCCCGTTCCTCGGCGAAGACCCAGGTCTCGATCGGGATGCCGCGGTATTCACCCACCCGCTCCACGGCGAAGGGGGCCACGCCGAGGGCGTAGAGCCAGGGGGAGATCGGCACCGACTCCCGCCAGACCGTCCGGCGCAGGGCATTGGGAAGATCGGTCTCCTCGACTCGCATCCCGTTGGCCACCACTTGATAGGCGGCGGGAGCCGTGACCACGAACTCCGCCGTGCTTTTGTCGGCGATGTGGTCGATGGTGGGGAGCCAGTTCCGGACCTTGTCGGGCCAGTTGTCGCTGAAGAAGGTCCGTCGGCCGTTGCGGTTGGGTTTGATCAGCAAGCCGGTAACCGGGACGCCGTCGTAGGCTACCGTCACGGTGATTCGCTGCCCTGCCGTCGACGGCGAGGCAAGCGTGACGCCCAGTCGGTCGCCCCGGTGCTCGAACCGGGCGGAGCGCCCGTCCACGCTCACGGTGGCGACCGTCATGCCGCGCCCCGGATGACTCGGCCCCGGTTGCACCAGGTCGAGTTCGAAGCCGGCGAGCCCGGCCGCCAAGAGCTTGATCTCGATGGTGGCGCGGCCGTGAATCGAATCGGTTGAGTCGGTCAGCGTGAGCTCGAACCGATAGTGCTGGACGTCGAGCGGCTGCCGGGGATAGGCATCCCGCACCGGCAACGCGGCGAATATCAGGGCCAGCAAGCCGTTGAACAAAGGCGCCTCAGATCCGGTGGAGGAGGATAGTGCCTTGGGGCGCACCCTTGACCCGGCCGCGAATTCGGATCGTCTTCCCGATCTCCGGCACGGTGAGCGTCCAGAGATCCGGCCGCCCCTTCACCGGGCGGACCAGATGAGGCGTGGCCGCGGAACCCATCCGCAGTTCCAGTGTTGGAAGGGCGGTCCAGCCGCCGAGTCCCACGAATCGGAGCCGGTAGACCGCCGCCGCTTTGATCTTGGGACCGAGGTCCATGTCGAATTCGCCGTCGTCCCACTTGCCGGCCTCGTCCTCGGCCCAGGCGGGCGCGGGCAATCCCCAGTTCTCCGGGGGCGTGGCGCCGGTCTCATACGCCGCGAAAGTCCGGATCATCGGCGCCCCGGCCGACTCGGCGATCCAGAGCCTGAGCTTGCGGACCTGGGTCGGGATGACGGGATGAATCCGCTTGTGGCCGATGCTCGATCCGGTGCCCAGGAGAATCCACTCCGAGCCGGCCGAAAAATCGAGCCGGTAACCCCGGACCCGTTCGCCGCCACTCAGGTCTTCCGCCAGGATGATGTGGTCGACTTTGCGGGTCTGGCCCAGGTCCAGGATCAGTTCCTTGCCGCGGCCCTGAGTGACGCCGGCGGGTGTGCCGAACCGGCGCCGGACTTCGTTGCCGAATTCCTTGACCCTGGCCACATCGGCGGCCGGGATCTTGCCGGTCCGGTCCGGGGGCATGTTGAGGAGTAGCTGGCAGCCTCGACCCACCGATCGATAGTAGATCTCCATCAATTGGGACGTGGTCAGCAGGTTCTTTTCGTTGTCGGTGTGCCAGAACCAGTCCGGGCGGCGAATCGACACATCGACTTCGCTGGGAAGCCAGGTGTCGCCCTGGGGGTCGCCGTGAAGCGAGGTGGCAACGCCGGTCCGGGCATCCGCCTTCGCGATCGAGTTCCAGGCCGGGTACGGCGCAAAACCGTCCTCGTTCCCGACCCACCGGATCGTGGCGTGCGGGCCCTGGAAGATCATCGAGCTCCGAGCGTGCCTCGCGAGGATGTCTCCCACCGGAACGACCGAACTCCCATCGAACCAGATCTCCGCCATGTCGCCGTAGCGGGTCAGGACTTCGGTGAGCTGCTGGCGGCACAGCCGGTTGTAGACGGCCTGCTTTTCCGGGGTCGGGCATTGGCCGCTCTGGCCGGCGCCTAACGAATCGTCACGCGGGGACAGGTAGACGCCGAGCCGCAAGCCCCGGTCCTTGCAGGACCGCGCCAGGTCGGCCATCACGTCGCCCTGGCCGCCCTTCCATGGGGTGCCGGAAATCCCATACGGATTGGTCTTCGTCTGCCACATGCAGAAACCGCCCACGTGCTTCGCCACCATCACGATGTACCCGGCGCCGAGGGCCACGGCGGTATCGGCCCACTGATCGGTGTCGATCTCGGGCGTCATCCGGTCGAGCGGCGTCGACCGGTCGTCATACTCCTGATTCTGCCAGGTGTTGGGCGCGAAATGGACGAACATCCCGATCTCGAGGTCGGCCCACGCCCGGTGGGCCGCCGATGGAAGGGCGAGGCCGGCCGGAGGCGCTGACAGTCGGATGGGCGAATGGAGCAGGCCGGCTCCGGCCATTGCCGTCATCCGCTGCACGAATTCACGGCGGTCGTTCATCGTGCCGGCCTCAGGATTTCTTCGCGGGCAGGTCGGTCCGGACGATCGGGATCCGGACCCGGGTGGTCTCCCACTCGAGGATCAGGTCCGCGCTCGCCGGCCCGGTCTGTTCCGACCGGATCGTGAACCGTTCCGAGGGATCGGTGAAGGTCTCCCGCATGACCGGTCGGCGGCCGACTTCCCTGGCGCGGACGTCGGCAGTGTACTCGTTCTTGAATTGGCCGTCATCCCGCGTCAGCCCGCCTTGGCTGGTCGATCCGTTGAGCACCACGGTCCACTGATCCGGTCCCGGAACCGTATAGAGCGAGTAGTTGCCCGGCTGGACGGCGAGGCCCGCGATCGTGGCCGGGAACGGGAGTCGGATGATGGTCGGGTCGTTGGCCCCGGTCCGCCAGAGGGTGTCGAACGGAACCAGATCGGTGCCGAATACCTTCCGGCCGCGCATCGCCGGCCGCGAGTAGCAGACCCGCAGTGCCTGGCCGCCGACACTCACGTCGGCCGAATCGTAGGGAGAGGCCCTCGTCGACAAAGCGACCACGTTGGCGATGCTGGGCTCGCACGCCAGGGCCAGCGCCGCCGGCGACAGCCGCTTGAACTCATTGGTGAGGCCCTCCACCGTGACCCCCGCAACCGCCGGGCCCGTCGTCTCGAGACGGAAGGTCGCCGTGGCGTGTCCGAAAATCGGATCCGACCAGAGGCCGCGGAAGGTGTCGAACTGCCAGGGCTCGAGCGGCAGCTCGTTCAGGAACCCGCCCACCGTGAAAATGAGCCGTCCGTCCTTTTCAGTGATCGTTGCGTTGCCGTACATCGGCTGGTAGTAGCGTCCGGCAAACGCGGCGAGCGGAAGGGACGGCCGGGACGAGGCCACCCGGGCCCGGCCCAGGCTGTCCTCCGCCCGGCGCCCGCTGGCCCGGTTGCTGTCGACCGAGAGGATCTCGGCTGCCCGATCGGCTTTGACGCCGAGGAGCCGGTCGAGCGCGGTGTGGGCCACGCCCGCCGCCACGAACGCGCCAATGTTGTTGGTGAGGACGACCACGCCGACATGCTCCGATGGCACCAGACTCAGTTGGGTGATCATCCCGTCGATCCCGCCGCTGTGCTCGACGAAGTTGAACCCGTCCCGATGGCTCAGGAACCAACCGTAGCCGTAGCTGATGGCCGCGCCGGCCGGATCCGCGCCCAGCAGCATGTGCGGGGTGATGATCTCGCGATGGGTCGCCGGCTTGAGAAGTTCCCGCCCCTCATAGCGCCCGCCGCCCAGATTGAAGCGGATCCACTGCGCCATGTCGACCACGTTCGAGTTGACCGAGCCGGCCGGCCCGATGTTGTCGATGTTGCGGTACTTGATCGGCACCACTTTGCCGTCGCGGAGGTCGTGCGGTGTGGCCACGTCCGCGGTGGGCTCGGTGGCCCGGATGCTGGTGTTGCTCGAGGTCATCTTGAGGGGGCGGAAGATCCGGTCCCGAAGGAACCCATCCCAACTGGTCCCGCTCACGAGGCCCACGATCTCGCCGGCAGTGAGGAAGCCGATATTGAAGTAGTCGAAGGTGGTTCGAAGTCCGTGGGTCGCCGGAAGGAAACGGGCTCGCCGGATCACCTCGGCCCGGCTGAGGACCGAGCCCATCCAGAGGCGGTCGTCACTGCCGGGCAGCCCGGTCCGATGGGTCAGCAGGTCGGCGATGGTAACGTCGCGGGTGAGTTGCGGATCTTTCAGCTGGAACCCCGGATAGCGATCGGCCACCTTGTCGTCCCAGCCGAGCCGGCCCTCGTCGACCAGCATCCCGACGGCCGTCGCGGTCATCGCCTTGGTGGTCGACCCGATGGCAAACAGGGTTCGCGGCGTCACTGGCGCCGGGTCGCCGAGTTTCCGGACCCCGAAACCCTTGGCATACACGATGGAGTCGTCCTTGACGATCGCGATCGCGAGTCCGACCCCGCCGGCCTTCGCCATCGTCGAATCGACCCAGCGGTCGAACCCGGCCAGGGGTGGGGCGGCCCGCTTTTGGGCCACGACGGGAGCGACGCCGAGGAGGGCTACCGCGGCGAGAGCACGGATCGATTGGTTCATTGGTGGATCTCCAGTTCGAGCACGATCACTTCGTCGATCGGATCGCCGGTCCGCGCCGGCAGGGACAGCGCGAGCCCGTTGGACAGAGCCTTGATGGTCACCGGGGCCCCGTCGTCGAGTCGGTAGGCCTTCACCACGCCACGCGGCAGGGCTCCGATGGCGAGCAATCGATCGGGCCAGTCGAGCAGGTGCAGGTAGACGCGATCGGCTTTCGCGGTGGAGACGCCCCATGGTCGTGGCGCGATCGGGCCGCCGCGCGTCCCATAGACCGATTCGCCGTACACGCCGGCCCATTTTCCCATTTCAGCCAGGATGGTCATGGCCTCGGGAGGAAACTCACCATTGGGCATCGGGCCGACGTTGAGCAGGAAATTGGCATTCCGGCCGGCGGCCTCAACCAGTTCCCGGATCAGCTTGCGGGGCGTTTTCCAGGCCCGGTCGGTGATCCGGTAGCCCCAGCTGTCATTCATGGTCTCGGCGGTCTCGAGCGGCAGGCCGCTGATCTCGGTGGTGTTGAAGCCGGCTGAGTTGGCCCCCGGGAGGTCCTTCTCGAACATCTGGAAGTCTTCTCCCGGGAACGGGAGCTTGTGGTGGTTGGATCCCAGCAGCGCCGCCGGCTGCAGCCGGTGGATCAGGGCGTAGGTCCGAGCCAGTCGCCAGTCCGCGTCCGGCTTGTCCCACATCCCGTCGAACCAGATCCCGCCGATCGGACCGTAGTTGGTCAGCAACTCCGTCAGCTGCGCGTCCATGTAGTCGAGATAGCGGTTGAAATCGCCGGACTCGGGGCGGCCGCTCTCCCGCCCGGTGCCGCCGCGCGGGAAGTAGTCGGGGTGGCGCCAGTCGAGCTGGGAGTGATAGAGGAACAGCTTGATGCCCTGCTCCCGGCACGCCTCGGCCAGCTGTTTGACGATGTCTTTCCCGTAGGGCGTCCGATCCACCACGTCGAAGTCACTCACCTTCGAATCCCAGAGCGCAAAGCCGTCGTGGTGTTTGGTGATCAGGGTGATGTACTTCATCCCGGAGTTCTTCGCGGTCAAAGCCCAGGCGCGGGCGTCGAACTTGACCGGGTTCCAGAGCGGCGCGTTCCGCTCGTAGTCGGCCGCCCGGATGTTCCGGTTGTTCATCACCCATTCGCCATCTTCGAGCTGGCTCGAGATCCCCCAATGGATGAACAGGCCGAGCTTGGCGTCCTGGAACCAGAGCCGGGACTGGAGATTCTCCGGCGACGGTTGGTAGGTCTGCGCGACGGCCGGAGCGGCCCCCAGCAGCAGCGCGACAGCGAGGCGGGTCTTCATCGGTGGCCGGACTCCAGAATGAGTTCGATGACGAGGTCGGGCTCGGCGGGGGCGGGCGGGGTGATGCCGAGTGCCACGCCGCCGGGAATAAGTGTCAAAGTAGGGCGGTCCGTGCGGGCCAGGTAGCGGGCGTCGCGAATCCCGCGGTCGAGTCCCGTGATGGCGAGGACGGGGTCCTTCCAGTCCAGCACGTGGACGAAGACCGTGTCGCCGCGGGCGGTGGTGACTCCCCACGGCCGGGCCGCGATCGGGCCCGCCCGGGTGCCGTAGATCGAGCGACCGTACTGCGAGAGCCACTCGCCCATGGCGGTCAGCCGCTCGACGAACTCCGGCTGGATCGTACCATCCGCCATCGGGCCGACGTTCACCAGGTAGTTGGCGCCGGTGCCGGCCGCTTTCACCATGTTCCGGATCAGTGTCGCGGACGATTTGTACTGGATGTCGTGAACCCGGTAGCCCCAGGTGTCGTTGATTTTTTCGCTGACTTCGGAGGGGTAGTGCTTCCCGGCCGGCATCTCCCGCGGCCGGACGAAACCCTCGTAGGTGACATAGTCTTCGCCGGGGTGGGGCAGGTCGTTGTGGTTGGAGACGACCAGCGCGGTGGGCTGGAGCCGTTTGATGAGGGCGTAGGTGCGATCGAGGTGCCAGTCCACCCTGCCGTTGTCCCAACTTCCGTCGAACCAGATCCCCGCCACCGGGCCGTACCGGGTCAGCAATTCCTCGAGCTGCCCATCCATCAGCGCGAGGTAGCGGTTGAAGTCTCCCGATTCGGGCCGGCCGGATTTCTGTCCGGTTCCGCCCCTGGGGAAGTAGTCCGGGCTGTGCCAGTCGAGCTGGGAGTAGTATAGGACGAGCGGCATGCCGTCGGCGCGGGAGGCCTGGGCGAGCTCGGCGATCACGTCGCGCTTGAACGGGGTCCGGTCGATGATGTCCCAGTCGGTCAGCTTGCTGTCGAACATCGCGAAGCCGTCGTGATGCTTGGTCGTCATCGTGATGTATCTGGCCCCGGCTTTCCGGGCGAGGGCCACCCACGCCTTCGCGTCAAAACGGGTCGGGTTGAAACGGGGTGCCAGGTGCTCGTACTCGGCCGCGGTAATGCTTCGGTTGTTCATGACCCACTCGCCGTCGGCCAGCAGGCTGTAGATCCCCCAATGGACGAACAGCCCGACTTTGAAATCCTCAAACCGACTGGTGGCCGAATCGAGCGAGGTTGGGGCCTGCGCGGCGGCCGGGGCCGTGGCCAGCAAGGCAAAGGCGATGACCTGCCTGGCGGGGGTGAGAGCCATTTTCCAAGGTGTCATGGGTGGCCTCAAGAGTGCAGCCTCCCGGCCGAGTCTGCAACGCCTGGATTCCTGGGTTATCCTCAGGCAAATGGGTTGACGACGGTCAATCCCTCGATCCTCCAGCCCGGGTTCAGGTCCTCGGAATAGAGCCGGGTACAGCCGGCGGCCCGGGCCGCCCGGATGATCAGGGCATCCCAGAACGACACCTGATGCAGCCGGACCAGGTCGATGGCGTCGGTGATGTCGTCGATCCCGATGCCAACCACTTCGAGCCGTCCGAACAGCTCCACCTTCCGCCGAGCGAGCTTGGCGTCGACCCCGAGCTTCCGGGTCGACGCGACGAAATACTCCTGCAGCACCTGGGTCGAAATCACGCCGCTGCGGAGCCGCCGGTGCTCGCCCACCAACTCCACGGCGCGGTCTCGCTTGGCCGGCGCATCAGCGTCGTCGGTATAGACGAGCACGTTGGTGTCGAGGAAACTACGACCGGCCATGAAGCTCCTCACGGTTCAGGCGCCGACCGCCCGAACGTCCGCCGGCTTCGAGGGACAGCGTGCGCAGTTCGTTCAGTTCCCCGTCCATTTCTCCCTCCCCCGCCAGATCGGCGAGATGATCCCGGATGGCCTGGTTCAGACTCTTGCCCATCGCTTCGGCGGCCTTCCTGGCCCGGGCGACGATCTGGCCGTCAACCGACAGCGTGATATTCATATCCACATAATACGTGGACACATGATAAGTTGTCAACGGGAACCCTCAAGTTCTTGGTCGGCATCAAGGTCGCCTGAGCCGGCCCTGGCTCGATAGCCGGTTTGACGCGATCGACATCGATTCCGCGCTATTATTTCTCTCGATGACCGACCCCGATTCGTCTCCCGCCGAACAGCTGGCGGCCTATCGCGCCAAGCGCTCCGCGGACCGGACTCCCGAGCCGTTCGGTGGGGAGGCCGTGCCCGCGGCTCCGGGCGGGGGCCTGTTCGTGGTCCACAAGCATGCCGCCCGCCAACTGCATTTCGACTTCCGGTTCGAGATGGATGGCGTCCTCAAGTCGTGGGCGGTTCCGCGGGGTCCGTCGTACGATCGGGAGGAGAAGCGCCTGGCCGTCCGGGTCGAGGATCACCCGCTCGAGTATGGCGATTTCGAAGGCATGATCCCGGAGGGCAACTACGGCGCCGGCGCGGTGATCGTCTGGGATCGGGGTGAGTGGGTGCCGCTCGAGGATCCGAAGGCCGGCCTGGAGAAGGGGAAGCTCCTTTTCGAGCTCAAGGGCTACAAGCTCCACGGCAAGTGGACGCTGGTGAAGATCAAGAAAAGCGAGAAGGACTGGCTGCTGATCAAGGAGCGGGACGCCTGGGTGAAACAGCCGGGCGAGGATTTCCCGCAAGGTTCGGTTCTGTCGGGCCTCACGGTCGAAGACTTCAAAGCGGGTCGCAGCGCCGCCGACGTGGTCCGCACCGAGCTCGAGAAACTCGCTGTGCCGCGCGGTTCGATCGACGCCGGCGCGATCGAGGTGATGCTGGCCGAGCCCTCGGAGACGGCGTTCTCGAGGGACGACTGGATCTTCGAGCTCAAGCTCGACGGCTACCGTCTGCTCGCCTCCCATCGGGGCGGAGAGGCCCGGCTCTTCACCCGGAGCGGGGCGGACTACACCGCGGTCTTCCCCGAGGTGGCCCGCTCGATGAAGGCGATGCCCCTCGAGAACGTGATTCTCGACGGCGAAGTCGTGGTACTCGATCCCCAGGGCAAGCCCAGTTTTGCCATGCTGCAGCGGCGGGGGCGTCTCTCCAAGCCGATTGAAATCCGCCGTGCGGCGGTGGAGCTCCCGGCCACCTTCTTTGCCTTTGACCTGCTGGGCTTCGAGAACTTCGATCTTCGCCCATTGCCTCTGCTCGAGCGCAAGCGGCTGCTCAAGTCGATCCTGCCGCCCCTGGGGCCGATCCGCTATCTCGATCACATCGAGCGCGAGGGCGTCGCGTTCCTGGCGCAGGTCGAGCGCATGGGGCTCGAAGGAATCATCGCCAAGAAGGCCGATGCACCGTATCGAGGCGGGCGGACCCCGACCTGGCTCAAGCTCAAGGCCGACAAAACCGGTGACTTCGCGATTGTCGGGTTCACCGAACCCCAGGGGGGGCGCGGTGGGTTCGGCGCGCTGCAACTGGCCGATGTGATCGATGGACGCTTCGTCTACGCCGGCCGGGTCGGCACCGGCTTCGATGACCGTCAGCTCGCCGAGTACCGGGCCATGCTCGAACCGCTGATTCGGGCGACGCCGGCCTGCTTTGGGCCGGCCACGGTGGCCGGGTCCGAACCGTTGCCGTCCGAAGCGATTCCGGAGACGAAGACGACCACCTGGGTGGAACCCCGGTTTGTGTGCGAGGTCCGCTTTCGTGAGTGGACCCCCGATGGCGTGCTCCGCCATCCCGCCTTCGTTCGCCTGCGGGACGACAAGCGCCCGGAGGACTGCGACCGCCAGGGCTGGACCGCGCCCGCGGCGGTCTCACCGGCCCAACCGGTCCAGCTGCAGGCCGCGCCCGCGCCCGCGCCCCGAACGGTGGCGTTCTCGAACCTGTCCAAGATCTTCTGGCCCGAGGACAAGTACACCAAGGGCGACATGATCGACTACTACCGCGGGATCGCCCCGTGGCTGCTGCCGTATCTCAAGAATCGTCCCGTGGTGCTGACCCGGTTTCCCGATGGCATCCACGGGAAGTCGTTCTATCAGAAGGACGCCCCCGAGTTTGCGCCGGACTGGATCCGGACCACCGCGATCTGGAGCGAAGACACCCAGCGGGACATCCGCTACTTCGTCTGCGACGATCTCGAGACGCTGCTCTACCTCGCCAACTCGGGCACCATCCCGCTTCACATCTGGGCCAGCCGGGTGGGCTCGCTCGAACTGCCCGACTGGTGCGTGATCGACCTCGATCCCAAAGAGGCGCCGTTCACCGACGTGCTGACGGTGGCGGCGACCTTGCACCGGATCTGCGACGAGGTCCGTCTGCCGAATTACGTCAAGACCACGGGCAAGACCGGGCTGCACATCCTGATTCCGCTGGGCCGGCAGTGTACCTACGAGCAGTCGAGAACCTTAGGCGAACTGCTGGCCCGGCTGGTGATCCGCGAGCACGCCGGCATCGCCACCATCACGCGGCACGTGACCAAGCGGGGCGACAAGGTCTATCTCGACTATCTCCAGAACCGCCACGGTCAGCTGATCGTCTCGCCCTACAGCGTGCGGCCGTTGCCGGGGGCTGCCGTCTCCATGCCGATCACCTGGGACGACGTGGGCCCCGAGCTCGAGGCGCGGCGGCACACATTCACCATCAAGACGGCCGTGGCGCGGATGGAAACGCTGGGCGCCGACCCGGTGCGACCGGTGCTCGAGGAGCGACCGGACCTGGCATCGGTCCTGGAGCGGCTGGGTGCTCGATGGACCCAGGCGAACGGCGCGACATGAAACCGGTATCGATGACGGCGTTCTATTGCTGCGCCATCCGCGCCTGGGATGCGGCCCTGCCGGTCCCCGTCCTTGGCGACCAGTATGCCGCCCGGTTCATGACCGACGAAGCCCGGCAGATCATGGAGTCGTACCGGGCCGAGCGCTATCCGAATGCGGCCAACGTGGTGCGGCCCCGGATTATCGAGGATGCGATCGCCGCGGAGCTGACCCGGAATCCGAACCATCTCGTCGTGATGATCGGCGCCGGCTTCGACAGCCGGGCCTTCCGCCTCCCGGCCGGCCGGTTTGTCGAGGTCGACGAAGCGGCCGTGCTCGCTCACAAGGAATCGAGGCTCCCGACTGCCTCGGCGCCAAATCCCCTGGTCCGGGTTGCCATCGACTTTGCCACCGAGTCGCTGGCCGACGCCCTCGCCCCGTGGCGGGGCGAGCTGGATGTCACGGTCATCGTCGAAGGCGTCACGATGTACCTCAGCCAGGCCGACATTGCCCGGATGCTGGCGGTGCTCACCGTGGCCTTTCCACGGCATGGTCTGCTCTGTGATCTGGTGACCGGAAAATTCATGGCGCGATACGGGGCCGGTATCCGGGCCCGGATTGCCCAGCTTGGGGCCCACTTTGGCGAGCTGGTCGATCGGCCCGAGGCGGTGTTTCTTGAGGCCGGATACCGATCGTCCAGACAGTGGTCGCTGATGCGCGGCGTGCGGGACTATCGGGCCGCGCCGATGCCTTGGATCCTGCTTGCCTCGCTCCTCCGGCCCGGGGTCAAGGGCAGTCAAGTCTGGCGGTTCGACTACGGGCCCGCCCGGTCGGGTTGAGATGTCCGGCGGTCAGAACTGGAGGTCGCCGGACGCGGCCGTTGCGGTCCGCTTCGGTGACGCCTGGACGAAATACTCCCGCGGTTCACTCCCGAACGCCGCCAGCCATTGGTCGAACCTGGGGCCGGCGGGGAACTGGCTCTCGTGCCTGGCCGCGGCTCGGCGCTTGACCGCCAGTAAATCGGTAATGTCGATGATGGCCGCGATGGCCTGATCGGCAACGGCCTGGTCGGCTACCTGGCGCAGCTCCGGCTCGGACAGTGAGTGGCCCGCCAGGACAGGGGCGATTCGGACCATCATGGTCCGGGGAATGGCCACCTGATATAGTCGCGAGGGTCCGCCGGGGCGGCGGGTCTCCTCCGCGAAGACGGCCGCCGTGAGCTTCCCGACGGCGATGTGGTCCGGGTGACCGGTGACGCCGTCCGGCCCGAAGGTCACCACCACCTGCGGGCGGACGTCCCGAATCACCCGCCGGATCCGAGCGGCGATCTCGTCCTGCCGCTCGGTGGCCACCGTTCCGTCCATGAACCGGAACAGCACGGGGGGATTGACCCCCAGTTCGCGACAGGCGGCCGCGAGTTCGGCCTCCCGGCGGGCGCCCAGAGCGTCGCCCGGCTCGGGGCCGCCCTTTTGGCCGGAGGTAACCGTCGCGATGACCACCCTGACGCCGGAGCTGGCGTAGCGGGCCAGCGTTCCGGCGGCAGTGCTTTCATCGTCGGGGTGGGCGAAGACGGCCAGCAGTGTTCGCGGTGCTGGTGCCGGCTGACCGCCTGCGATGGCCATCACGCCGAGCATCAACCGCAGCATCATTCGGTCATGCCGGCTGAGTCTTCGCGTACTCGAAATACAGTGACCGCGCCACCATCGTGGCGTCGTGGCGGCTCAGGGTTCGGCCCTCGTACCGGTTGATCGGCAGCACCTTGCCGTGGTTCCCGGTCGAAAAGATCTCATCGGCTTCATCGAGGTCCTGGAGGGTGACGACCCGCTCCTCCGCCTTGAGTCCGGCATCCCGGAGCAGTTGCAGCATCCGCAGCCGGGTGATGCCGGCCAGAAAACATCCGTTCGGCACCGGCGTGCTGTAGGCGCCGTTCTTCACCAACCAGATATTCTGCGTCGTGAGCTCTCCCACCGTCCCGTCCGGCGAGCGCATCACCGCGTTGTCGAACCCCCGGGCTTTCGCGTCGGTCACCGCCATGTTGGACATCGGATACAGACACGCCGCCTTGGCGAGGGTCGGCGCCTGATCCGGCGAGGCACGGCGGTAGGGCGACAGGCAAATCGAGAATCCGGTCGGGGCGGGGAGGGGAACCGGGGTCAGCACGATCGCGAATCGGGTCGAGTCCGGATTGAACGGGATGAACCCGTCCTGGATCCAGAACGTCGGCCGGAGATAGAGTTCGGTACCGGCCGGAAACCGTCTGATACCGTCCCGGATCAGCGTCTCGATTTCCGGCGCCGTGATGGTCGGTTTCATCTGCAGGGTCACGGCCGAGCGGATCGCGCGTTGACAATGGAGATCGAGGTCGGGGGCCAGGCCCTGGAAAGCGCGAGCGCCGTCGAATACGATGTTGGCCATCCAGCCGGCGTTGGAATCCGAATCCATGAGCGGGGTCGGACCGTCGTGCCAAGCGCCGTTGTAGTAGCAGATCGAGGTCACCGGGAGTTTCCTGTGTTGGTCCCGGGGAATGAAACCGTTCCGAACCCAACTTGCAACGTCACCGCGCAGGCCCTTCACCCGCTGATTGCGGCGCGATCCAGGCCTTGAGCCAGCGCCCGACGCCGGCCGCCTTGGCGGCGGCGCGCCCCAGCAGGTATCCCACGGCGGTAGGCCAGTCGAGTTGCTGGGCCGCCTTGGTATCCCCCAGCGATTCCATCAGCCGCCCCCGCATCCGCCACAGCGTCGGCCCCGCGGACAGAATCGGGTTGTACTCGGGGTCGTACCGGACCCCGACGCCTTCGATCAGCGCCGAGGTCCGCGCGAAGTAGACCAGGTCGCTGGGGAGTCGGATCGGCCAGTCGTAGAGTTCGTGGAGGATCTCGCGGGTCAGCAGCTCCACGCGCTGCCGAGTGGTCGTCCGTTGTGCGGCGAGGTCGAGCAGGACGGCGGCGAGCCGCTCGATCTGGGCCCGATCGGCACCCGGCTCGATCAGACCCAACGCGTAGAACCCCTCCACCACCCCGGCCGCCTGGTTCTGGACCGCGGCGAACACCGTGTCCACCAGAATCTTCCGCCGATCCCGCGGGACCTGAATCACCACGCCGAAATCCAGCAGCACGATCCGGCCTCGATCGTCCACCAGCACGTTGCCCGGGTGCGGGTCGGCGTGGAAGAGGCCATCCACCAGCATCATCTGGATGTAAAGTTCCAGGAGCCGTTCGACGACCGCCGGAATCCGGAGCCCGCCGTAGGTCGCGTCCGGATCCATGGTGTCGATCCGGATCCCCTCGACGAACTCCATCGTCAGCACGTCCCGTCCCGACACCTCGGCCACAGGTTCGGGAATCCTGATTCTGGGGTTGCCGGCGAAGTTGGCCCGGACCAGCCGGAGATTCTCGGCTTCGATCACGAAATCCATTTCGTCGCCGATCCGGCGGCCGAACTCTTCGACGATGGAGGCAATGGCGCGGGTATGAACGTTGGGATACCAGCGGGTCATCCGGTCGGCAATCCACCCGGCCGCGTCGATGTCGGTGGTCACGAGTTCACGGACCCCGGGGCGGAGCACTTTCACGGCCACCTCGCGGTCGCGATAGGTGGCCCGGTGGACCTGGCCCAGTGATCCGGCCGCAAGCGGCGTCGGATCGAACCAGCTGAACAGATCGGGCAGGGGACGGCGAAGGCAGCGCTGGATGGTCAGCTCGATCATCTCGAACGACACCGCCGGCACCTTGTCGGTGAGGGTGTTGAGGGCCTCGGCGTACTGGTCGGGAAGCAGGTCGGTCCGCCCGGCGAACAGCTGGCCCATCTTGACGAAGCTGGGGCCGAGCTCGACGATCGACGCGAGCAGCCGCCGGGCTCGCCGCTCGTGGAAGGCGGCGGTCCGGTCCGCGGGTCGGCCCCAGAAGAACCAGCGGCGCCGGTCCCGCAGGACCGACAGCAGGAGTGGCACCGCGTGCTTGAGAATGACGAGCAGGCGCATGGCGCCAGCAATCTACCGGCTCAGCCGTGCCTTGGCTTGAACCGGGCCTGGAAGAATCGGAGGTACTTCGGTTCGTAGATCATCTCGACGCCCGTCGCTTACCACGCCGCGCTCCATCGAACGGATGCCGCTGTCGAGGTAGAGCTCGGCCGCCAGCGTCTGGGCCGGGAACTGGTCCTGGGACAACTGGGGATAGAAGGCCTTGGCGTTGAGGAAGATCGCGTGCCCGCCCACGGGGTGGACGATCGGAACCTCCCAGTCCGTCAACAATTCGCCCAGGTATCGGACCTGGCCGATCCGGGAGCGGATGTGGTCGTCCTGCATCGATTCAGCGATCCCGATGGCCATC
>JANXXJ010000044.1 GCA_025350665.1 Gemmatimonadota bacterium | reverse complement strand
CAATGATTGGTGTTTAGGCCCACTATGCCCGTGTCACATTGGGTGATAGCCATCGGTTTTGCCGGGGCAGTGCTGAGCCTTCGGCCGGTCGGTGGTGCGGGATACCCAGGGCCATCGACCGACACCCTGCTCGTCGCTTCTGGTCGAGACGCCAAGGACTGCGATGTGCGACACGGCCGGGGCGTTCGTTTTGCCCGCCGTCTCCAGTTCCGGAGGGACGCTATTCATCCGCGCCATCGGGTTCCGCCCCCAAGCCCTCAAAGTGTCGGTCGCTGATGGGTTGGCATCGCTCGTGGTCCGGCTCGAGGCGGGGGCGCAGGTTCTCCCGGACCTGGTTGTAGCCGCCCGGAACGCCAAGCCGGCCAAGTACGCCTGGACGACCAAGTACGACGGCTTCTTTGACCGAAATCAGAGACCGATTCCGCGGTGTGGTAGCCGAGATGCTTGACCGGATCGGGCCGTTCCAGATCGAGCTGATCGACGTGTACCGCGGCGTGAGCGACCTTCCCGCTGAGTTCCATGACGACAACTGCGCGGCGATCGTGATCTGGACCAAATAGGCCCACCCGCCACGGCAACGGGTCGCCAGAGCATCGGACCGATGCTACCATTCGACCACAACCCCACGATCACTTGGAGACGGACCATGCGCTATCGGGCGACCCTGCTGTCGGCTGTACTCGTCGGAACGTTCACTGCCCGTGCTCAGGCCCAGCGGAGTTGCGAGAGTTTGCGGACCCTCGCCCTGTCCCAGGCGAGCATCACCTCGGCGGCAGTGGTTGCCGCGGGCGCCTACAAGGAGTCCTCTCCCCAGGGCGCCCTGCCGTCGCTCGACTTGCCATCATATTGCCGGGTCGAAGGGGTTGCCCGGCCGACCGGCGACTCGGAGATCAAGTTCGAAGTCTGGCTCCCGGTGCCCGAGGCGTGGAACGGCAAGTTCCAGCAGATGGGTAACGGTGGATACGCCGGGACCATCATCGCCGCCACGATTGCGGCGGGGGTCGCCCGTGGGTACGCGACGGCGGCCACCGATGACGGACATGCCGGCCCGACCCCGGATTTCGCGATCGGCCACCCGGAGAAACTGATCGACTTCGGACACCGGGCCGTCCACCAGACGGCGGAACAGGCCAAGGCGATCATCCAGGCCTTCTACGGCAAGCCGGCCAGTCGCTCGTACTTCTTCGGGTGCTCCGACGGCGGCCGCGAAGCCTTGATGGAGGCCGAGCGGTATCCGGAGGACTTCAACGGAATCGTGGCTGGGGCGCCGGCCAGCAACTGGACCGGGCTGCTCACCGGCGCGGTCTGGAACTGGCGGGCACTCAACGAGACGCCGTTGAGCATGATTCCGGTCACCAAGCTGGCAGCCATCCAGGCCGCCGTGGTGAGCCAGTGCGACGCGATCGATGGCGTCAAGGACGGGCTGATCGAAGATCCTCGGCGCTGCCACTTCCGGTCGGCCGCGCTTCGCTGCGCCGGCGCCGACGGCCCCAACTGCCTAACGGATGCTCAGCTCGCGGCGCTCGAGAAGGTCTACCGGGGCCCCGGGACCACCAAGTCCGGTCAGCCGATCTATCCCGGCATGGTGCCGGGAACCGAAGCATTCCCGGGCACGTGGAACCCCTGGCTGGTAGGCGCCTCACCGATGGGGCCCCCGCTCCAGGCCTGGTTCGGTACGTCGTTCTACGGCACCATCGTCCATCAGGACCCCAAATGGGACTACAAGAACTTTGACCTCGACCGGGACTATGCCGAAGCCCTGGCTAAGACCGGCGGGATCCTCGATTCGAACGATCCCAACCTGGCGCCGTTCCGGGATCGGGGCGGGAAGTTGCTGCAGTACCACGGCTGGGGTGACGCCGCCATCAGCGGACACAGCTCGATCGAGTTCTACGAGCGCGTCAAAAAGACCCTGGAACGGCCGAACGGCAAACCGGTCGCCGACTTCTACCGCCTGTTCATGGTGCCAGGGATGAGCCACTGCGGCGGCGGGGCCGGACCGAATACCTTCGGCAACGAGTTGAGTCAGGCCGGGCAGCATGACGCCGATCGTGACCTCCGGGCCGCCCTCGAGCGCTGGGTCGAGAAGGGCGTGGCGCCGGATCGGTTGGTCGCCTCCGGGATCCGGTCGGGAGAGCCCGTCGGCGATCCGGCCAAAGAGACCAAGATCACGCGGCCGCTGTGCGCCTATCCCAAAACGGCGCAGTACAAGGGGACCGGCAGCAGCGACGACGCGGCGAACTTCGCCTGTTCGATCCCGCGGATGTGAGTCGTGTTGCCCGCTAGGGTTGGCAGTCAGCCGCGGGCGAGGTCTCGAACTTCCAGGTGACCTCGAGCGGGCCCTCGACCCATTCCAGAACCTGGCGGTTCTGGAACAGGACGATCTCCGTCTTGCCCTGGAGCCGCTCCCACCGGCCGGTCTCCACCGCGCCATCCTTGATTGGTCCCTGGCTCACGGTGTGGAACGTACTGTCGCGAAGGATCTTCGAGATCCGCTGGAGTTTGGTGGTGGCGGCTTCGGCACTCGTCGTCGCGAGCATCAGCACCATGACTTCGCTGCCGTCCGGGGACCGGAAATACCCCTTGAGCGCGTCGGTGACGTCGTCGTGGACGAGGGCCGGAAGCAGCTGGACTTCCTTCCGGACGAATTCGCCGCGGGAACAGACTAGGGTCAGGCTCCCGACTCGCGGGGTTGCCGGGCGGTTGGCCGCGGTCGGGTCCACATGGACCCGGCGCCAGAAGTCAGCGCCCTCGCAGGATCGCCCGTCGAGCCCCTCCTGAAAAGCGTCAACCCGCTGGCCGCCGCTGCCGTGGGCGTACTGGTCGAACCAGGGGTAGTCGACGTCGTCCCGTCCCTTGCGGAGTGACAGCACGGCCTCGTTCTCGTCACCGGCGTCGAGCACCTTCCTGCCGGTGGCGTCACGGCTGTACTGACCGGCAAGGCAGTCGGCCTGCAATTCATTCTGAATGGTGAAGAGCCGAGCCCCGGTCATCACGCCGGGCAAGGCCTGAACCAGGTGACCCCACTCGTGGGCCAGGACGAACAGCGCACCATAATCGCCGATGTCCTTCCACAGCGCCTGCAGGAACGGTGGATCGTAGTAGATGCTCCTGGACGGAGGGCAATACACTGCGTTGTTCTTGAGGTAGCGGCAAGCCGAACGGGCCGAGTATTCCTCGACCGCGGCCGGCGGCTGGTACCGGGTGCCGAGCGCTTTCCCCCAATAGCCGCCGATATCCAGCTTGCCGGCCTCGATCAGTTGGCTCAATGACGTCCAGTTCCCCTGCGGCGATTGTGACTCGGCCATGGTTGACGGCCTGACCAACAGGCCGATCAACAGCGCACCCGCGACGGCCGCTCGGGCCCGATGCAGCGCGGCTCGCACCGTCGTGACCTGCTTCTGCAGCTGAGCCCGGGCAGGCTCGGTGGCGCGGGCCGCCTGGCGTTTGAACAGCGCCAGCTGCACCTGCCGGTTGTGCAGCGCCGCCAGGTCGAGGCAGCGCTTCACCTGGCCCTGGAGCAGCAGCGACACGTAGGTCAGCTGTCGCCTCCAGAAGCTCTCCAACAGTCCGAGCTCGGCCGAGGACAGCGTTCCCGCCGTCACTTCGTCCACCAGTTCCGCGTGGATGATCCGGCGCTCGGCCTGGAGCCCGAACAACCCGATCACGATCATTGCCGCCATCGGAATAATCACGGCGAGCCAGGCCCGGGTCACCCCGGCCTGGCCGCCCAGGGCGTTGCCGTGCGCCAGAATCCGGAACAGGCCGTCGGCACCGATGGCCGCGGCCAGGCCCGCCAGCGGGAGAAGCAGCCAGGCCGCCAGGCTCCGCCGCTCGATCGCCGCGCCGAACCCGAGCCCGACCAGCGCCCCGAAGACGCCGTGGGAAAGCCCGGCGAGCGCACTGCCGACGATCGCCCGGCCCGGGCTCTGGAGCAGGGGAATGATGGTGGAGTGGGAGGACGCCAGTTGCTGGGCCAGAATTTCGCCGGTGCTGTAGCCGAGGCCCAAGGTGATGCCGTAGACCATGCCGTCCACCAGGTCGGTCAGCTCCGACCAGCCCCGGGTCCGGGCGATCCCGGCGAAGGCGAGCGCCACGGCGGCGAACCCGACGAACTTGGCCGATTCGACGAAGGCCGCGCCGGGCCAGACGGTGAGCACGAGCGTCGACGACTCGACCAGCAAGGGGAGCAGCGTCGCGGCGCCCAGACCGAACCCGAACGCGAGCGCGAGGCTCCAGACCGGCTCCCGCTCGTTGATATCCACGAACCGGACGATCGAGATATAAATCCAGGCCACCGCAAGGGTGATCAGGATCTCGTTGCTGTGGCCGGGCATTGGGGTCTCCTTGGGGGAGACAGACGTTACGCTCTGGCCGCCGCCAGTCAAGCACCCAATCATCGGCGCCGCTTCTGTTGACGGTCTGGAGGAGAGGTGCTAGTGTTCCTCTAGATCATCTGGAGGAAGCCGTGGGCGAGAACGTCGAATTGCTGCAGGGGACGCTGGAACTGCTGGTGCTCAAGGCACTGTCGCTCGAGCCCATGCATGGCTGGGGCATCGGTCACCGGATCGGCCAGATGTCGGCGGCGGTGTTCACCGTGCCGCAGGGGTCGGTCTACCCGGCGCTCCAGCGAATGCTCCGGAAGGGATCGATTCGTTCGGAGTGGCGGGTCACCGAGAACAATCGCCGGGCCCGCTACTATGTCCTGACCGCTGCCGGGCGGCGCCAGCTCGACGCCGAGGTCCTGTCGTGGCGGAGGGCGTCCGCCGCGGTCGAGGGGATCCTGGCGTTTCGGCTGGCGGACGGTGCCCCGTGAGTGTGTTCTCGGATTGGTCGGAGCGGGTCAAGGCGCTGGCCCGGAAAAACCGCCAGGAGTCGGAACTCGATGACGAAGTTCGATTTCATGTCGATCAGGAAACGGCGGAGCGGGTGCGCCGCGGCGCCGATTTGGCAACGGCGCGACGGGAGGCCCTCCTCGCGTTCGGGGGGATGGAACAGGTCAAAGAGGATGTGCGCGATGCCCGCGGTGTTCGGCCGCTCGAGGATGTCGTGGCCGACGTCCGCTACGCGCTCCGGGGCCTCCGGGCGAGTCCGATCTTCGCGCTGGCGGCGATCTCGGTCCTCGGCCTTGGCCTGGGCGCCGGGACGGTGGTCTTCACCCTCGCCGACCGGGTCCTGCTGGCCGACCTGCCCTACCCGGCGGCCGACCGCCTGGTCCGGATCTATGAGAAGAATTCACCGACCAACCTGTGGTCGCTGTCCACCGTCGACGTCCTCGCCATCCGCGACCAGCAGCGGACCTTCGACGCGTTCGGGGCGGTGCGCTGGAGCGAGGTCGCCCTCTCGGGGGTTGGCCGCCCGGAACAGATGGTCGCGGGCAGGGGGACGGCCGACTTCTTTCGGGCGCTCGATGTCCGGGCGGCGGCCGGTCGGTTGGTGGTCCCGGCGGATGAACTCGCCGATGCCCCGGCGGTTGCGGTGGTCACCGACGCCATGGCGCGGGAACGGTTAGGCGGCGCGGCGGCGGCACTCGGTCGGTCGATCACCATCGACGGGATCAGCCACACCGTCGTTGGGGTGCTGCCGCCGGGGCAGGGCGAATTGGCCGCCGTGCCGGCCCAGGTCTGGCTTCAGCTCAAGCTCGCCACCCCGTCGCGCCGAGGGCCGTTCTGGCTTCGCGGGATCGGCCGGCTCCGGCCGGGCCTGACGATCGCCGACGCCACCCGCGACCTGGCGGGGATCAGCGAACGGATTTTCCCGCTGTGGGCCGCCGGTTTCCGGGACCAGACCGCCCGACTCACGCCGGTGCCGTTGCGGGACGCCATCGTCGGTCAGTCCGGGCGGCAGCTCTGGCTGTTCGGCGGAGCGGTATTGCTGGTGCTCCTGGTCGCCACCGCCAACGTGGCCACGCTGATGCTGGTGCGGGCCTCGGCTCGAGAGCAGGAACTGGCGGTCCGGGCCGCCCTCGGCGCGGGGACGTCGCGGCTGGCGCGGCTGCTGGTGACCGACAGCCTGGTGCTGACGGTGGCGGCCGGCCTCGTGGGCCTCGGTCTCGCGGCGTTCGGGTTGCAAATGGTCGCGACCCGGGTGACCGGGCTGCCGCGCCTTCACGAGGTCGCCCTCGGCGGCCGGTCGCTGGTCTTCGCCGCCTTGGTCGCGATAGTGAGCGGCTTCCTTGTCAGCGCGCCGGCGTTGATCGCGAGCCTGGCCGGCCGGGGCGCGGGGTCCCTCCGCCTGGATACGCGCCGGGTCGGGACCGGCCGGCGGGCCAGCGCGGCCCGGAGCGCCCTCGTGATTGCGGAGTTTGCGCTGGCGCTGCCTCTGTTGGTCGGCGCGGGGCTCCTGCTCCGGAGCTTCGTCGAGTTGCAGCGGGTTAGTCCGGGATTTGATCCGGACGGCGCGGTCAGCATCGCCGTGGCACTTCCGGTCGTTCGCTATCCCGAATATCCGGCCAGGGAGAGGTTCTGGAACCTGCTGGAGCAGCGCGCTTCCGTCATTCCCGGGGTCGCCGCGGCGGGGTAAACGCTGAACCTTCCGCCGGCCGAGCCCCAGGACGAGAACAATTTCAACCTGATCGATCACCCGGTCCCGGAGGGCGGCGCCGAGCCGACGGCTCCCTGGTCCGCGGTGAGCCCCGGCTACTTCCGCGCTCTGGGGGTACCGCTGCTGGCGGGACGTGCCCTGGCGGTCGGCGACTCAGCCGCCGCGCCCCCGGTGGTGGTGGTCAGCCAGGCCTGGGCGCGGCGGTTTTACCCGGGCGGGTCCGCCGTCGGGAAACAGATGGTGTCGGGTGGCTGTTATACCTGCCCGCCTACTACGGTGGTCGGCGTAGTGGGTGACGTGAAGTACCTCGGGCTCGCGGCTGAGGCCATCGGCGTCTACAGCCCGCTGCCCCAGTATCAGCCCCGAGCGCTGAATCTGGTGGTCCGCACCAGGGCGGGCGCCGCCGCCACGTTCAAGGCGCTGCGGGAGGCAGTGGCGGGGCTCGATCCGGAGCTCCCGGTGGTCGAGACCACGATGCGGGCGCAGGTCGACCGCTCGCTCGCCGATCCGTTCCGGTGGACCGCGGTGCTGAGCGCCTTCGCGGCCACCGCGATGGTGCTGGCCGCGCTGGGGGTATTCGGCTTGATGTCGTACACGGTCCGCCAGCGGCGGCGGGAGATCGGGGTCCGCCTGGCGTTAGGCGCGGCACCGGGGGACGTCACGGGGATGGTGGTGCGACGAGGCGTCGGTTATGCCCTGGCGGGTACTGGGATCGGTATCGGGCTGACCCTGCTCGAAGGCCGGTGGCTGGCCGCGTTCCTGTACGGCGTGGGCGTGACCGATCCCGCTACCGTGGCGGGCGTGGCGCTCCTCCTGATCATGACGGCGGCGCTGGCCTGCTGGCTGCCGGGTCGTCAGGCCGCGCGGATCCACCCGATCGAGGCGATTTCGACTGACTGAGGCAGGCCTCGCCATTGAGGCGCCTCAGGTCTCGGGCAGCGGGGCCTCACGGAGTTCGCCTTCCCACCGGGCCATCACGGCCGAGGCCAGGCAGTTGCCCAGCAGATTGACCGACGTCCGAGCCATGTCCATGAAGGCGTCGACGCCCAGAATCACGGCGATGCCTTCGAGCGGCAGGTTGAACTGGGTCAAGGTTCCCGAAAGGATCACCAGCGACGCCCGGGGCACCGCGGCCACGCCTTTGCTGGTGAGCATCAGGGTCAGCATCATCACCAGCTGGGTGCTGAACGGCATGTCGATGCCTGCTGCCTGGGCCACGAAGATCGAGGCCACCGCGAGGTACAGCGTCGACCCGTCGAGATTGAACGAGTAGCCGGTCGGCAGCACGAACGAGACGATCCGGCGCGGTACCCCGTACTTCTCCATGTTTTCGAGGGCCAGCGGCAGGGCCGCTTCGGAAGAGGCGGTGGTGAAGGCGATCAGCCACGGCTCCCGGACCCAGTGCCAGAACTTCCGGAGATTGATCCTGGCCATCAACGCCACCGGCACCAGGACCGCGAGTATGAACACCACCAGCGCCCCGTACAGGGTCAGCACCAGTTTCCCCAGGTTCAGGATCACGCCGAGCCCGTTCTTGCCGATGGTGACACCCAACGCCGCGGCGATGCCGATCGGGGCGTACTTCATCACGATCCCGGTGAACTTGAACATCACCTGGGTCAGACTCTCCAGAACCTCGAGCATCACTTCCTTGGGCCGGCCCTTCACCTGCGTCAGGGCCATGGCGAACAGGGCCGAGAAGAAGACGATCTGCAGGGTTTCATTCCTGGCCATGGCGTCGATGATGCTGGCCGGCACAGTGTGTTCGAGCACCCCGGACAGAGTCGTGTGAGTGGAGGCGAATTGCTTGACGTCGTCGCCGGCGCTGACCAAGGCCACGCCGACCCCGGGCTTGATCAGATGGACCGCGCCCAGGCCAACGAAGAGCGCCACCGTGGTGACCGCCTCGAAGTAGAGGATCGATCGGAACGCCAGGCGACCGACCTGCTTCAGATCGTCTCCGTGGCCGGCGATGCCCATCACCAGGCTCGAGAAGATCAGCGGCGCCACGATCGACTTGATCATCCGGATGAAAATCGCCGAGAACGGCTTCAAGGCCTCGGCGACATCGGTATCGAGCCACACGTTGTGGTCGAGGTAACCGACCACGGCGCCCACCAGGGTGCCGATCAGGATCCAGTGGGTCAGGGTGAGTTTCTTCATGGGGGACAAAGATGCCGCCGGATCGGGGGGAGGGGAAGCCGGTGACCGTTCTGTGGCGGCCTCCGGCCACTCCGAGACGGGCAGTCGGACTATCTTTCTCCTATGCCGATTACGCTGACCGCCGACAAGCTCGCCGCCGCGCGCGACATTGCCGCCCTGCTCAAACCGGGGACCCGGGTCTGTCTCACCACCCACGTGAACCCGGATGGCGACGGGCTCGGCAGTGAGGTTGGCCTCGTGCATCTGCTCAAGGCCAACGGCGTCGCGGCGACGATCGCCAATCCGACGCCGACTCCGCCCCGATTCGATTTTCTGTTCCGCGATCTGCCGAATGTCGATCGAAGCCGGGAAGCGGTGAAGGCGCTCCGCCAGGCCGATGCCATCGTCGTCCTCGACATCAGCGACCTGTCCCGGCTCGGCATGCTGGCGGAGACGGTCCGGACCCGGGGCGTGACGGTGGGCTGCATCGATCACCACGTCAGTCCGGGTACCCTGCCGGACGGGCCGCGGTATGTCGACCCCTCGGCAGCGGCGACGGCCGAACTGATCGTCGAAATCGCCCTGGCGAACGAATGGCCACTGTCCCAGCCGGCCGCCCGGGCGCTCTATGTCGGCATCCTGACCGACACCGGCGGCTTTCGATTCAGCAACACGCACCCACGGACCCTCCGGATCGCGGCCGAGCTGCTGGACCGCGGGATCGATCCGGAGGCGATCTATCTCGACGTGTACGCCGGCGCACCCGAGGGCCGGGTCCGGCTGCTGGCGGAGGCATTGCAGACGCTGGTGGTCGAGCCCGATGTGGGCCTTTCGTGGATTACGGTGCCGCCGGGCGCGGTGGAGCGGCACGGCGTCACCAGCGATGACCTCGACGGCGTGGTCGAACACGCCCGATCGATCGCCGGGGTCCGCATGGCGCTGCTGTTTCGCGAGATCAGCCAGGGGCGGATCAAAGTGTCGCTCCGGTCGGTCGGCGACGTGGATGTCGCCAGGTTCGCCAAGCCGTTCGGCGGGGGCGGTCATGTGAAAGCGGCCGGTCTTTCGATGGAAGGCGCATTGGCCGACGTGCAGTCCGCGGTGCTGCGTGCGGCGCGGGAGTTCCTGAGCTAGTTCTCGGGGAAGGCGGTCTTGGTTCAAACGAGCGGCGGACGATGACGTCCGCCTTTTTTTCGTTCCAGAGCGTGACGTTTCATCCATGAAACGTTTCATTTGTTGACGTTTTGGCAATGTCGTCTTACTATTGTGGCCGAGGTATAAACCAAGAGGCAACCATGGAATTGAAGCGCGAATTCATCCGCGGGGCGGGGCCGGTGGCCGTCCTCCAGCTCCTCAAGCGGCGGGACATGTACGGCTATGAACTGGCCGAGGCCCTCTCGCAGCGGTCCGACGGCGTGCTCGCGCTCGGCCAATCCACGCTCTACCCGATGCTCTACAACCTCGAGGCCAAGCGGCAGGTCGAAAGCCGCTGGGTGGAACTGCCCTCGGGCCGTCGACGCCGGTACTACAAGCTCACCGACAAGGGCGTCCAGGCCCTCGAGCAGCGACGGGCCGAATGGCAGGAGCTCTTCCAGGCCATGATCGGCCTCGGCCTCGTCACCCCGATCAGCCAGGAGGCCTGAGATGACCAATCGCCAGGAGAATTTCAGCGGCCGGATGGACCGAATCCAGGTGGAGCAGCTGGGCCGGAAGGCCGGCCTGCCGCAAATCGTCGCGGCGCGGATTGCCGAAGTGGTGACCGCGACCGGCCTGGCCGAGGAAAGGCGCGAAGAGGTGTTCCGTGAGATGGTGGCTCACTTCGAGGATGGCCTCGCGGCGGGGCGGACGCCGGAGCAGTTGCTCGAGGCCTTCGGCGACGGGCGTCGCACGGCCGATCTGATTCGCGAGGCCAAGCGAGTGGTGACGCCCGAGACGATGGGCGGGACCGGGGAGCGGGATTCCCGACTGGCGAGGCTCGGCCGGGACGCCCGGTACGCGGTCCGGCGCCTGATGGCCAGGCCGGCGTTCACCGTCACCGCGGTGCTGTCGCTGGCGTTAGGCATCGGCGCCAACAGTGCGATGTTCACGCTGGTCAACGACATCATTCTGCGGAAACCCCCGCTCCGGAGCCCGGAGCAGCTGATCGAGCTCTATCGGTCCGACGGGAGCTTCCGGTACAACGTGATGTCGGAGCCCGATGTCGCCGACTTCCGGCGGCTCGCCGGCTCGATCGCGGGCATCGCGAGCACCAAGATGTCGTTCGTCTCCTACGACGTGAGCGGCCGGACGGTCAAGCTCACGACTGAGCTCGTGTCGGCGGACTATTTCGAGACCCTGGCCCTCCGGCCCATTCTCGGGCGGCTGATCCAGCCGTCCGATGCGCCGGCGCCGGGGCAGGGCGCCGTGGTGGTGCTGAGCGAACGGGCGTGGCGGAAGTACTTCGGGGCCGACCCGGCGATCCTGGGCCGTCCGGTCCGGTTCAACGGGTCGAGCTACGTGGTCCTTGGGGTGCTGGCCGCGGATTATCCCGGGCGCCTTCATGCGGTGCCAACCGACATCTTCCTCCCGGTGATGATGATCGACCGCCTCGAGCCAGGCAGCCATCAGCTGCTCGATCGCGGCACCAGCGGGACCTTTCTCACGGTTCGTCTCAAGCCCGGCGTCTCGTTCCAGCAGGCGCAGGTCGAAATCAACCGAGTGGCCCAGGACCTCAAGTCGCAGCATCTGAGCGGCTGGCAGCAGGACGTTGCGGTGACCGTCATCCCGAAGTCCGACATCATCATTTACCCGCCTATCGATGAAGTCCTGGTGCCGGTGGCCGGGATGCTGATGCTCGTGGTGGGGTTGGTGCTGGTGATCGCGTGCGCCAACCTGGCCGGTTTCCTGCTCGCCAGAGCCGTGGATCGACGGAAGGAGATCGCTGTCCGTTTGGCGCTCGGCGCCACGCGAGGTCAGCTGATTTCGCAGTTGCTGGTGGAGACGGTCATCCTGGCGCTTGCGGGTGGAGCCCTCGGCGTGGTGCTCGGGCGGCTCGCCTTGAAGGTCGTGCTCGGCAGCAACATTCCGCTGCCGGTGACGCTCGACCTGGCCCTGTCGCTCGACTGGCGGGTGCTCGGATTCTCAATGGCGGTCTCGGTCGGCGCCGGAGTCCTCTTCGGGCTCGTGCCGGCCCTGCAGTCCACCCGGATGGACCTGGCCTCGGTGATCCGCGATGAGACCACCGGTGGCGGCCGTCAGCGCTGGGCGCTCCGCCACCTGCTGGTCGGCGGCCAGGTGGCCGTTTCGATGGTGCTGCTCGTACTGGCCGGTCTCTTCGTTCGGAGCCTGAACGCGGCCCGCAACATCGATCCCGGGTTCGGGGCGAAGCCGGCGGCTTTCTTGTGGGCCAACCCGCCACGGGATTCCGCCACTGGCGGCCGGGTGGTCGACCGGCTGATCCGGCGCTTGGCCGAAATCCCCGGCGTTGACGCGGTTGGCCGGATCAGCAACCTCCATCTCAACACACTGGGAACCCAGGGTTCGGAGATCACCGTTCCCGGGATTGAACCGCCGCAGGGTCGAACGTCCCACCAGGTGGATCAGGCCGCGATTGACACCGGCTTTATCGCTGCCGCCGGGCTCACCCTGGTGGCCGGCCGCAACTTTACCCTCCGGGACAGCGACTCGGCCCAGGCCGTGATCGTCAACGAGGCGTTCGCGGCGAAGTTCTTCCCGGGCCGCAGCGCCCTCGGCCAGCGGTATCGGAACGGTGCCCGCGAAATCGAGATCGTCGGGATCGTCAAGACCGCCAAGATCCGGAGCCTCGGAGAGGAGCCGCGTCCGTTCATCTACGAACCGGCCCAATTGTCTCAGCAGCCGGACTTCTTCGTCGCTCGGACGACGGGAGATGCGGAGCGGGTGGCGGCCGAGATGCGCCGCGCGGTCATCGCGTTCGATCCCGACACGTTCGTGATGCAGAGCGGGACTCTGCAGAGCTTCATCGGCGCCCAGGCCTATCCGCTCAAGATGGGGGCCACCGCTCTGATGGCGTTCGCCGTGCTGGCAATGGTGATGGCCTGCATCGGTCTCTATGGCGCGGTGAGCTACGCCGTGGCGCAGCGAAGCCGCGAGGTAGGCATCCGACTCTCGCTCGGGGCGGGGCCGGATTCGGTGGTGCGGTTGCTGATGTGGGGCGGGCTCAGGTTGGTGCTGGCCGGCGCGGCGGTCGGCGTGGTGGCGGCCGTTGTGGTGGGCCGGCTCCTCGAGAGCCTGTTGTTCGGGATTCGCGGGTATGATCCACTCACGCTGTTGCTGGTGCCGGTGTTGCTGGTCGGTGTGGCGGCCGCGGCGGCCTGGGTACCGGCCCGGCGGGCCGGGCGGATCAGTCCGGTCGCGGCGCTCAAGGCGGAGTAGGTCGCCCGGCTAGATCGCGGAGCCGCCGCGCTCCCCCGTCCGGATCCGGACCACCTGTTCGAGGGGCATCACGAAGATCTTGCCGTCACCGACTTCGCCGTTGGGCCCGCTCCGGGCCCGCGGATGATGGCATCGATGGCCGGTTCGACGAACGCCTCGTTCACGCCCAGCGTCAGTTCAAGCCGTGGTACCATGCGCGCCCGAACGGCCTGACCGCGGACGTACTCCACCTCGCCTTCTTCCCGGCCGTGGCCCTCCACCGGACGGACCGTAATCCGGTAGTGGTCCCCCTCGTGCAGCACCGACTGCAGTTCCCGCCGGACGGCCTCGAGTCGGTCGGGCCTGATCACCGCCATGACGAGCTTCATGTTGCTCCCATCGGACTCAAGGTCCGGGTCAGATCAGTTCCGAGTGGTAGCCGCGTTCGCCGTGGAGGCTCAGGTCGAGGCCCTCCCGCTCCTGCGCCTCGGTGACGCGGAGACCCATCGTGGCCTTGAGTACGGTTCCGATGATCAGGGTGCCGAGCATCGCGAAGGCGATCGCGGCGCCCGCGCCCAGGGCCTGTTTGCCAAGCTGGGTGAGACCGCCGCCGCGTAGCAGGCCGGCGACCGGGGTGAAACAGAAGACGCCGGTGGCCAGCGCCCCCACCAGACCACCCACCCCGTGAACCCCGAAGGCGTCGAGCGCGTCGTCATAGCCACCCCGCGCCTTGAGCTGCACGGCCGTATAACAGGCGGCAGACGTCATGGCTCCGATCAACATGGCCCAGAGCGGCTGGACATGGCCGGCGGCCGGGGTAATACCCACCAGCCCCGCGACGACACCCGAGGCCATGCCGAGGCTGGTCGGTTTTCCATGTTGCCATCGCGAGGCCCGGCACCATCAGGAGGACGAACGCCGCGCTCGCCAGCATCCAGGCGGTGCTGCCAGAATCGATCTGCGTGACGGCGGCGGTGGTGTCGACGAGGGGAAAATTCATGACGGCGCCTCGATCAGCCGAAATTGAACGCGATCGACCCGTGGGGGCCGAAATCGACATGGAATGTGTCGCCCCGGCGGGCCGGCACCGGGCTTACGAACGAGCCGCCGAGTACGATCTCGCCCGGTTCGAGCGCCACGCCATGCGGGGCCAGCTTGTTGGCCAGCCACGCGACGCCGTTGGCCGGGTGATTGAGCACCGCGGCGGCGACTCCCGACACTTCGATCTCCCCGTTCCGGTGGCACAGGGCGGCGATCCATCGCATGTCGCCCTCGTTCGGCTTGAAGGGACGGCCGCCCAGGACGATTCCGGCGTTGGCGGCGTTGTCGGAGATCGTGTCCATCACTTTCCGCGTGGTCTTCGTGTCCGGGTCCACCTGCTGGATCCGGGCATCGATGATCTCAACGGCAGGCACGACGTAATCCGTGGCGGAGAGTACATCGACCAGGGTGCAGTTCGGCCCCGACAACGACCGGCCGAGAATGAAGGCCAGCTCGACCTCCACCCGGGGGACGATGAACCGGTCCATCGGCAGAGTCGATCCGTTCTGGAATACCATGTCGTCCAGCAGCGTGCCGTAGTCGGGTTCGGAGATATTCGAGGCGTACTGCATCGCCTTGGACGTGAGCCCGATTTTGTGGCCTACGACCCGCCGCCCGGCAGCGAGTTTCATTCCGACCCATGCATTCTGGATGGCGTAGGCATCCTCGATCGTGATGTCCGGATAGTCGAGGGACAGTTGGCGGATCTGCTGCCGGGTCCTTTCCGACTGGTCGAGGCGGCGCGCGAGGTCGGGAAACAAACGCTTGTCCATGGAATCTCAGGCCTTCCTGAACCGGGCGTGGATGTTGTTGTGCTTCCAGGTACCCTGTTCGCTGAATTCGCCGAGTTCAAACGAGAGGGCGAGATTGCGGCGGGCGTAGAGACCGGCGAAGTGGTCCTTGATGGCCTCGAAGATCTGATCCCCCACTCGCTGCTTCACCTCTGCCGAACGCCCGCTCCCGATCGTAAGGACGCCGTGCACGAAGGCGTCGTCCTCGGCCCCGTCGGCAACAGCGTACTCGCTGAGGCGGACGGCCCGCGACCGGATGCCGCCGGCCGGAAACACGCCATTCTGGGCCAGCAGAATCCGGTTCACGCGAGTCAGCAGTTCGCCGATCCGGGCTTCGGCGCCAAGATTGTCCGTGTACTCCACCACGAAATGGGGCATCAGAGGGTCTCCGCGACGATGGTGCTCGATAGCCGGCCGACCTGCTCGACCTCGGTGATGACGACGTCGCCGGGCATCACATTGGCGAGGCCTTCCGGTGTGCCGGTGAGAATCAGGTCACCCGGCGAGAGGGTCATGAAGCCGCTCAGGTATTCGATCAGCCAGGGGATGCCGAAAATCATGTCCCGGGTCGATCCACTCAGGGTCTCCTTGCCGTTCACCGTCGTACGGAGCGCCAGGTTCATCGGGTCCGGCACGTCGGCGGCGTCGACCAGCCAGGGACCGAGCGGTGTGGCCCGGTCCCGGCTCTTCACCCGGAGATTGGGTCGATAGTAATTCTCGAGGTAGTCACGAAAGGCGTAGTCGTTGGCGACCGTGTAGCCCGCGACATGGTCGAGGGCTTCGGCCTGCCGGACCCGGCGGGCGGTGCGTCCGATCACCACGGCGAGCTCGCACTCGTAGTGCATGAAGGTCACGTCGTCGGGGCGGGTGACCAGGCCCCGGTGGCCGGTGAACGTGTTCGGACCCTTGAGAAACACGAGCGGTTCGGTCGGCGGCTTGAAAGCCAGCTCCCGGGCGTGGTCGGCGTAGTTGAGGCCGACCGCGAATGTCGTGCGGGGCGTGACGGGCGGACACCAGATGACCTGTTCGTCGCGCACGAACCGCCCGTCGGGCAGCCGCAAGCCCTCGGGCGCCTCCGTGGCGGCGAACTCGACTCCATCGACCAGGACACGGGCTCGCTTCATGGGGTCCCCGCAGGTTCCCAGCGGACCGGGTTGGTGACCGACCCGATTCCGTCGATCAGGATCCGGACGGTCGCCCCCGGCTCGGCGAGTGGGCTGTCGTGCGGTTCGCCAATCAGCAGGACGTCGCCCGGTTCAAACGTGATGAACGCGGAGATGTCGGACAGGAGGCGGGCCGCGCCGCGGACCAGCCCACTTCCGTCGGCCCGGCCCCGGATCCGGCCGTCGATCTCGATCACCACTTCGCACCGGTCCGGTTCGGCGAGAGCGGCCGCCGGCGCCGCCGGGCCGATCGGACAGAAGCCATCCCGGCAACGCTGCTTGATCGCCGGGCGGTAGTGGGACTCGTACGGCACACTCACGTCGTTGGCGATCAGCCAGCCCCCGACGTGGTCCAGTGCCTCGGCCGGCGCCACCCGGCTCGCGGTCCGGCCGATGACGAGCCCGAGCGTGCCGCCCATCCGGAGCGCGGGCACGTCCCGAGGGCAGGGGATGGGGTCGCCCGGGCCGATCCAGGTATTGGCCGGCTTGAGGTGGAGGATCGGCGCCCGCGGCGGCTCGCGGTAGGGGTCGCGGCTGAGCGCGTCGCCTAACGCCGCGAGCGTGGCCTGTCGGTTGAGCGCCGCGGCGTAGACGGCCCGGGTGGCCGGAATCGGACCGCGGGGGTCGGGCACGAACATCCGGGTCATGAGATGTAGGTCGGGACGCCGGTCAGGACCGACTCCGTTGTCGGGACCAGACCGCCGTCTTCGGATTCGACCATGCTGCCTTCGGTAAACCAGCACTTCGGCGCCGGCCCACCCCACAGCTGCTGGCGGCGGATGTCGTCCCGGTCCCAGCGGATCGGCTCGAAATCCGGGTCGACGGTGAGATAGTCCGAGGTGTACAGCTCGATCCGGTGGCCGTCGGGATCGCGGAGGTAGAGATAGAAGGCGTTCGAAATGCCGTGCCGGCCCGGCCCGCGCTCAATGTGGGCCTCGGCGCGGGCGCCGGCCAGAATGTCGCACAGCTGCATGATCCGGTTGCCGTCGGGCAGCCAGTAGGCGAAATGGTGCATCCGGGGCCCGGTGCCGTTGGTGATGGCCAGGTCGTGGACATTCCCCTTGCGATGCATCCAGACGGCCCAGGTCACCCCATGCTTGTCCTCCGTGTATTCGGTCAGCCGGAAGCCCTGGCGCTGCTGGTACCAGGCGCCCATGTCCGCCACGGTGGGGCAGAACAGATTGACGTGGTCGATCCGGCTGATGCCCGGGCCGCGATGGAGGTCGTATCGCTGGAGCAACCACGGGTGGCGAACCGACTGATAGTAGTAGGTCATCGGGAAGCCGAACGGGTCCTGGATCCTGAGCATCGCCGGCCGGTCGCGCTCGGTTTCACGGCGATGCGGAAGACCCAGGTCCACGGCCAGACGCTCCAACTCGTCGAGGGTGGAATCGGTTGCCACCTTGAAACCGAACTGCCGCACCCGGGGCGAGCCGCCAAGTTCGAGCTTGAGCGACCATTCGCGATCTTCGACACCGCGAAGATAGATCCCGCCGCTGCCCTCGTGGAGGACGTTCATGCCCAGCAGATCCACGTAGAAATGGCGGGCCCGGGCCAGATCCGCCACGGTAAGCACCACGTGGCCAATGCGGACGATCTCGGGGACGGACATGGGCTCCTACTTCTTTCCGAACTGCGGGATCGGATGGTTGCCGAGCGGCACCGCGACATTCTTCATTTCGGTGTAGAACTCGAACGCATACTCGCCGCCTTCGCGGTGGGTGCCGCTCATCTTGACACCGCCGAACGGCGTCGGCAAGTGGCGCACGTTGTGGCTGTTGAGCCACGTCATGCCCGCCTCCATGCCGAGCGCCATGCGGTGGGCCCGGGCGATGTCGCGGGTCCAGATATAGGCGGCGAGGCCGTACTTCACGTCGTTCGCCTTGGCGAGGGCATCGGCTTCGTCCGTGAACGGGATTGCCACCAGGACCGGGCCGAAGATCTCTTCCTGGGCGATCCGCATCGCGTTGGTGCCGGTGAACAGCGTCGGCGACACGTAGTTTCCCTCGGTGCCGACCCGGTGCCCACCGGCCACGAGCGTGGCACCTTCGTGGCGTCCGATCTCCAGGTACTCGAGGACCCGGGCGCAATGCTCGGTGTGGATCAACGGCCCCACCTCGGTATCCGGATCGAGCGGGTGGCCGACGGTGACGGCCCTGGTCCTCGCTTCGAGCCGGCTCACGAACGCATCAAAGATCGATTCCTGGATCAGCACCCGCGAGTTCGCGGTGCAGCGCTCGCCGTTCAGGCTGAAGATCTGGAACACGGTGCCGTCGAGGGCCCGATCGAGGTCCGCGTCGTCGAAGATGACGGACGGCGACTTGCCGCCAAGCTCGAGGGAGACGCGTTTCAGCTGGTCAGCCGCGTTCTTGGTGACGATGGTGCCGGTGGTGGTCTCACCGGTAAACGTGATGAGCGGCACCTTGGGGTGGGCCACCAGCGGGGCACCGGCTTCTTCGCCAAAGCCCTGGACGACGTTGAAGACGCCGGGCGGCAAGTCCGCCTCCTGGACGATCTGGGCGAGCTTCCAGGCGGTGAGAGGCGACCATTCGGCCGGCTTGAGGATCACCGTGTTGCCGGTCGCCAGCGCCGGAGCGATCCGCCAGGTCGCCAGCATCAGCGGCGAGTTCCACGGCGTGATGATGCCGCACGGCCCGACCGGTACCCGAACGGTGTAGTTCAGCCACTCGTGGCCGACCGGATAGGTCCGGCCGTCCATGGCCCGTTCGGCGTATTCGGCGTAGAAGGTGAAATTTTCGGCGGCCCGGGCGATCTGGGCCCGGACCACGTTGATCACCTGGCCCGCGTCGAGGCATTCGATCGTGGCGAGTTCGTCGCCGTGCTTTTCCAGTACGGTCGCAATCCGGATCAGGTGGGCGCGGCGGGCTTTGGGCGCCAGCCTCCGCCAGGTGGCGAAGGCCTGGTGCGCCGCGTTGGCCGCGCGATTGACGTCTTCGGCAAACCCGCGGGAGACCCGGGCCAGCGGCCGGTTGGTCGAAGGGTCGAGCGTGTCGAATGTTTCGCCCCGAACACCGCGGACGAACTCCCCGCCGATGAAGTGGGGGATCTCCTGCGTCCCGAGTCTCTCGCGCACGGCCGCGATGAAATCCGGGGTGATCGACGATGAGGCGGATCCGGCGGCCATAGCTCTGTCCTCTTCAGTTACTGGAACATCCGGTCGATGCGCTGCATGACGTCGGCTACTTCGGGTTGGCTGGCCACGAGGTCCGCGGCCGGCACGTCGAGTTGGTAGGCCGAGGTCCCCGGGGCGAGCACTCGGTCGATCGAGACTATCTCCGCGTGCCGGCCCGCAAGCCAGAGGGTGAATGCGCCGGCATATACCGCCGGGTCGTAGGGCGGATCGGCGCGGGTTTCGGTTGGGACGGCTTCGAGGAGGACCTCACGCCACAAGGCCCGGAGCACGTTCGGCGGCGCGTCCGACACCTCCCGCGGGTGTCGCGGCGACTGGATGGTAGTCTCCCGGGTGGCCTCGATCATGGCCCGGACTTCCCGGGTCGGCACCGGCACGACAAATCGGGTGGCCTCGCTCGCCAGAATCGGCTCGGCCCGGTCGGCCGCGGGCTGGGCGAGTTCGATCAACCGGTTCCCGATCAGCGGCGATTCGGCGATGAGCAGGGCCGCGGGATCGGCATTGGTCTCGTGCCAGCGCGCCACGGCGTCCCGAGCCCAGAGTCCGACCGCCTTCTTGAGCGCCGCGTGGGTAAAGCCGTCGATTTCGGGGTACCGTAGCAGCATCTCGGGCGTCTGAAAGGCGGCCCGCGCCACGTCCCACTGCAGCAGGAATACGTTCCTCCCGCATCCATGGGCCATCCTCGCCAGCTGCTGGATCAGCAAACTCTTCCCGACGCCCGGAAGGCCGGCAAGGAACACGATCCGCTGGGACCGGGCCAGTTCCTCGAACCGGGTCCGCACAGCCCAGCCTTTCGGCAGCACGATGCCGTTCTCGGCGGCATTCATTCAGTCGCTGCGGTTCTCGGCCTGGAGCGCCGTCAGGAGGCCCATCGCCATGTGGCGGCCCGGATCGGTAACGAGCCTGGTCTTGCCCCAGCCTTCGAGCAGGGCGAGCTGCTGGGCGACCGTATGACCGAACCAGGCTCTGACAGTCTCGAGCCCGAATCGGGTGTAACGCCAGAGCTTGTCGGCATCCTTGACCACCGCGTCCTCGAGAGAGATCGGTTCAGCGCGGGTGTCGTGCCCGTCGATGATGGCGGCAATGACCTCGATATCGGGAGGCCCGTAGGCGAGCTCCGTGAGCAGTCGCCTCGCGATCCGTGCCCCTTCGACCTCGTGCTGGCGCCGGAGTTCCGGGTATCTGGTGCGCGGACCGAACGACGCGAGGATCTTGTCCTCCGGGACGGTACTCCAGCCGGTGTCGTGAAGAATGATCGCGGGCAGGACGATGTCGCCGCGGGCGCCACAGCACGCCACCAGGCGTTCGGCGAATCCGGTGCTGTACCGGGTGTGCTCGGCGTTCTGGCGGACCCCGAGGTAGGCCAGGGCCCGGGTCCAGAGCGGCCGGTGCTCGGGCGGGATCATGCGGGTCGCCTAACGGTCCGACCGGCCCCGGAGTCGAGGCTGTTTCCGGAACCGGTCCACGTCCGGGAGGTCGCCCACGGGCACGTCGATGACCACGGGCACGTCCGCCGCGAGGCCGGCTCGAATCGCGGACCGGAGTTCGGCGGCGTCCCGGGCCCGCCACGCCGCAGCCCCGAACGACTCGGCCATGCGGACGAAATCCGGGTTGACGAGATCGGTGGCGATCACCCGGTTGCCGTAGAGCTGCCGCTGCATCTGCTGGACGTTGCCGTACTGGCTGTTGTTGAAGATGACGGACACCAGCGGAATCTTGTGCTGGACTGCCGTAGCGAGCTCCTGCACGCAGAACATGAACCCGCCGTCCCCCGACACTGAGATCACCGGTACGTCTGGGCGTGCCACCTTCACGCCGAGTGCTGTGGGAAAGCCAAAGCCCAGCGTGCCCTGATAGCCGGTCCCGATATAGGTGCGGGGGTGATACACCGGATAGATCGCCCGGGCCGAGAAGCCGACCTGGGTCAGTTCCTCAACGAAGATGCCGTTCTCACCGAGCTCCTCCCGGATGACGTCGAGGAAGGCCCGCTGGGGCGCCAGAAAGGCGCATTCGGCGTTCCACGCAGCCTTCCGGGTCTGCATCTCATCGTGGCGGGGCGGTCGGGCCACGCTGGCCCGGTTCACTCGGTCAATCAGTGGACGCAGGGCGTCTTCCGCGCGGGCGGTGATGGCGATGTCGGGGGCGCGGATCCGGTCGTGCGCGGTCGGATCGACCTCGATGCGAATCACGGTCAGGTCGTCATCCACGCCCCATTGCTGGAGCGGCATCCTGAGGTTGGTCCCGACGGCGAGGACCACGTCGGCATCCTGCCAGAGCGGGTGGGCCTCGGGGGCGACCAGGCTCAGATGGTGCCGGCTGTCGAGCACGCCTCGGCCGGTGCGGTACGCCACCACCGGGGCCTGAAGCAGCTCGGCCAGTTCACGAATCTCGGCGGACGCGTTCATGGCGCCGCCCCCCACGAAAATCATCGGGTGCTTCGCGGCGCCAAGCTTGCGCGCGGCCTGGGCGATGAGGTCGAGGTCGGGCTCGGGATATTCCGGTTCGCGCGGGAAACCCGGTGCGCCAACCGCCGCCCGCATCTCGAGAATGTCCATCGGGACCTCGAGCCCGACGGGTCGCTGCCGGCCGGACCGGAGCTGGCGGAAGGCTTCGGCAACCAGGCTCGACGCGTCGCCGGGGGCCTCGATTCGGGCGGCCCATTTGGTAAGCGAGCGGAGAATGCCGAACTGGTCGGGGATTTCGTGGAGAATGCCCTGGGCCTTGCCGATCGTCTTCGACGGGATCTGCCCGCTCAGGCAGAGCACTGGCGCGTTCAATCCGTAGGCCGTGGCCAGGGCGGCGGTGCTGTTCAGGAATCCGGGCCCGGGCACCACGTTGTAGACCGCGGGCTGCCCGGTCGCGAGGGCGTGACCGAGCGCCATATAGGCGGCGCCCTGTTCGTGCCGGGTATGCAGGACCCGGATCCGGTCACGGGCATCGAAGAACGCGTTGTAGAGCCAGTCGTTCTGGATGCCGGGAAGGCCGTAGACCAGGTCGACTCCCTGGGCGATGAGAGCGGCGACGACGGCCTCACCACCGGTGAGTTGAGCGGTCATGCGGTTTCCTGGGCCAGGGCGTCGATCACCCGCCGGTTCATGTCGGGACGGCCGATGCTGATGCGGAGGCAGGCGACCCGGCCGGGGCCTTCAACGGGCCGGACCTGAATCCCGTCGGCCGCGAGGCGAGCGAGCGCCGCCTCGGGCGCCGCCGGCGCGATGAGGACGAAGTTGGCCTCGCTCGGCCAGTACCGGATCCCGAGCCGGTCCAGCTCGACAGCGAGGAACCGGCGCCCGTCCCTGGTCAGCGCCACGGTCTTCTCCACATGGCCCTGATCCGTCAGCGCCGCGACACCGGCAGCCTGCGCGATGGCGCTCAGATGGTAGGTCAGGCGGAACCTCCCGAACCGGCGGACCAGGTCCGGGCGGGCGATGCCGTAGCCCAGCCGAAGACCGGCCATGCCATACCCCTTGGAGAACGAGTGCACGATCACCACGTCACGACCGGCGAGAATCTGTTCAATGGTATCGGGGAAGTCCGCTGCGACATACTGGTAGTAAACCTCGTCCGCCACCACGACGACACCGGGCGGGACCCGATCGAGCAGGGCCCGGAAGTCGGCCGCCGGAAGGACCACACCGGTGGGGTTGCCCGGATTGCAGATATAGATGAGACGGGTGCGGGGTGTAATCGCGGCCAGGATCCGGTCCCCGTCGTGGACCGCCGTGGCCGGATCGAGAGGGACATCCACGAGCCGGGCGTCCTGATGGGCCATGGTGTGAGCGTACACCGGGAAGGTCGGGGAGCAGACGATGCCCTCGTCACCCGGGGCGAACGCGGCCCGGGCCAGGAACGCGAGAATCTCCGAGGCGCTCGATCCGGCGAAGAAATGGTCTGGTGTAAGGTCCCGGCCGTGGTGGGACGCGAGCGCCGTACGGAGGGCCGAATCGTCCCGGGCCGGATAGCGATGGACCCGCCGGGCTTCCCGGGCGACGGCCAGTTTCACGGCCGGCGAAGGCCCGAGTGGATTCTCGTTGGTCGACAGGTCGGCCGGTTCGTGGCTCATGTCCGGGATCCGGGGTTGCGGGCGGTGACAATCCCGCCTAATTGTTCAGGGGTAATTGTTAACATGGTAACTTGTTCCCGTCAAACCGGTCCGGACCCGTGCCCCGATCCCTTCGCACGTTCTCGCAGTCCCTGCCGATGGCGCTCCTTCGGGCCCGCGAGGCCGTGATGGAGCGTTTCCGTCCCCATCTCAGGCGGCACGGCGTGACGGAACAACAGTGGCGGGTCCTCCGGGCCCTGAGTTCGGTGGACCGGACCACGGCGGGGGCACTCGCCGGTCTCACGGTGCTGAGCGGGCCATCACTGTCCCGGATCCTCCGCGATCTGGCCGGCCGGACGCTGATTGTCCGGAAGGGGAGCCGGACCGACCAGCGGTCCTCGTGGATCTCGCTCTCGGCGGCCGGGCGGGCGTTTCTCGGGCGGGTGGCCCCCGAGTCGGAGGCCGCGTACGACGGGATCGAACGGAGCGTCGGTCGCGAACGGCTCGCGGCGTTGCACGAGATCCTCGACGATTTCGAGGGCCGGCTCGGTGCTGAGGCCTCCAGGCCCCGCTATATTGCCCGCCGGAGGTAGTGATCTCACCATGGACGTCCTCAGTCGCATCGAAGAGAGCCTCGACTCGCTCCGGCCCTATATCGCATCGCATCGCGGGTCGGTCGAGGTCATCGATTTTGACGAGTCGGACGGGATCCTGACCCTCCGCCTCGGTGGCACCTGTCATGGCTGCGCCGCGTCGACCATCACGCTTCGCCAGGGTATCGAGGTCCGCCTCAAGCAGTTTGTGCCCGAGGTGAAGGTCGTGCAAGCCCTCTAGAACAGAAGGTCCCCCGTGTCGGACACGCTCGAAGCCCAGGTTGGCGCCGTTCTCTCCCGGATCAAGAACCCCCGTCTCGACAGTGATCTGATGTCGGCCGGGATGGTGCGCGATCTTCAGGTTGCCGGCGACGGCCGGGTCGCCTTCACGTTTCTGCTGGGACGATCGGACCCCGCCACCCTGGTTCGGGAGACGCGGACCGCCTTGAAGGCGCTCTCCGGCGTCACCGATGTCAAGATCACGGTCGTCGATCCGTCGGGGCCGGCCCAATCCACCCACGCACCGCCAACCGGTGCGCCCATGCCGCAGTCGACGGGCATGCCCCAGCCGCCCAGCCCGGCGGAGTACTCGAATCTGGGGCGGGTGATCGCGATCTCGTCGGGGAAGGGCGGGGTCGGCAAGTCCACGGTGGCGGTCAACCTCGCCGTGGCGCTGGCGAGGGATGGCAAGCGGGTCGGAATCATGGATGCCGACATCTACGGTCCCAACGTGCCCCGGATGTTCGGCATCTTCGACAAACCCGCCGTGGTCGGCGGCCGGATCCAGCCGCTCGTGGCTCACGGGGTCAAACTCATGTCGATCGGGTTTTTGGTGGAACGGGACGCCGCCGCGATCTGGCGGGGCCCGATCATCATGAAGGTGCTGCAGCAGTTCCTGCGGGACGTGGAGTGGGGTGAACTCGATTACTTCCTGGTGGACATGCCCCCCGGCACTGGGGACGCCCAGCTCTCGCTGGTCCAGTCGGCCCAGGTGTCGGGGGCGGTGATCGTCACGACGCCGCAGGAAATGGCGGTGGGCGATGCCCTCCGCGGCGCCAAGATGTTCGAGAAAGTGAACGTCCCGGTCTATGGTGTGGTCGAGAACATGGCCGGCTTCACCGATCCGGCCACCGGCCAGCGGTTCGAGTTCTTCTCGTCCGGCGGGGGCCAGCGCCTGGCCACGGAACTCGGGGTGCCGCTCCTGGGCCAGATTCCGCTCCAGCCCGGTCTGGCGGAGCAGGCGGATCAGGGGCTCCCGGTGGTGCTGTCGGCGCCGGACAGTCCCGCGGGTGTGGCGTTAGGCGCCATGACCAGGGCCGTGGTGCGCGAGGCGGGCGCCCGCTCGATGTCGCTCCCGATCATCAATCAGTAGCGGCAGCCTGAAACAATCCCGGCGACCGTCGCGTCTGGTGCGGGCCTCCTTCCCCTGAGACCCGTGCTCGCCGTCGACCTCAAGAAGCTGACCAAGCGTTATGGCTTGGTCACCGCCGTCAATGACCTCTCCCTCGCCATCGAATCCGGGGAGATCGTCGCGTTCCTCGGCCCCAACGGCGCCGGGAAAACCACCACCATCGACATGCTGCTTGGCCTGGCCCGGCCGGATGCCGGGACCGTCCAGGTCTATGGGCGCTCCCCGGCCGATGCCATTGCGCACGGCGAGATCTCGGCCGTGATGCAGTCGGGCGGGCTCCTCAAGGACTTCACGGTCGCCGAGACGGTGGCCTACACGGCGTCGCTCCATGTGGCGCCGCGGCCGGTGGCGGAGGTGCTCGATCGGGCCGGGATCGCCAAGATCGCCACCCGGCGGGTCGGCCAGTGTTCGGGCGGCGAACAGCAGCGCCTCCGGTTTGCGCTGGCCCTCCTCTCGAGTCCCCGGCTGCTGGTGCTCGACGAGCCAACGACCGGTATGGATGTCGAGACCCGGCGGGACTTCTGGCGCTCGATTCGCGAGGACGCGGCCCAGGGCCGGACCGTGATGTTCGCCACCCACTACCTCGACGAGGCGGACGCCTACGCCGACCGGATCGTGCTGATCCGCCAGGGGTCGATCGTCGCGGACGGGACCGCGGCCGAGGTCAAGGGTCTGGCGTCGGGTCGTCAGGTCCGCGCCACGCTGCCCGGCGGCGAAACCGATGTGCTGCGCGGCCTGCCGGGCGTCACGGGCGTGGACGCCCAGGGCGATTCGGTGACCGTCCATTGCACTGATTCCGATCTGGTGGCCCGCCATCTGCTGACCCAGACGGCCGCTCGCGATCTCGAAGTGACATCATCCAATCTCGAGGCCGCCTTCGTGGCCCTCACGGCCGATGACCGGCCGGAATCCGGGAGTGCCCGATGACCGCGCCCGTCGCCACCCGCGGGACCCTGCCGCTCGGCGGGTTCAATCTCACCGCGCTCCGCCTCGAGGTGCGCCGGGTTCTCCGGAACCGCCGGACGCTGATGTTCGTGCTGGTGTTCCCGAGCATGTTCTATCTGCTCTTTAGCGGCACGGCCCGGAAGAGTCCCGGCGGGGCCGCGAGTCTGGCCTATCTGATGATCAACATGGCCGTGTACGGCGCCATGGTGGGCACCACGGCCGGTGGCACTGCGGTGGCCGTCGAACGGAGCCTGGGGTGGAGCCGCCAGCTCCGGCTGACGCCGCTCCGGCCGGCAGCCTACGTCGCGATGAAGATTCTGACGGCCATGACGCTCGGTCTGATCGCGGTCGTGGCGGAGTTCTCGGTCGCGGCACTGACCGGTGTCCGGGTTGGCGCCGACGTCTGGCTGCTAGCCGGCCTCGGTGCCTGGCTGGGCTCGCTCGTCTTCGCGGCGTTCGGCCTGTTCATGGGGTTTCTGTTGCCGTCGGAGAACGTGATGCAGTTCGTCGGCCCGGTCCTCGCGATCATGGCGATGTTCGGCGGGCTGTTCATTCCGGTAGAAATGCTGCCGGCCGGGATGCGGGCGGTGGTGGTCTGGAGCCCGGTGTACGGCGTGGCCCAGATCGCCCGGGCGCCGCTGGTCGGCGGGCTGACCGTGGCGGCGGTGGTCAGTCTGGCGCTCTGGACGGTCGTTTTTGGCGCCGGCGCCATGGCCCTGTTCCGGCGGGATACGGCGCGGGTCTAGAACCCGCCGCCGCCCCCTCCGCCGCCGCCACCGCCAGACGAACCGCCGCTGAAGCCCGAGCCGCTCGAACTCCGGGGCGACGACGACATGGTGCTCGACGCCTGGGTGGCCATGGTGGAGAGCCGGTTCGAGAACATCGCGGCGTTGAACTGGCCGTAGCCGGCTCCGGCATACCAGTTCGGTGGTTCCCGCATGATGTCCTGGAACGCCGCCGCCCATTTCTTCTCCACGCCGAACGCCATCGCGAAGGGGAGGAATTTCTCGAACATCGCCGGCGTCTTGACGAAGTCGCGGAGCCGGTCGCCCTCGACCCGGTTCATGAATTCCTCGAAGCCGAGAATCTTCTCGAGGGTGCGGGCCCCGATCACCGTCCGGGCCGGCATGTAAATCCCGAACGCCGCCATGATCAGGCCCGAGAGCACCCCCGCGATGATGAACGGAAGCGGCGTCATGCTGAACTTGTCGGCCAGGGCGCTCCCTCCGACTCCGACTCCGAAGCCCACGACCATCGCGCCAGCGATCCAGGCGCCCTGGACTGAGTCGGGGCGGGCCTTGTAGCAGTCCCGTTCGATCAAGGCGGCGAAGATTGCGTTCTTGATCCCCGGGAGGCTCCGGTAGAACTCGTTTTCCAGCTGGGAGAGGGCCACCGTCGGGCCGTCGGCGAAGACGGCGCCGAGCATGGTGCCCTCATGGTCCTTGAGCCCGGTCCATTCACCCGGCCCCTTGAGCCGATGGAAGACGAATTCCTTGTCCTCGATGAGACCGAACAGCTTGGCCTCTTCCTTCTCCTCGATCTTGAGGTAGCCCCGGACCGCGAGGTCCACCAAAGTCGCGGTGATGTCCCGCATGTCGGCCGAATTGTCCAGCAAGGTCCCGGCTTCGGCAGGGGTCATGTTCTCGGGCGGGTCGTACTGGACGGTGATCGGGAGCTGCTTCGGATCCCGGCCCCGTTTCCGCCAGACCGACAACATGGCGAAGAACACCGGGATCGGGATGATGAGGGGCCAGTTCGAGGCCAGAAAGCCGAAGAGTTTGTCGGCCGCGGTGGGTGCGGTAACGACGCCTTTGTTCCAGCCCACCACGGCGGTCATGCCTTCATGGAAGGCCAGCGGGTGGGGCATCTCGAGATGGACGGAGGTCCCCGACTTGGTGATCAGGGCATCCTTGTCGGTCGCGCCGTAGGCGCCGTTGAAGGAGATCGCCCGGACGCCCTGGGCGCCGCTCGGGAGTTCGATCGTGGTGGCGGCCTTCTCGATCGGCACCTCCCACTCGTCTCCGGTCACGTTCCAGTAGAGCTCGTCGTGGTCGTCGAAGAACCGGAGACCGTTCTTCGCGCGGTATTTCAAGACCACGTGGCGGGTGGCATCCTCGGCGCCGGGGACCCAGATCTTGAGCTTGAGGTAGTGGCGCTCGCGGCTCTTCTCGACCTTGAGTTCGTTTCCCTGGCCGTCGGTCACGCTGACGAGGTCGAACCGGATAGTCCAGTTGAATCCCTGCGGCGTCCGGTACTCGATCGGGATGGTCCGGAAGATTCCGTTCCAGTGGCCGGTGAACCGCGGGGTGATGGCCTCGGTGATATCGAGGCTCGCGTCGGCGTTGACCTTGATTGTGGCGTCGAACTTCTCGATGACGAGGGAGCGTTCCTGCGCCGCCGCCGGGGCGGCGACGAGGAGCAGAGCCGGCCAGAGTCGGTTCATGGCGTCTTCCCGAGGTCGATCTGGGGGGCGGCGCGTTCGCCGGCGTCGCCGATCTCGAAGAACTCCCGCGGCTTGAATCCGAAGGGGCCGGCAAGGAGGTTGGCCGGGAACTGGGCCATTCTGGTATTGAGGTCGCGGACGACCGCGTTGTAGTAGCGCCGGGCGTTCTGGACCTGATCTTCGATCTCCGAGAGTTGTTTCTGGAGGGCGAGGAAACTCGTGGCGGCCTTGAGGTCGGGATAGGCCTCGGCGAGCGCGATGATCTGGCGGACGTTCCCGGCGAGTGCGCCCTCGGCGGCGGCAGCGGCGGCAGGGCCCGATGCGGTCGCCGCCTTGTTCCGGGCCTCGACCACGGCTTCCAGCGTCCCGCGTTCGTAGCCGGCGTGGCCCTTCACCGCGGCGACCAGGCTCGGGATCAGGTCATGGCGCCGCTTCAACTGCACGTCGATGTCGGCCCAGGCGTTGTCGGCGAGGAGGCGGAGCGAGGCGAGGCCGTTGTAGGTGACGGCCACGAAGACCACGATCAGGGCCAGTACGCCCAGCACGGCAACGTTCACGGGAGCCTCCAATTGAGATCCCCCAAATGTAAGGGCGGGCTTACGCCCGCCCCAACGGAACCCCGCCCCAACGGAACCTCGCCCCAACGGAACCTCTCCGTCCCCGCGGACCCACTGGCGGAGGGCGTGGCCGCCGCCGGATCAGGGTTTGGCGGTGGGACGCTTGATGGCGGGGACACCCTGCTGCGGCGTGGCCCAGAGGTACTCGTCGGTCAGCATCTCGGTCGGGAGGAATCGGCCCGCGAAGCTCGGCTGGACCCCAAGGCGGGACAGCACGGCGGCCCCGAGGCCCACGGTGGCAAGGAGCCAGGTGGCGAGGACCGCGGCCGCCAGGATCACTGCCCCGGCAACCGGCACCCATCCGAAGGCGATCCAGGCGAGCCACACGGCGGCAATCGAGCCCAGGCCGATCAGCAGGTAGCGGAAACTGTTGGGGGACAGCGCCACGCCCCGGGCCATCTGACGGCGGGTGTGGGTCTCGCCCATCGCGTGGGCCACCGCGAGGAACCCGCCCAGCAGGCAGGCGACCGCCAGCAGTCCGTAGACCGCCACGACGAACGGCACTAGCAGGATCCCCACGACGCTGAGGACGAGCCCGACCACCAGCATCCCGAAGGTCGGGATGATGAGCACCTGCGACAGCAGCCCGACCATGAAGGCTCGGAGAAAACTGTGGCTCGCGGTGTCGGAGACGACTTCGAGATTGGTCTTCCCGAACAGCACCAGGCCGAAGCCCAGCAGGCCGAGCGTGATGAAGGTACCGGTCACGCCGGCGAGGTTGGTGAGCGTTCGCGACCAGGCATTTTCCGACGGGGCGGCGAGTGCTTCGCCATCGTCAACTGAGAGGCGCAAACCGGCATCCGGCGCGTGGGCCGGTTGCTGTTTGAGGAATTCGATCAGACGCTGGGGAGCGGTGCGGGTTTCCGCGCGGGCTCGCGGGGTCGTCAGGAGGAGCCCGAGCAGGATCAGCAGGATCTCACGCCCGCGCATTGGATACCGAGCCGGCCGACGGGGTGACGAGGCGGCGGAGGGCAACGAGTCCGGTGGCGTAGAGACCGATCGTGCCGGCGGCGATCAACGCCAGCCGGACCGGTTCGCCGGAAACGCTCCGAATGCTGTCGTACCACGGCTGGGCGGCGAGGAGCAACAGCCCCTGCTGCCAGAGCGACGCTCCCAGGTTCCAGAGCGTCGCGGACGTCCGATCGAGCCAGCCTTCGAGTACGGCGCGATTGACGGTGGACCAGGCGATGCTCGTCACCATCCCGGCCGCGAGGGCCGAGAGGGCCGCGATACGCGGGCGAGTGAACCTGGGGTACGAGAGCACCGGAACCGGTGCGGGCGACCCAACGGTCACGCGCGCCATTACCCGATCCGCGAACCCGTCCCGCGGTCCGAAGCTCGACAACCGATTCATCATTGCCAAGACCTGACGATCGAGGACCACCAATCGGCGGCAATCCTCGCACGTTTCGAGATGCAACTGCATCTCGTTGCTCAACGCTTCAGTGTGAAACGCGTCGAGGTCGTCAGCGGTGAAATGATGCGTCGGCCATGGTGTCATAAGCGATGACTCGTACGGCGCGTACGGTGAATGGGTTTCACGCCTCGTCTCTCACATCCTTGAGCAGGATCCTCAATTCATTGCGGGCCCGGTGGATGTAAGTCTTCACAGTGCCGAGGGGCAGGTTCAGCATCTCGGCGATTTCTTCGTAGCTCCGACCGTCGACATGGCGGAGGAGAATGCAGGACCGGTATTCCGGCCGGAGCTGGGCGATGGCGACTTCGATCGTCGCACCCAACTCCCGATTGGCAACTTCATCCAGCTGGGTTTCGCCCCGTTCGGAGATCTGGAGCGCGGTCGCTTCGATCAGCTCGGGCGTATCGGCGTGCGGCGATCCGTCGAGCGACAGCGTGTCGAGTTCCCGTTTCCGGAGAAAGTCGATCGCGGCATTGTTGGCGATCTTGAAGACCCAGGACGAGAACTTGTATTCGGGGCGGTAGCTCTGAACGGCGTTCAAGACCTTGATGAAGGTTTCCTGCGACAAATCTTCGGCCTGCTCGCGGTTGCGGACCATCCGGAAGACCAGGGAGAACACCGGGCGTTCGTACCGGCGAATCAACTCGCGGTACGCCTCCTCACTGCCCTCCTTGGCGAGCGAGACGACCTCCTGGTCGGTCTGCTCGCGAAGCGTTCCCGGGCGAATGGCCAAGAGGTCAGTTGCCTCGGACGATCCGTCCCCCGACCATCACCCAGCTGACGTGCTGCGTGGCGGTGATGTCGCGGACAGGGTCGCCGGGGACGGCGATGAGGTCGGCCAGTTTGCCGGCCGCGATGGTGCCGCGGTCGGTTTTGCCGAGGACGTCGGCGGCCACGCTGGTGGCGGAGCGAAGGGCATCGATGGTCGACATGCCGAGCCTGGTATAGGACTCGAACTCGTGGGCGTTTTCGCCGTGGGGATAGACCGCGGCGTCGGTCCCGAAGCCGATCTTCACCCCGGCGGCGATGGCCTTCTTGAGGCTGGCCCGGGCCAGGGGAATGATGGTTTCGGCCTTGGACCGGACCAGGGGCGGGAGCATCGCCATGTTGATGCGTTCGGTCAGGTACGTGGTCGGGACCAGATAGGTGCCCCTTTCCTTCATCATGGCGATCGCTTCGTCGTCGAGCATCGACCCATGCTCGATCGACGTCACGCCCGCCTTGATCGCGGCCTTGATGCCTTCGGTGCCGTGGGCGTGGGCTGCGACCCGGAGCCCGTGGCGATTCGCTTCGTCGACCGCGGCCTTGATCTCTTCAAACGACATCTGCTGGGCGCCGACCGGGCCTTCCATCGACAGCACGCCGGCGGTCGCGCAGATCTTGATCACCTGGGCCCCGTGCTTGATCTGGTACCGGACTGCCTGCACCACGGCCCAGGGGCCGTCCGCCACGCCGTCTTTTTCGTTCCTCTCCAGAATGCCGGGCGCCCAGCCGGTGGCGTCACAATGGCCGCCGGTGATGCTGATCGGGTCTCGCGACGGGATGACGTGCGGGCCGATCGCGATGCCCCGCTCGACGGCTTTGCCCAGGGCGACGGTCACGTCGCCGCCGAAATCGCGGACCGTGGTGAAGCCGGCGGCCGCGGTCTTCCGGGCGTTGGCGGCGGCGGCGAAGGCGGCGTCGGCCTCGGTGGCGGTGACGGCCGCCGTGAAGGAGCCGGGTCCGATCTCGCCGCTCAAGTGAGTGTGGAGGTCGATGAACCCCGGGAGGAGGGTCACATCGCCGAGATCGACCACCGTGGCGCCGGCCGGCGCGGGGCCGCCAACCGACAGGATCCGATCCCCCTGAACCACGACCACGGCGTTCGCGACCATCTGACCGGTGACGACGTCCAGCATCCGGGCCGCTTTGACGACGGTGACCGGCGCCGGCGACTGGGCCCCGGCCCAGGCCGGGACGAGGATCAGATTGGCGAGCAGGGTGATCAGGCGCATCGGTACTCCGTTCAATTGGCGTTTCGAGATGGGACGAATCCTAACTCAAGGGGCCCCACCCGGCGACCGCCGAGGGGTGTTGCGCCCGGCCGGAATTGGGGCAACTTACCGGCTCACTTCACCCATATATATGACCGGAGCGGGGATGGCATCCTCTGACAAGGCGCGTTGGGCCCGCGGTTGGCTGCTCGCCGCGGTGCTGGTGATCGTGGGAGTGGTCGCGTCCTGGGCGCTGCCGGGGGCCACCGGCCGCCAGGTGGGGGCGTTGGTGGCCCAGGCCTCCGGCCGGACCCCTCCCGCCGTGTCGGCGGCGCCGGTCGTCCCGCCGGCCGCGCCCCAGCCGGTGATTCCGCTCACGACCCGACTCACCGGCGTAATCGGCATGGTGCTGATCATTCTGGTCGGGTATGCCCTTTCGAGCAATCGCGGGGCGATCAAATGGAAGGTTGTCGGGTGGGGCGTCGGGCTCCAGCTGACCTTCGCGATCTTCGTGCTCCGGGTCCCCTTCGGCCAGGAACTGTTCCGGCGCCTCGGCAATTTCGTGACATCGGTGCTCCATTTCTCGTACGTCGGCTCCGAGTTCGTGTTCGGTGAGCTGGGCAAGTCGGGTTCGAGCCTCGGCGTGATCTTCGCCTTCCAGATTCTTCCCACCATCATTTTCGTCTCGGCGCTGTTCGCGGTCATGTATTACTTGGGCGTGATGCAGCTCATCGTCCGCGCCCTGGCCGTGGTGATGAGCCGGACCATGGGTGCGAGCGGCGCCGAAAGTCTGAACGTGGCGGCGTCGATCTTCATGGGGCAGACCGAGGCGCCGCTCACCATCCGTCCGTTCCTGGCCAGAATGACCCGGTCCGAACTGATGACCGTGATGACCGCGGGGATGGCCCACATCTCGGGCTCCATCATGGCGGCGTATATCGCCTTCGGGGTCGAAGCCCGGCACCTGCTCACCGCCGTGATCATGACGGCGCCGGGCACCATCATGATGGCCAAGCTGCTCGAGCCCGAGACCGGGACGCCCGAGACCTACGGCAATGTCAAACTCGATGTCCCGAAGACCGACGTGAACGTGGTGGATGCCGCCGCCCGTGGGACCGGTGAGGGTCTTCACCTGATGCTGAACGTGATCGCCATGCTGATCTCGTTTATCGCGCTGGTGGCGCTGGTGAACGGTGCCATGGCCGGCATCCATGGCTGGGTCGGCTGGTTTCCTGAAAACATCCAGACCATCCTCGCCTGGGTCGGCCGGCCGGTGGCCTGGGCCCTCGGGGTGCCGTGGCAGGACGCCGGGACGGTGGGTAGCCTGTTAGGCACCCGGGCAGTGCTGAACGAGTTCATCGCGTTTTCCCAGCTGGGGCCGTTGAAGGCGACGCTGGATCCCCGGTCCTTCATCATTGCGTCGTTTGCGCTGGCCGGGTTCGCCAACATCAGCTCGGTCGGGATCCAGATCGGCGGGATCGGAGCGCTCGCGCCGACTCGCAAGGGCGATCTCGCCCGGCTTGGCTTCCGGGCGATGCTGGCCGGGACGCTGGCCAATTTCATGTCGGCGGCCATCGCCGGCATTCTGCTCTAGGCTCACACTCAACGGGACAGGTCATGGCGACTCGACGGGATTTTCTCAAGGTGACGGCAGCGGGGACGGCGTCGTTCTCCCTCCCGGCCGGCAAGGTGTCCGCTCCGCTTGGCTGGGGCGTGCCGGCCCGGAAGGCGCCGCTCCGGATCCTCTTCATCGGCGGGACCGGCTTCATCGGCCCCCACATGGTGCGGGCGGCTCAGGCCCGGGGCCACATCCCGACGATCTTCAACCGCGGCAAGACCCATCCCGGTCTCTTTCCCGAAGTCGAGCGGCTCCTCGGCGACCGGGACGGCGGGCTCGACGTGCTGAAGGGCCGGACCTGGGACTGCGTTGTCGATACCTCCGGATACGTGCCGCGCGTGGTCCGGGCCTCCGCTCAGATGCTCAAGGCGCAGGCCAAGCACTACCTGTTCATCTCGACCGGCGACGTCTACAAGGATCTGGCCGTCGAGAACCTCGACGAGGACTACGACAAGGCCGTGCTGCCGGAGCCCACCTCCGAGGACACCCGGAAATACTACGGGCCGCTCAAGGTGGTGTGCGAGCAGGAAGTCCGGAACGCGTTTCCCGAGTCCCACACCATCATCCGGCCGGGCTGGATCGTCGGGCCGGGTGACAACGCGCATCTGTTCACCTACTGGCTGGTCCGGATCGACCGCGGCGGGGAAGTCATCGCACCCGGGGATCCGACTGACCCCGTGCAGGTCATCGACGCGCGAGACATGGCGGAGTGGATCGTTCGCATGCTCGAGAACCGGACCACCGGGGCCTTCAACGCCACCGGGCCGGGTTCGAGGCTCTCGATGGCCGAGTTTCTCTACGGGATCCGCGGCATCACGACGTCCGACGTGCGGTTCAGCTGGGTGCCGACGCCGTTTCTGCTTGAGCGGAAGATTCGCCCGTGGTCGGATATGCCGATCTGGTACCCGCCGATCGGCGATCACAAGGGGAACGGGTTGATCAGCCCGAAGCGGGCGATCGCCGCGGGCCTGACCTATCGCCCACTCGCCGATACCGCCCGAGACACGCTCCAGTGGTTCAAGTCCACAGGCGAAGCGTGGGAATCCACGACCGCCCGCCGGCCTGGGCTGACGGCGGCCCGGGAAGCCGAACTCCTGGCCGAATGGCACAAGACCGGCCGGTGAAGGCCCGATTCTGGCCCGTCCTCGCCTTCGCCGTCTTCGGCTGCGACCGCGCGGCCGTTCCGAACGACGTCGAGGTCGTCGCCTCTGACTATGCCTTTGCCGTTGCGGATACCTTGCCGGCGGGCCCGGCGCGGATTCACTACCGGCACGCCGGTGCGGTGCTGCATGAGATGATTCTCGGACGGCTGCGCGAGGGGGTTCGGCCGGCGGAGTTCGCCGATTCGCTGGCGCATGGACGGAAGGTCAGGGCATTGCTGGACGGAGGAACCGCGGTGCTGTTTGGCGCGCCCGGCCAGTCCAGTTTTCCGGTGAGCATCGGGGTGACCCTGGTCCGGAGCCGGCACTATGCGCTCTGGTGTCAGTTCACGGACGGGCCCGACAAGGCCCGTCACATGACGATGGGCATGTTCAAGATGCTCGATGTTCGATGAGAGCCGGCCCATGCGGTCTCCGGTCCTGGGGCGCCCTGCTGCTGGTTGGCGTGATCGGGTGCCGCGTCTCGGCCGGGCCCAGGGAGGCGTCGTACGTGGGCCGTGACTTCGCCTTTCGAGGGCCGGATACGCTGCCGCCCGGGCCGACCGTGTTCCGATTCAAGAACGCCGGGACGCTCGACCACGAACTCGGCCTGGCCCTGTTGCGGCCCGGGGTGACAGCGGCCCAGGCCTTCGCGGCCGAGCGGGACGGCGCTTCGGTGGACTCGATTTACGAGGCTGACGGCCTGCTGTACACACCGTTCGGGACGGAGGTCGACATGGGGCTGACGGTCGATTTGCAGCCGGGGCGGAGTTACGTCCTGATCTGCACGCTCGAGGATGGGCCCAAACAGACCCCGCATGTCAAGCTCGGCATGTTCAAGGGCCTGGTCGTGCGGCCTCGGTGACCTGTTGAGACGTACGAAGTGGTCGGCCGTCGACCTGCCGGTCGACAAGCCGTAGGCAAGATCAGGTACTGGCGCTCTGGAACTCATGGCGTTTCCGACATCGTCGATGACGGTGGATTCCAGGAACCCGAATTCTCGGTTGAACGTGGCGCTGACCTTGTAGGCCCGCCGGTAGGCGTCTTCGACCAGGCTGAACAGCCCCGGCACCCCGGGATGTCCCGTTGCCAGGGCCGAGTTGAGCGGAAGCCCGGTCGCGATCACCGTTCGGCAAACCGCCACGCCGGCTTCCACCCGGACGCGGACCGGTTCCACACTGGCGCAGAAGCAGAGGCGCCGGACCGTCATCTCCTAGTTCTGGACGTTCTGGCCGAGCCAGGTGGCCTTGGCGTGTGCGAGGTCCGCGGCGGCCGGGTCGGTGCTGCATCAGGCCAGGGCGGTGATGGCGACGAGGATGGCGGTGCGACGCAACGTGGTCCGGCCGCTTTCGGCTACCTGACGGTTCGACATTCGGCCCCGTCCCATCAGCGTCAGTCGGACACAGCTTTGAAGAATCAACGGCGGCCCGCTCGAGTTGAACAGGCCGCCGTTGAAGGGGTGTTCGCCCGCGCTCAGGGCGTCAGCGCCTGCTTCGGCTGCAACTTGGCCGCCCAGAGTCCGGTGTTGAAGTCGGTGAAGAGCACGTGCCCCTTCCACGGCATCGCGTTCATGACGAACGCCGCGTTCGGGGTGTAGCCTTTCGGATCGTAGGGCTTGAATACGGCGATCTCACGACCCTGGTCGGCCAGGTTGCCGAGGAGTTCACCCGATACGTCCACGAGCCGGACGCCGCCGTCATAGTAGGCCTGATAGAGGATGTCGTCCTGGACGATGATGTCGTGGGACCCGAAATCCTCGACGTGATACTGGCCCACCGGCTTCGGATGCATCGGGTCGGTGAAATCCACGATGTGGGTGAAGCCGCCCGAGGTCTGCGGAACGCCACCCGGGGTGGTCATCTGGCCGAAGTAGTTGGTGCCCTCCCAGACCCGCCCCGACCGGTTCATCTCCTCGTCGCCGATGAACAGATAGACCTTGCCGGTCGACTGCTGGAAGTATGGGTAGATCTCGTGGCCGCTGTTCACTGAGTACACGGTGATGAGCTTCGGGTGCTCGATGCTGCCGCCGTACTTCCCGTTCCCGACGTCCACCACCACAGTTCCCGCGCCACCCTGGGCGGAGTAGGCGATCCCGTCATGCACCCAGAGATCGTGGATCCGGGCGTTCGGGTGCCGGTATTCGCTCACATACTTGGGCTTGTAGATGTCCTTGACGTCGATGATGACGTATTTGGCGCCGCCGGAGATTGCGAACAGGTAGTCGTTGGTGGCGAACATGTTGTGGACGCCGCCGGTCAGCTCCTGGCTGAATGAGGCAGCGATTTTCGGGTGCGCCGGCTCGGCGAGGTCGAGGATCACGACACCGTTCACCCGGTTCGACGCGCCCTCGCGGGCCAGCACGCCGTAGCGGCCGTCCGGAGAGACGGTGACGTCGTTGATGGTCCGGGCGTCGATCTTGATCGAGTCGGTCTTGATCAGATTGTTGAGGTCGGTGATATCGTAGACGAAGCCGTAGCCGTCGCCGCCCCAGGTGCCCACCAAGGCGTAGTCCCGGCCATCCTTGCCGGTCCACGGCCAGAGGTCCGAGGTGTGGGTGTTGGTGATCGAGCCGCGGCCGGTGACCGTGATCCGTCGCCGGGCGTCGCGCGGCTTGACCTCGATAGTGGTCTCGGTGAACGCCGAGCCGGACCGGGCCATCAGAGTGTAGCGGCCGGGGTAGTTCGCGGCGAATTCGCCGAACTGGACGATGCCGGCACCCCCGGGGATGCCGGACGGGGCCATCGAGTCGGTTGGGACATAGCTGTAGCTCCAGACGATCGGAGCATCGGCGACGGCGGCACCGTCGGCCCGGTGCGCCACGGCCGTGAGTTTGAGCACGTCGCCGGTTTTCAGCGTGGTGTCCCGGACACTCAGCGCGATCGACGTGGTCGGATTGGCCACGACGGTTCGGGTTGCCTTGGCCGAGACGCCTTCGAGTTCCGCCGAGATGACGACGCTGCCGGCCTTGTGGGCCCGGACGTTGCCGAACCGGTCGACCGAGGCCACCGCCGGATTCGAGCTGCGCCAGGCCGGCGTCGGGCTCGGACGTTCGCTGCCGTCGGGGTGGGATGCCTTGACCCGGTGAGCCGACGTGGTGCCGGTGTAGAGCCGGTCGGCGTCAGCCACCACCTCGAGCTTGGCGATCGAGGGCCAGGTGATCGTGACCGGGATCTCCAGCATCACCGGGTTGCCGGCGGCCCCGGCGGCCATGGCGTTCACGGTGTAGGAGCCGGCCTGGAACGCGCGGATCTTGCCGTCGCTGAAGGCCACGCCGCGTCGGGCGGCGAACACCCGGATCTCGGCGTTGGGGATTTCCTGGCCCTTGGCGTTGTAGGCCTTGACGGTCACCGCCGTGGAATCACCGGCCCGGAGTTTGGCGGAGGCCGGTTCGGCGACCAGTTTGACCACCACCGAATCCTGCGCAGCGAGCGGCACGGCGGTGCCCAGCGTGAGTGCGAAAACCACCGCGCCCAGCATGGCGCGACCCCGCGAAACGGTTAGCTTCATGACAGAACTCCCATCGGGTGAGCGACGACCTTCGAGTCGAACGACTTCCATCTGCAATGCGTGAGAAGACTAACGATGTTCGCTGAATCCCGTACGCGCAAGGCGATCGTCCTGCTGGGCCTGGTCGCCACGGTCCCGGCCGCCCTCCTGGCCCAGGCGGTCGCCCCGGCACCCCTCCCGCCCACGGCCAACTACTGGGCCTATGTCGGGGCCGAATCGGCCGACATGATCTACCGGCTCAAATTCGGCCCGGACGGCTTCGTCGTCGAAAAATCGATCCCGGTCGGTGAATTTGCGGCCGAGATGGAAGGCCCCCATGGGCTGGCGATCTCGCGGGACGGAAAATACCTCCACATGACGACGGGCCACGGGTTCCCCGACGGGAAGTACTGGCGCTACGCCCTGGGTCCGGACACCCTGGTCGGCCCCGGCGTCCTGCTCGGCAATTTCCCGGCGTCGATCGACATCTCCCCCGACGGGATCTACGCCATCGCCGCCAACTTCAATCTCCATGGCGACATGGTGCCTTCCTCCCAGTCGGTGATCTATACCCCGACCCACACCGAGGTGGCCCGGGTGATCACCTGCACCATGCCGCACGGGAGCCGGATCGATCCGAGCGGCCGGTTTCACTACTCCGGTTGCATGATGGACGACCAGCTGGTGGAGATCGATACCCGGACCTTCAAGGTTTCGCGGCGGTTCTCGCTCGCCAAGGGCAAGGAAGGCCCGCTGGCCGCTGACAACCGTGGCGAGATGGCCGATCACCTGCCCGCGGCTGCCACGGGCAGCCGGGCCAAGCCGGAAGTCGATCCGGCGGACGTGGGCTACGGCGGCGGGATGCACCATGCCATGACGCCGAACAGCTGCTCGCCGACCTGGGCCCAGCCTTCGGTCGACGGGAGGAAGGTGTTCGTCGCCTGCAACAAGGCGGACGAGATCGTGGAGATCGACCGAACCGCCTGGGCGATCTCGCGCCGGTTCCCGACCGGGCGGGGCGTCTACAACCTCGGCGTGACACCCGACGGCAAGTACCTGATCGCGACGCTCAAGCAGGGCGGCGGCGTGCAGATCTTCGACATCGCCGCGGGCACCAGCGCGGCCCAGTTCAAGAGTTCCACCACCGTGAGCCACGGCGTGGCGGTCAGCGCCGATTCCCGCTATGCGTTCGTGAGCAGCGAGGGCGTGGGAGCTCAGCCCGGCAAGGTCGATGTCTACGACTTGAGGGCCCTCGCGCGGGTCGGGTCCGTGGACGTGGGCCAACAGGCCAGCGGGATCGCCTTCTGGAAACTGGAGCCGGTGAAATAATGCGGGGGTCCGCCGGGAAGTTCGAGCTGCTGGTTCTGGCCGCCGCCTTCGGCGTTGCCGGAACCGTGGACGCCCAGAAGACTGCCGCGGGTGCGGATCGAAACCAGTCTGGGCGCGATCGAGGCGGAGATCGATACCGTGCACGCCCCGATCACCGGTCAGAACTTTCTCCGCTACGTGGCCAAGCACTTCTACGACCACGGCCTGTTCCATCGGACGGTGACGCTGGCCAATCAGCCCGACAAGCTGGTCAAGATCGAAGTGATCCAGGCCGCCGGCGACACCACCCGCGCGGCCGACGGCCTGCCGCCGATTTCGCTCGAGCGGACCAGCGTGACCGGACTCCGGCACAAGGCCGGGACCTTGTCGATGGCCCGGGGCGGTCCCGACACCGCGCAGGATCAGTTCTTCATCTGCGTCACCGACCAGCCGGAACTGGATTTCGGCGGCAAGCGGAATGCCGACGGCCAGGGCTTCGCCGCCTTCGGGCGGGTCCTGTCGGGCATGAGCGTCGTGAAGGCGATTCAGCGGAGCCCGGCCAAGGGCCAGACCCTCACCCCGGCGATCAGGATTCTCAGGGTCGTCCGGCGCTGACCGCGGAGAATTCGTTCCTTCCGACCGTGTCTCCTTCGAAGAAGGTGAACGGTTGCGACTCGATCTCGACGCCCTGGACGCGCTCCATGCCGTGATCCGCGAAGGCGGCCTGGGCCGGAAGTAACGGGGGTCAGGTCGGCTGGTCCGGCCTGAGGATCGCCGCGAGGGCCCGGCGCTGTTCCTCGCGGGTGCGCGCCAGCTCGACCATGGTTGGCGGCGCCACCCGGTCGTGGCAGGCTTCGGCGTCGAGCGGACATCGTTCGCAGGTCGAGCTGATCAGGGCCCGCGGAACCGTCCGGTCGGCGGCGAACCGGACGGTTCTTCTGAACTGGTCGTCGATCCGGAAACCGATCGTCAGGCTAACGGGATCGGGCGGACCGATCGGTGCCAGGAACGCCAAACCAAGACAGAAATATTCGCTGACGTCGTCGGGGAAGCGGGAGATCTGGACCCCGATTTCGGGTGCCGGGGGCGGGCCCTTCCGGGGGTGGCGATGGTGACGGACCGCGAGGTCGGTCAACAGGCGCGTGGTCAGCCACCGCCGGCAGTAGTGCTCGCCGCCGCCATGGCCGGGCGGCACCGGCAGGTTGGAAAGATTGAGCTGCTTCTCGAGCCGGAACGTCCCCTCGACCGAACGGAACTTCAGGAAATGAACCTTGAGGCCGAACTCGCCCGGCGCCAATTCACTGAGGCGATAGAGGAGGGTCTCGGCCGTGACCTGGTACTTGTCCATCAACGCCAGCAGGTCGCCGGGATGCCAGCGGGCCTGTTTGAACCAGCGCTTGAGGTCGGCCACCAGAGCCGCCCGGGGGAGCACGATCGCGCCGGCGACGTACGAGGCCTTGAAATCGTTGAGCACCTGATCGAACGACCCGTTCGCGTCCGGGGGCGACACCGGTGACCGGGGTGTGAGCGCCAGGCGATGAAAGGCGGCCTCGCGGGCGAGCGTGAAGGCGCGCTGAGACGGTCCCAACTTCGGATTGAGGAGCAGCCGACCTCCGGGATCGACCCGTACCGACCGGAGCCCGCCAAGGGGCGACGGCCGGCTGAGGGTCTTCTCGTCGACGGTGAGGTGCAGGTTGGCCTCGATCCAGCGTTCGAGCCTGGTGGCCAACGAGGTCGAGGGGCCGCCGTGACCGGCGATCTCCGCCGACAGGGCGGCCGCGGCGGCTTCGAGATCAGGATAGTAGTTGCCGGTCAGTTCCTGATAGGACCGGAGCGCGGCGTGGAGGAAATGCTCGACGCCGATGTTGTACTGGCGGGCCACGTCGTTCACGGTCCGGAGGAGTGCCGCGACCTCGTGAGGCGATCGGGCCAGGAGGTGGACGAGTTGTTCGCGGGGAAGGCCGAACCGCTCGAACGGAAAGCTCTGCAGCACCGGTGAATCGAGGAAGCCCTTGAGCGGCGCGAATTCGGCGTCGACCTGGGATGAGACCAGCTCGTCATACCCGACGCCGAGCGCCTCCGCGAGGGCCAGCATCTTCTCGGTTCGGGGATATTTCTTGCCGGCTTCGATCTCGGCCAGGTACGACACCGAGAGCCGGGCCCGCTGGGCCAGCGCGGTTTGCGAGAGCCGGCGGGCGTCGCGGAGCCGGGAGAGTTTGACCCCGAACATGGTCCGGAGATGGGTCGTGGTGGTCATGCGGGATGCCGCCGGGGGCGAAGGGGCTGCGCGAACCTACATTCGCTCTCAGCGAAAATCAATTCAACAGCGAAAATTCGCTTGACTCGATCGGGGGCCGCCGACTAGGCTTGTCCGGGACGTGACCGACCGGTCCGTCCGGAAGTTCCTGGAGCCGATACCCGAGACGAGCCGCGATGCCTAACCGTCCCCCCGCCGGATTCGACCCGCGCCGGGATCTTCCGCCCGGCTTCTTCGACCGGTATCTCGATCTGCACCGGGCCTTTGCTCCGCGGCAACGGGCCCTGGTCGCCGTCCGGGCCCGGGTGCTCGAACAGTCCCACCGTGGCACCCGGCCTGACCACCTGGCGCCGTCCGAGGCCACCGCCGGCGATTGGGCCATCCGCCTCCCGGACTGGTGTGCCGACCAGCGAAACCAGATGACCGGCCCGGCCGATGACGCCGAGCTCGTGGTCAAGATGCTCAACTCCGGCGCGCCCGGCGTGATGATTGATCTGGAAGACTCGATGGCCAACGGCTGGGACAACACGGTCCGCGGTCATGCCAATGCGGTCGGCGCTCTCCACGGTACCCTCGCCTATGCCGACCAGAACCGCGGCCGGGAGGTGGGGATCAAGCCGAGCGGCGTGGTTGTCTGGGTCCGGGTGCGGGGGTTGCACCTCGGCCAGACCGGGATCGTGCCGGAAGAGACGACCTCGGCCTCGCTGTTCGACCTGGCCCTCCTGGTCCACCAGGTGGATCCGGGCCGCCTCCGCCATCCGATCGCGATCTATATCCCGAAATCGGAGTCGGCGGAGGAGGCGCTGTGGTGGCGGGACGTGTTCCGCCGCCTGGCCGCGGACCGCGGGCTTCCGGCCGACGCGATCAAGTGCATGGCGCTGGTCGAGTCGCACCCGATGGCCTATCAGATGGAGGAATTCCTCTACCATCTGCGCGACCACGTCCTCGGACTCAACCTCGGTCGTTGGGACTACCTGGCGAGTCTCATCCACTTCAACCTTCCCGACGCCGCGTGGGTGTTGCCCGATCGCAATACCATCCCCCACGACGTTCCGTTCTTCCAACGGCTGCGGGTGCTCCTGCCCGAGATCTGCCACCGCCGAGGCGCGCTGGCGATCGGCGGAATGACGGCCCTCTTTCCGAGCCGAACCGATCCCGAGCTCAACGCCCGGGCGATGACGGTGCTGGAAACCGACAAGCGGAATGAGGCGAACGCGCTGATGGACGGTGCCTGGACTGGACACCCGGACCAGAATGCCGTGGCGGTGGCCCAGTTCCCGATACCGAACCAGGGGATGACTCGTCCCGAGGGCATCGCGCGGTATCCCGACCTCCGGCCGGGTCCGGCCGGCGTCGGCCGCCATACGGTGGCGGGATCGCGGGCTGCCGCCCGGGTCACGATTCAATACCGGGCCGGGGTCCTGGCGGGTCGGGGGGCCAGCCTGATCGAGGGTTACATGGAAGACCTTGCGACCGACCGGATCTACCGGCTGATGCTGGCGCAGCGGGTTCAGCATCGGGACCGAGTGGAGGTGGCTGACGAGTCTGGACACCCGGTGCCGCACACTCCCGAGTTTCTGACCCGGTTGTATGACGAGGAACTCGGCGCGCTGTTGGGCGGCTGCTCCGATGACGAGGACCGCCGCCGGCTGGTCGAAGCCCGCCGGCAGAGCGAAACGATGATTGTGGCCGGGCAGCACGACCCGGTCTGACCTTTCAGACGAGAGAGAGTGGCTTATGATCGACCGTATCGAGACGACCACGTACGGCAGCGCCGCCGGCCTGCGCGACGACTGGCGGGCGAGTGCCCGCTGGCGGGGCATTGAACGGCCGTACGAGCCCGAGGACGTCCTCCGGCTTCGGGGCTCGGTTCAAGTCGAGCACACGCTTGCACGCCTCGGTGCCGAGCGGCTCTGGGATCTCCTCCAGCGACGGGACTATGTCCACGCCCTCGGCGCCCTGACCGGGAACCAGGCGATGCAGCAGGTCCGGGCCGGCCTCCAGGCGATCTATTTGTCCGGATGGCAGGTGGCGGCCGACGCGAATCTGGCCGGCCAGATGTATCCCGACCAGAGCCTCTACCCCGCCAACAGCGTCCCGATGGTGGTGAAACGGATCAATCAGACGCTCCAGCGGGCCGACCAGATCGAGCATGCCGAAGGCAAGACGTCCGGGGTCCATTGGTTCGCGCCGATCGTGGCCGACGCCGAAGCCGGGTTCGGCGGGCCGCTCAACTGCTTCGAGCTGATGAAGGCGATGATCGAAGCCGGTGCGGCCGGAGTTCATTTCGAAGACCAGTTGGCCAGCGAGAAGAAGTGCGGCCACCTCGGCGGCAAGGTGCTGATTCCCACCCAGGCTGCGCTTCGGAACCTGATCGCCGCGCGGCTCGCGGCCGACGTCGAGGGCGTGCCGACCATCCTGGTCGCCCGGACTGACGCGAACGGCGCCTCGCTGATCACCACCGATGTGGACGAACGGGACCAGCCGTTCCTGACTGGCGAGCGGACCGCCGAGGGATTCTTCCGGGTTCGGGCCGGCCTCGACCAGGCGATTGCCCGCGGCCTCGCCTACGCGCCGATCGCGGACCTGATCTGGTGCGAGACCTCGACCCCGGACCTCGAGGAGGCCCGCCGGTTCGCCGAGGCGATCCGGACCAAGTTCCCGGGGAAGATGCTGGCCTACAACTGCTCGCCCAGTTTCAACTGGGAGAAGAAGCTCGATGCGGCGACGATCGCGCGCTTCCAGCGTGAGTTGGGCGCGATGGGGTACAAGTTCCAGTTCGTCACGCTGGCCGGATTCCACGCCCTGAACCACGGAATGTTCGAATTGGCCCGGGGCTACGCCGATCGGGGGATGACGGCCTACGCCGAGTTGCAGCGGGCCGAGTTCGCGTCGGAGGCGAACGGGTACACCGCGACCCGGCACCAGCGCGAGGTCGGGACTGGGTATTTCGACGAGGTGGCCCAGGTGGTGAGCGGCGGGGCGTCATCGACGACGGCGTTGGCCGGGTCGACGGAGACCGCCCAGTTCCACTGAAATCGTGTCTCTGCACGATCGAACACCGCCATTGCGAGGGCCCGGCCAGATCGACCGGGCGCCTTGCGGGGTGGGTCCGCCGAACAAGGCCGGGATTCTGACCGACTCCCTTATGTTTGGCGCCACGTATGACCGATGAAACCATTACCGAATCCGTCCCGATCGCCGACCGGGCCCGGGCAGCCGCCGACATTCTGGAACTGATCGCTGACCACCGGGAGATCCTCACCGATCTCGATCCCGATACCAAGCTCCGTCTGTTGCGCTTCGCCGGTGAGGTCTCCCGGCCGGACGCCCTCGCCCGCCGGCGAGTGGTCAAGGCAAAGCGGGTCGAACGGCGCAATGCCAAGGTCCAGAAGATCGAGGATGTTCTGGCCGACACCGGGATCCGCAAGCTCCGCCGTGAGCAGATCTTTACCACGCCCAACTACTTCCCGCCGTCCGAGCGTCGTCAGTCCGACGTCGACGACCCGGACTTTCGGGAAGCGATCGAGCCGCAGAACTGCTACACCTGCAAGAAGGACTACGCTGCGGTTCATCATTTCTACGATCAGCTCTGCCCCGATTGTGCGGCGCTCAATTTTCGGAAGCGAACCGAGCTGACCGATCTCTCGGGCCGGGTGGCGCTGCTCACCGGCGGCCGGGTCAAGATCGGCTACCAGGCGGGGATCAAGCTGCTTCGCGCCGGCGCCCATCTGATCGTCACGACCCGGTTCCCGCGCGATTCAGCGGCCCGCTATGCCCGGGAATCCGATTTCGCCGAATGGGGCCACCGGCTCGAGATCTTCGGACTCGATTTGAGGCACACCCCGAGCGTCGAGGCCTTCTGTCACCACCTCTTAGAGACCCGGGACCGGCTCGATTTCATCGTCAACAACGCCTGCCAGACGGTCCGTCGTCCGCCGGAGTTCTACCAGCACATGATGGCGGCCGAGGCCGGGTCGGCGGCCGAGCTGCCCCCGGCGGCCCGCCGCCTGCTCGGCGCATATGAGGGGCTTCGCGGCTATCACATGCTGCCCGAGGCCGGCGCGTCGGGGGCGCCACTGCCGAAGGACGCGACCCACGTAATCGGCTTGACCCGGGCGGCCGAGCTCTCGCAAGTGAAACTCCTGCCCGAGGAGATCGCGGCCCAGCAGGCGCTGTTCCCGGAGGGGCGTCTCGATCAGGATCTCCAGCAGGTGGATTTGCGTGACCGGAACTCGTGGCGGCTGGTGATGGCGGAGGTGCCGACGGTGGAATTGCTGGAGGTGCACCTGGTGAACGCGGTGGCACCGTTCATCCTGAACGCCAGGCTCAAGCCGCTCATGCTCAGGACGCCCGAACGGGACAAGCACATCGTCAACGTGTCGGCCGTGGAGGGCCAGTTCTACCGTCGCTTCAAGACCACGCGGCATCCGCACACCAACATGGCCAAGGCCGCGCTCAACATGATGACGCGGACCTCGGCCACCGATTATTTCCACGATGGGATCCACATGAACGCGGTGGACACCGGCTGGGTCACGGACGAGGATCCCGAAGTGCTGGCAGCCCGGAAGATCGCCGAGCACCGTTTCCATCCCCCGCTCGACATCGTCGACGGGGCGGCCCGGATCGTCGACCCGATCATCGACGGGTTCAACACCGGGACCCACGTCTGGGGTCAGTTCCTCAAGAACTACCGATCGACCGACTGGTAGGGGAGCCGCACGACTTCGCCGGTGAGCGTGTCGTTGCCGATGGTGAGATAGAGGTGCCGCTCCGCGATCGTCAGGTCGAGGACCATCCGCCGGACCAGGCGACTCGCCAGCTCGGCGAGCATCGTCCGGTCCATCGCGTAGAGTTCCAGCTCGTCGCGGCGGTGGATCCGTTCGTCGGCCAGCTGGCGGAGCAGGATGGACGGATCCTTGTGGATGTAGACGGCCACCCGGGGCGCCAGTTTGCTGGCTCGATGGAGCCGGGCGGCGTCGGGGTAGCCGACGTCGATCCAGGCCCGCCACCCGCCGGTCAGATCCTTGATGGCGATGGCGGGTTCGGTGCCGTCGGAGACGCCGGCGGAGAAGGCGATGCCCTCGCCGTATTCGAGGCAGTAGGCCAGCATCCGGGTCAGCAGGGATTCCTCGGTTTCCGAGGGGTGGCAGGCGATCCGTAGGGACAGCTTCTCGTAGACGCCGCGGTCGGTGTCGGCGAGCTGGATGTCGAAGGTGTAGATGGTTGCGGTGAGCGCCATCCCCAAAACTAACTCAGAGCGAAACGGGCGGGACGACCGTGGCATTGTTAGGCATGCAGGAAGTGACCGTGGCGTTCGGCGGTCCGCCGATCCTCGACCGGGCAACCTTCTCCCTGGATCGGGGCGAGCGGGTCGCGCTGCTGGGGCGGAACGGGGCGGGGAAGAGCACGCTCATGAAGCTGATGGACGGCACCATCGAGCCCGACTCGGGGCTGGTGGTCCGGCAGAGCCGGCTCCAGGTGTCCCGCCTGGAGCAGGATATTCCGCTCGACCTCGTGGGCACGATCTTCGACGTGGCCGCCGGGGGGCTCGGCGAGGCCGGCACCCTGCTGGCCCGCTATCACGAAGCCACGATCCGGGTCGGCCACGGCGGCGGAGACCAGGCGCTGGCCGACATGGACCGGCTCCATCATCAACTCGACGCCAGCGGGGCCTGGCAGCTCCAGACCCGGGTCGAAACCGTGCTGTCCCACCTGGGACTCGATCCCGATGCCGAGTTCCTCGCGGCGTCGGGCGGCCGGCGCCGGCAGACCCTGCTGGCCCGGGCCCTGATCCGCGAGCCCGACGTGCTCCTGCTCGACGAGCCCACCAACCATCTCGACGTCGAGGCGATCGAGTGGATGGAGGGCTATCTGATCGAGCGCGGTATCACCCTGCTGTTCGTCACCCACGATCGGGCCTTCCTGCGGCGCCTCGCCACCCGCGTCATCGAACTCGATCGTGGCCGCCTGACCGACTGGGCGGCGAACTACGACACCTTCCTCGAGCGGAAGGAAGCCTCGCTCGCCAATGAGGAGCGGGAATGGGCGCTGTTCGACAAGAAGCTGGCCCGGGAGGAGGTCTGGATCCGGACCGGCATCAAGGCGCGGCGAACCCGCAACGAGGGCCGGGTCCGGGCCCTCGAGGCCCTCCGCCTCGAACGGCGGGCCCGCCGCGACCGGGTTGGCACGGTTCGGATGCAGGCCCAGGAGGCGGAACGCTCGGGCCGGCTGGTGATCGAAACCGAGAACCTGGGTTTCTCCCACGGCGACCGGCCGATCGTCAAAGGCCTTACCACCACAATCGCGCGGGGCGACCGGGTCGGCCTGATCGGCCCCAACGGGTCAGGCAAGACCACGTTGCTCCGGCTGCTGTTGGGGGAACTGCCTCCCGATACCGGGGTGATCCGTCATGGCACCGGTTTGGAGATCGCCTACTTCGATCAGCTCCGGGAGCAGCTCGACCCCGATCAGAGCGTGTTTAACAGCATTGCAGGCGGCGCCGATCACGTCGACATCGGCCCCAATCGCCGTCACGTTCTGGGCTATCTCCAGGATTTTCTGTTCTCTCCCGAACGGTCCCGGACGCCGGTCCGCACCCTGTCCGGCGGCGAGCGGAATCGGCTGCTCCTGGCCCGACTGTTCACCCGATCCTTCAATCTCCTGGCGCTCGACGAGCCGACCAACGATCTCGACATCGAAACCCTCGATCTCCTCGAGGAGCTCCTGATCGAGTATTCGGGCACGTTGCTGGTCGTGAGCCACGATCGGGCCTTTCTCGACAACGTGGTGACCAGCACGCTGGTGATGGAGGGAGGGGGCCGGATCGGTGAATACGCCGGCGGCTACCAGGACTGGGTTCGTCAAACCACGAAGGCGGCGACCGCACCGGCCAGGCCGCCGGCGAAGAAGGCCGATCAGTCCGACGGGGCCGCGCGAAAGAAGAAGGGGCTGTCGTTCAAGGAGACCCGGGAGCTCGAAGGGCTGCCCGACCGGATCGAGGCGATGGAGAAGGAGCGGGACGAGGTGTTCCGGTCTCTCGCCGACCCGGCGGTGTTGCGTGACGGTGCGGCGGTGGGAGCGGCGAAGGCTCGTCTGGCTACGATCGACGCCGGACTTGTCGCCGCGACGGCACGGTGGGAGGCGCTCGAAAAAATTGCTGCCGGCGGGTGAACCGCGGCAAAGTCAGGCCGCGGCCGCCCGTCGCGCCGTCCACACCCGCCGGGTCATCATTGTGGTGACCACCGCGATCCCGGCCCCGGCCAACGCATCGATGGCATAGTGGACCTGGAAGTACACCACGCCGATACAGATCGCCACGGCTACCGGCACGAGCATGAGGCCGAGCGGCCGCCACATCCGGAGCCCCAACATGGCGGCCGCCATCGACGCGGCGACGTGGCTCGACGGAAACGCCGATCCCCAGGAATCGCCGCGATCGATCAGGTCCTGGACCATGCGGGCAGGCAGCCCGGTGTGGCGCGGGTCCAGGGGCCAGCCCCACAGGTAGGGCGGGCCCGCGACCGGGAAGAGCAGAAACAGGATGTAGCAGCTGAAGAACGTGAGGGTGATCCCGAAGATCATCTGGCGGGCGCATTCGTGCCGTTTGCGCCACCAGAGCATTGCCGGGGCGGCGATCAGGACTGGAAAGAACGCCAGGTAGGAGAGCGACAGCGGCCAGGACACCGCGGTCGAGTTGGGATCGCGACTCCACTCGTGGGCCACCTGCCGTCCGAACGTCGCGGCCTCCCATCCCTGAACCACGGCGTCGTAGGAGAGCCCGGCCGCCTCTCTCGGTGCGTTGACCAGTCCGACCGATCCATAGACCGCCGTCAACACCACCAGTGGATACCACTCGGCCAGAAACGACGGCCTGCCCGCCGCCTGGCGACGGGCCTCCGCAGCCAGCAGCACCAGGGCGATCAGGAGGATGTGGGCGCCCAGCAGGAGGCCGAGTTCGACCGTGGTGACGCGCAGATCCTTCGTGCCGACCGATTGCACGGTCAGAATCAGGAAGGACCCCGCCGTGTAGAGAAGGGTGAGGTAGTCGAGCGGCGCCAGCGGTCGGCAGACGCTCAGCTTTTGTGAGGTCTCGGTCATCGAGGCTCAGTTGAGGGAGGCGCTCGGCCCCCACCTCACCTGAACGGGCCGTGGGAAAGATGGCAGCGGAGCCAGTGGGACGCCAGCCTGCGGGGCTGGCCAACTGGCCGCCGGGCAGGGTTGGCCCCGCCGGTTGCGTGCAAATCGTCCCCCGCGCTTATTTCGTCCCCTATGATCGCCACCGACAAAGACTTAAGCCTGCCGGGCGGTCCCGAAAAACGGGCCTACGTCCGGGGCATGTTCACGGCGATCGCACCGCGCTACGATCTCCTGAACCACGTGTTGAGCCTCAACATCGACCGGCGCTGGCGGCGGGATGCGGTCAAGGCACTCGGCTGGGAACGAAATTCGGCCGGCACCTACCTCGACCTGTGCGCCGGAACGCTCGACCTCGCCGCGACCCTTGGCAACGATCCCGGGTTCAAAGGGCGCGTCATCGGGGCCGATTTCGTGAAGCCGATGCTCGAACTCGGGCGGGGGAAGTCCAAGGCGGTCGTGCCGGTCGCCGCCGATGCGCTCGACCTGCCCTTTGCTTCGGCCTTTTTTGACGGGGCCACCGTGGGCTTCGGGGTCCGGAACCTGATGGATCTCGACCGGGGACTGGCCGAGGCCGCCCGGGTGCTCAAGCCCGGCGCCCGGCTCGTGGTACTCGAATTCACGACGCCGACCTGGCAGCCGATGCGCGGCCTCTATTTCTTCTATTTTCGACGGCTGCTCCCGCTGGTCGGCCGCCTGGTCTCGAAGCACCGGGATGCCTACACCTATTTGCCGGAGTCGGTTCTGGCGTTTCCGTCGCCGGACCTGCTCAAGGCGAAAATGGAACGGGCGGGGTTCGCGGCGGTGCGCTACCGGTTGCTGCTCGGCGGAATCTGTGCGGTTCATGTCGGCGAACGGGCTGGCCGTTAGGCAGACGGCCCCAGGAACAGGCGGATACGGGCGGATGGCACTCGATACCCTGCGGGAATTCGTGACGGCGATCGAACGAGCCGGGGAACTGGTCCGGATCAAGGAGCCGGTCCGGGTCCACCTTGAGATGGCCGAGATCAGCGACCGGGTGATGAAGAGCCCGGGCGGCGGGCCGGGGCTCCTGTTCGAACAGCCCGTGCTGGCCGACGGCTCGGTCAGCCCGATTCCCGTCGGCATCAACCTGTTCGGCTCGATGAAGCGGATGGGGATGTCCCTCGGGGTCGAGAACCTCGACGACATCGGCGGCCGGATCTCCGAGTTGTTGAACCTTAAAGTCCCCGACGGACTGTTCGGCAAACTCGCCATGCTGCCCAAACTGGCCGAGGTGGCCAAGTTCCCGCCCCGGACCCGGAGCGGGCGGCCGAGCTGCCAGGACGTGGTGATCAAGGGTGACCAGATCGACCTCACCCGGCTTCCGGTCCTCACGACGTGGCCGATGGACGGCGGACCGTTCATCACCTTCCCGATGGTCATCACCGAGGATCCCTCGCGCGGGATCCGGAACGTCGGGATGTATCGGGTCCAGGTGATGGGGAAGAACACCGTCGCGATGCACTGGCAGCGCCACAAGGTCGGAGCGGCCCATTGGCGTGAAATGGCCGAGAAGGGCGAAAGGATGCCCGTCGTCATCGCCCTCGGCGCGGACCCGGCCGCGATGTATTCGGCCTCGGCCCCGCTGCCGCCCACGATCGACGAGTTCATCTTCGCCGGGTTTCTCAGAAAAGCGCCGGTGGAACTGGCCCGGGCCGTGACCTGTGATCTCGAGGTTCCGGCGGAAGCGGACATTGTTCTCGAGGGCTACATCGATCCGGCGGAACCACTCGTCATGGAAGGACCGTTCGGCGATCACACCGGCTATTACTCGCTGGCCGATCTCTACCCGGCCGTCCACATCACCTGCGTCACCATGCGGAAGGATCCGATCTACCCGGCCACGCTGGTTGGCCGTCCGCCGATGGAGGACTACTACCTCGGCCACGCCACGGAGCGGATCTTCCTCCCGTTGCTCAAGCTCACCACGCCGGAAATCGTCGACTATCACATGCCGGCCTGCGGGATCTTCCACAACCTGGTTTTCGTGTCGATCGACAAGCAGTACCCTGGACAGGCCTACAAGGTGATGAACGCCATGTGGGGCGCCGGATTGATGTCGCTGGCCAAGGTGCTCGTCGTCGTGGATAAGCATGTCAACGTCCGGAATCCGGACGAGGCCTGGTGGATCGCCCTCAATAACATCGATCCCGAACGCGATGTCCGCTTCAGCATGGGCCCGACCGACGTGCTCGACCACGCCAGCCGCGCGTTCACCTTCGGCAGCAAGATGGGCATCGACGGCACCAGGAAATGGCCCGAGGAGGGCTTTACCCGGGAGTGGCCGCCGCTGATCGAAATGGACGAGGGGACCAGGAAGCGCGTGGACGAACTCTGGCCCCGGCTCGGGATTCGATGAGCCAGGCCGTGAAGCGGGAAGGCCAGACCTTCGACGGAGCGTCGCTTTTCGTCCGCTACGTCAACTTCGTCAAGTTGCCGCATACGCTGTTCGCGCTTCCATTCGCGCTGCTTGGCGTGCTGGCTGCGTCCTTCCAGCGGGCGGTGGAGTGGCGGACCGTATTCCTGGTCGTGGTCGCGTTCTCGGCGGCGCGGTGGGTGGCGATGGGCTTCAACCGGATCGCCGACCGCCATTTCGACTCGGAGAATCCGCGGACCCGCAATCGTGAACTGCCGACCGGCGCGCTGTCGGTGGGCCAGGCCTGGGCGTCGGTGGCGGTGGCGGCCATGATTTTTCTCTGGGCCGCGGGTTCGCTCAACCGGCTCTGCCTCTGGCTTTCGCCCGTGGCGCTGGTGTGGGTGACCGGGTACAGCATGTCGAAGCGGTTTACCTGGTGGCCGCACCTGTGGCTCGGCATGGGACTCGCCATCGCGCCGGTGGGCGGGTTTCTGGCAGTGACGGGGCGCTGGAGCGAGCCCTGGTGGATGTTGATCGCCGTCACGGTCGCGGTGGCAACGTGGGTGGCGGGGTTCGACATGTTCTACGCGCTGCCTGACGAGGCGTTCGACCGGGGCCTGGGGCTCCGCAGCGCCGTCGTCAGGCTCGGTGAGCGGCGGGCGATCCTGGTGGCCAAGCTCCTCCATGGCGTCACCATTCCCGCCCTGGCGCTGTTCGGCTGGGCAGCAGGCTTCGGGTCGTGGTACGTCGCTGGCCTGGTCGCGGCGGCCGCCATTCTCGCCTACGAGCACCGGCTGGTGAAGCCCGGCGATCTCTCCCGTCTCGACGCCGCCTTCTTCACCATGAACGGTGTCATGAGCGTGACGGTGTTTCTCTTCGCGCTGATCGACCGCATCTTCTAGGGGCACCGCCGCCGCTGGGGCGGAAACATCTGATGATTCAAACGGAGGATCGATGCGCACTTTGCTGCTGACTGCCGTGCTGGTGCAGGTGGCCGTTCCTGTGGCGGCCCAGCGTCCCCGGATCGGGCCGGGGGTCCGGCCTTTCGTCACGATCGATACCGGGCTCGTGGTGCTCCAGCACGTGCGGGTGATCGACGGACGGGGCACGCCGGCCCGCGATGATCAGACCGTGGTGGTCCGTGACGGGATGATCGCGGCAGTGGGGAACGCGGCGGCCGTGCCGGTCCCGGCCGGCGCCCAGGTCCTCGACCTGACGGGCAAGTCCGTCATTCCGGGCCTGGTCATGGTGCACGAGCACCTGTTCTATCCGGCGGGCTCCGGCACCTACGGCAATTTCACCGAGTCCTTCGTCAAACTGTACCTGGCTGGTGGCGTGACCTCGTTGCGGACCGGCGGCAACATGAACGGGTACGCCGAGCTCAACATCGGCAAAGCCATTGCCCGGGGCGACAAGCCAGGTCCATGGATCGATGCCACCGCCCCGTATTTGAACGGGCCGAATCCGTTCGGCCAGATGCAGTCGCTTAACACACCCGAGGAGGCGCGCCGGTTCGTGGCGTTCTGGGCCGATCAGGGCGCCACGTCGTTCAAGGCGTACATGCAAATCCGCCGAGACGTGCTCGGCGCCGCCATCGAGGAAGCCCATCGGCGCCATCTGAAGGTCACGGGCCATCTCTGTTCCGTCACCTACGCGGAGGCCGCCGCCCTCGGCATTGACGATCTCGAGCACGGGTTCCTCGCCTCCACCGATTTTGTCGCTGGGAAAACGCCGGACGAATGTCCGAAAGGCGGGGAGGCCGCGCTGGGCCAGGTCGAGCCCGGCAGTCCGGCGTTCAAGACCCTGGTGGCCCAGCTGATCCGGGCCAACGTGGCGATCACCTCGACCCTGACAGTGTTCGAGACCTTCACGCCGGGGCGCCCGATGCCGCCGGGCACCGAGGTCCTGGCGCCCCACCTCAAGGAACAGTTCGACAAGTTCTACGCCGGCGTGTCGAAGCAGACCAGCTCGAACTACGCGACGCTGTTCCCGCGGGACATGGCGCTCGAATACGCCTTCGCCAAGGCGGGCGGGCTGCTGGTGGCGGGGACCGATCCTACCGGCGGGGGTGGCGTCATTCCCGGCTTTGCCAACCAGCGTCAGATCGAACTGCTGGTCGAGGCCGGCTTCACCCCCGTCGAGGCGATCCAGATTGCCACGATGAACGGCGCCACCTATCTGGGCCGGGCCGACCGGGTCGGTTCCATCGAAGTTGGGAAGCAGGCCGACCTGGTGGTGATCGGCGGCAACCCGGCGGCGAATATCGCGGATATCCGGAAGGTCGAATGGGTGATGAAGCAGGGTGTGGGATTCGATCCCGTCAAGCTGATCGCCGCGGTCAAGGGAAGCGTGGGGCACTATTGAGGCGCCACGGGCTGATCCAGTGGCGAGGAACGGCGGCGGCTGCCGCGGTAATCGGGCTCCTGGCCGCGCCCTCGCTCGCGGCGCAAACGGGCCCTGACGACTGGGCCGGCCTCCGCCGCTACCGTCAGGCCAACGCCGACCTGCCGCCGCCCCGTCCGGGAGAACGGCGCGTCGTGTTCATGGGGGACTCGATCACCGAGGCCTGGGCGGCGTTCTTCGGCACCCTGTTTCCGGGAAAGGCGTATGTTGGGCGGGGCACCAGTGGCCAGACCACACCGCAGATGGTGCTCCGGTTCCGGCAGGATGTGATCGCGCTCAAGCCGCGGGTCGTCGTGATCCTGGCCGGCACCAACGACATTGCCGGAAACACCGGGCCCTCGACGCTCGAGATGATCGAAGACAATATCGCCACGATGTGCGAACTCGCCCGGGTCAACGGCATTCGTGTCGTGCTCGTTTCGGTCCTGCCGGTCTTCGATTACCCCTGGAAGCAAGGTCTCGAGCCGGCCCCGAAGATCGTGGCGCTGAACGCCTGGATGAAACGATATGCGGCGGCTCACGCCGCGGTGTACGCCGATGTCCACACCCCGACCGCCGATCCTCGCCACGGCATGCGACCGGAGTACGCCAGCGACGGCGTGCATCCGAACGAAGCGGGGTATCGGGTCATCGGCCCCGTCGTCGAGGTGGCGATCCGGGCGGCGCTTCGGTGATCGAGGCTTCCTCCGCCTGGGCCATTCGGTGCCACTACCGCCCTGGCGGGGCCGAGGAGCGGCTGGCGATCCGGCTCGAACACATCGAGTACATGATCGCGGCCCTGCCATTCACCATTTTCGGCGGGGCGATTCTGTCCGGCGATGGAGCCCCGCTCGGCATGGAAGTGATCGTTCGCCTCGCCGATCGTGAGGCGGCGCAGGCGTTCATCGACCGGGAGCCCTATTCCCGGGGCGGTTTGTTCGCGACCGTCGTCATCGAACAAGTGCGGGCGATGACGCCGCCGTACGATGGCGGACCACTGTACCAGCAGCTCGAGATCGAACGATCCCGGCGGCGCTGACGCCGGGCTTCTCCCAGGGGGGATCGATGCGCAAGGCCGTCAAGATCATCGGGGCCGCTGTGGTGCTGCTCGCCGCGGCCGGCGGTTACGTCTACTGGACGATGCTCCCGAAGATTCCCGAACATCCGTTTGAGAAACCCTCTGGTCCGTACGCGGTGGGCACCCGGGAGTTCGACTGGACCGACTCGTCGCGGGCCGAGACCTATACGCGAAACCCCAACGATCGGCGGCGCATCGTCGTTCAGGTCTGGTACCCGGCCGCTCCCGGCGCGGCCGGCGACACCGCGCGATATCTTCTGCGACCGGCTGAGTTTGCGAACGGGGCCGGCGCCAAAGCCGCCCGTCATGCGAAGACGAACTCGGTCCTGGATGCTCCGCCTGCCTCCGGCGATTCGGCCGGTTTCCCGATCATCATCTACAACCACGGCGGCGCCTGGACCCGGTGGAGCGCCACCTACGCCACCGAATGGCTGGCCAGCCAGGGCTATGTCGTCTTCTCGATCGAGCACTTCGGCTTCAACCAGACGATCAAGTATCCGGATGGGACCGCCTTCACCGCTGATACCCTGGCCTTTCCCAAGGAAACCAAGGACGGCCGCAAGGATGCGCTGGCGAGCTGGGCCTATCTCGATGATCCGGTGTTCAAGATCTGGCGAGGGGACGCCCGGTTCACGCTCGATCAGATCGAGCGGCTGGCACGGGATCCCGGGCCGTTCCACGGCCGGCTCGACCTGAGCCGGATCGGCGCCTTCGGATGGTCGTTCGGCGGGGCGCTGGCCGTTGACCTGACCGCCGTGGACCCCCGGGTCAGGGCCGCCGTGGACCACGACGGCCAGCTCTTCGGCTCCGTTGATCAGACCGGCACCACTCGCCCCGTTCTCCAGTTCCACCACGGCGACGACGACGCCCTCGAATATCCCGAAAAGGACCGGCTGGTGGTGCATCAGCTGATGGCGGAACTCGACGTCAAGGACAGCTCGGCTCGGGCCCATTCGAGCGCCGATTGGTATTCGGTCACCATCGCCCACACCGCCCACGGTGATTTTTCGGACCTCTCGCTGTTCTATCCGCGGGCGAAGACCCAGACCGACCCCAAACGGGTGCACGAGATCATCAAGGCGTATACCCTGGCCTTCTTCGATCGCTACCTCAGGAACAAGCCCTCCGATCTACTCGGTCAGACCAAGGCGCCATTTGCGGAGGCGACCTTCCGGGCCTGGCTCAAACCCGATTCGACGGCGGGCCGCTGATCCCGGGCGGTCGCCTTGCCCCGCCCCCGACTGACCGGCATTTTCCGGGGGCAGGTGTCGCTCGAAATCCCGTGCAAGGAGTACCTATGGCCAAACCGCTTACCCGCCTGACCCAGCCTCTGGTTCGTGACAACGGGGTGCTCCGGCCCGCGTCCTGGGACGAAGCCCTCGATCGCGCGGCCGATGGGTTCAGGCGGACCAAGGCGGCCCACGGTCCCGACGCCCTCGCCACCATGAGCTGCTCGAAGGCCAGCAATGAGATGAATTTCCTGGCCTCGAAGCTCACCCGGGTGGCCTTCGGGACCCACAACATCGACAGCTGCAACCGGACGTGACACGCTCCTAGCGTCGTCGGTCTGGCGACAGTGTTCGGCGCGGGCGGGGGCACCAGCTCCTACCGGGAAGTGGAAGAGACCGACGTGGTCTTCCTCTGGGGAGCGAACGCCCGGGAAAACCATCCGATCTTTTTCCATCACGTCCTCAAGGCGATCCATCGCGGCGCCCGGCTGTTCGTGATGGACCCCCGGCGCACCGCCTCCGCCCAGTGGGCCGAGGCCTGGCTCGGCTTGAACGTCGGCACCGACATCGCCCTGGCGAACGCCATGGCGCGGGTCATCATCCACGCCGGGCTGGTCAACCGGGCCTTCATTGACCGCGCCACCAGCGGGTATGCCGCCTATGCCGCGGCCGTCGAGCGCTATACGCTGGCGTACGCCGAGAAGGAAACCGGTGTCCCCGCCGACGTCATCGAACGCGCCGCGCTGGCGCTCGCCCGGGCCGACCGGGCCGTCATCTGCTGGACGTTAGGCATCACCGAGCACCACAACGCGGTCGACAACGTTCTTTCCCTGATCAATCTGGCCCTCCTCACCGGCCACGTGGGCCGCTGGGGGTCGGGACTCAATCCGCTCCGGGGCCAGAACAACGTCCAGGGCGGCGGAGACATGGGCGCCATTCCCAACCGCCTCGCCGGTTTCCAGGACTGGACCCGGGACGAAGCGGTGCGGCACAAGTTCGAGCAGGCCTGGGGCGTGCCCCTCAAACCCGAATACGGCCGGAACCTCACCGAGATGTTTCACGGCATGGAGCACGGCGAGGTCCGGGCCGTCTACGTGATCGGTGAGAACCCGGCCCAGTCGGAGGCCGACCAGCACCGGACCGAGCGGCTCCTCACCGGGCTCGATCACCTGGTGGTGCAGGACATCCTCCTCACCCGGACCGCCGAACTGGCGTCGGTCGTCCTGCCGGCCTCGTCGAGTTGGTGCGAGTCGGAAGGCACCGTCACGAACAGCGAGCGCCGGGTCCAGCGGGTCCGCCAAGCGCTCGAGCCGCCCGGCGACGCCCGGGACGACCGGTGGATCATCGGTGAAATCGCCCGACGGATGGGACGCGACTGGGGCAACCCCTCGGCCGAAGACGTCTGGAACGAGGTCCGTTCGCTGGCGCCGATGGTGGCCGGGATGAGTTACGCCAGGCTCGAACAGCATGGGGGCCTCCATTGGCCGTGCTACGACGAGTCCCATCCGGGCGAGGAATTCCTCCACGCCAGGCTCTGGGCGGAGCCCCGCGTAGGGCCCCCAGCGCCGTTCAGCGTCGTGGAGCACGATCCGCCGGTCGAACGACCCGACGCCGAGTATCCGTTCCAGCTCACGACCGGCCGGCGCCTCGACGCCTACAACACCGGAGTCCAGACCGGCGGCTTCACCTCGCCGCTCACCCGCGGGGAAACCTGCGATATGTCCCCAGAGGACGGGGCTCGTCTCGGCGTGGGGGACGGTGATCTGGTTCAGGTCACCTCGCGTCGGGGAACCGTGGTGGCGCCGGTCCGGCTCGACCGGAACCTCCGGGCCGGCCTGGTGTTCATGACCTTCCACTATCAGGATCAGGTTCGGACCAACGTCCTCACCATCGACGCCACTGATCCCAAATCCGGCACGGCCGAGTTCAAGGCCTGCGCGGTCCGGATCGAACCGGTGCGGGCCACGGCCGGCGCCGTCGCCTAACGAAACGAGTCTGCCGTGGATCTCCATCTGCTCGATGCCGCCCCGACTGCCGACGAACGCGCCGCGGTCGACGCCATCCTCGGTCCGCCCGAGGACGGCTGGCGGGGCGGGCCGCGCGGGGAACGCGACCAGCACACCGCGACCGGCGGCCTCGGCCTCCGGGCGTCCCGACACTTGCTCCTCCCGGTGCTCCACGCCGTCCAGTCCCGGATCGGCTGGATCAGCGAAGGGGCGCTCATGTATCTGTGCCAGCGCCTCACTGTGCCACCGGCGGATGCCTATGGCGTGGCGACGTTTTACGCTCTCCTATCGACGGTGCCCCGCCCGCAGCGGATCGTGCACGTTTGCGACGACATCGGGTGCCGCTGCAAGGGTGCCGAAACGATCTGCGCCGAGCTCGAACGGACCGTCGGTCCGGCCTGGCATGCGCCGGATGGAGTGGCCCATGCGATTCCCGCCGACGGGGCCTGGATCCGGAGTCCTTGTCTCGGTCTGTGCGATCAGGCGCCCGCCGCGCTGCTGACCCAGGCCGGGGCGGCGCCCCTGGAGCAACTGTTCGGCGATGCTACGGCGGCGACGATCGCCAGGGTGATTCGTGGCGATCTGGCCGCCGCCGTGGAACCTCGCTCGCGGTTGGCCCAGGCGGGCGATCCCTCGCTCCGGCTGCTCCGGCGGGTCGATGTCGCCCG
>JANXXJ010000043.1 GCA_025350665.1 Gemmatimonadota bacterium | reverse complement strand
CCGCTCACCGGCGCATCGAGGAACGCAATGTCCCGCAGCGCGAGCGCCGTCGCGATCTCCCGGGCCATGGCCGGCCCAATGGTACTGAAATCGATCGCGACGGTGCCCGGGCGACCCACCGTGCCAACCCCCTCCGTGCCGATCAAGATCTCACGCGAGGTTTCGACCTGGTCGAGGCAGGTGCAGATCACATCAGCACCGGCGATCAGCGACCCGGCGCTCCGGGCAACGGCGGCCCCGGCCTCGCGGAGCGGCTCCGCCTTGGCATGGGTCCGGTTGTAGACGATCAGCGGAAACCCGGCCGCAAGGATGTTCCTCGCCATGGGGAGGCCCATCCGCCCCAGACCGATGAACCCGACGACCGGCGGGGTCTCAGCCATCCGTCACACACCCTTCCGACGCCGGCCCGACGGACCGCGCGTACTTGAGCAGCACACCATGGCGCGCCTTGAGCGGCGGCGCCTGCCAGGCGTCTCGGCGGCGCTGCCACTCGACCGGCTCCACGGCGGCGCTCATCGTGCGGGTCGTGGCGTCGATGGTGATCCGGTCGCCGTCCTGCAACAACCCGAGCGGCCCGCCATCCTGCGCCTCAGGGGTGACGTGACCGACCACGAAGCCATGAGTCCCGCCGGAAAACCGGCCGTCGGTGATCAGTGCCACGGAACTGCCGAGGCCCGCGCCCATGATCGCCCCGGTGATCGAGAGCATCTCGGGCATCCCGGGGCCGCCTCTGGGCCCCTCATAGCGAACCACGACCACGTCGCCGGGAAGCACCGCCTTCCGCTCGAGCGCCGCCATCGCGTCTTCCTCGGCGTCGAACACCCGGGCGGGACCATCGAACCGCATGCCCTCCTTGCCGGTGATCTTGGCCACGGCGCCGTCGGGCGCCAGGTTGCCGCGGAGGATCTCGATATGGCCGGTGGCCTTGAACGGCCGATCAATCGGGCGGATCACGTCCTGCCCGGCGCTGAGCGCCGGCAGCGGAGCCAGGTTCTCCGCCACGGTCCGCCCCGTCACCGTCAGGCAGTGCCCGTCGAGCAGGCCGACTTCGAGGAGATACTTCATCACCGCCGGCGTCCCACCCACCCTGTGGAGATCCTCCATCACATACCGGCCACTCGGCTTCAGATCCGCCAGAAACGGCACCCGGTTGCTGACCGCCTGAAAGTCATCGATCGAGAGCGCAATCCCCGCCGACCGGGCGATGGCCAGCAAGTGGAGGACGGCGTTGGTGGAGCCGCCTAACGCCATGACGACCACCATCGCGTTCTCGAAGCTGGCGCGGGTCAGGATGCGGCTCGGCGTGACGCCCTGCTCCAGCAGGCCGCGCAGGGCGGCGCCGGCCCGGAGGCATTCATCGCGTTTCGCCGGATCGGTGGCCGGCGTGGACGAGCTGTATGGCAGGGTCAGGCCTAACGCTTCCGCGGCGGCGGCCATGGTGTTGGCGGTATACATCCCTCCGCAGGCCCCGGCACCCCGGCAGGCGTAACGGACCACCGCATTCATCGACGCCTCGGTCCGGCTCCCGCCCAGAAACTCACCGTAGCTCTGGAATACCGACACGATGTCGAGGGTCTCGCCCGCGTGGTGGCCGGGCCGGATGGTGCCGCCGAAGATCATCAGCGCCGGCCGGTCCAGCCGGACCATCGCGATCAGCGACCCCGGCATGTTCTTGTCACAGCCCGGGATGGTGATCAGCCCGTCGTACCACTGGCCTGACATGATCGTCTCGATCGAATCGGCAATCACCTCGCGGGACGGAAGCGAATAGCACATCCCCTCGGTGCCCATCGAGATCCCGTCGCTCACCCCGATGGTATTGAACCGCATCCCCACCATCCCGGCCCGCACCACGCCCTCCTTGGCCACCTCCGCCAGGCCGAGCAGGTGCATGTTGCAGGGATTGCCGTCGAACCACATGCTGGCGATGCCGATCTGGGCCTTGTCCAGGTCCGCCTCGGTGAGGCCGGCCCCGAACAGCATGGCCCGGGACCCGACCTGGGCCCGGGTCTGGGTCAGTCGTCCGCAGA
>JANXXJ010000015.1 GCA_025350665.1 Gemmatimonadota bacterium | reverse complement strand
CGCACGTCGCCCGCGCCCTCATCGCCCGCAAAGTGGTGCGGTCGATCGATGAAGCCTTCGACCGGCTGCTCGGGCGGGGCCGGCCGGCCTATGTCGGCACGGATCAGGGCACAGATCTCCGCCAACGACGGCAGCACCTTGCCGACATAGGCCGGCCGGCCCCGCCCGAGCAGCCGGTCGAAGGCTTCATCGATCGACCGCACCACTTTGCGGGCGATGAGGGCGCGGGCGACGTGCGGGCGGCCCACGGCCCCGCCGCCGGCGGCGCGATCGACATCCGCCTGGTCGAGCGGCAGGCCGAGTTTCTGAATGGCGCGCACCATGGCCCGGCCACGCTCGATCCGAAGGTCGCGGAGCCGGGTCAGTTCGCCGGTGAGCCGGGAATCGTCGTCGGGAAGGAAATAGCCGAGGAGGTGGATCTCACCCCACTCGCCCTCGACCGAGAACTCGCAGCCCGCGATGACGCGAACGCCGGATGTCTCCCCGGCCTCCCGGGCCTCGGCGATGCCGCCCACGGAGTCGTGATCGGTGAGGGCCATGATCGCGAGCCCGGCCAGAGCCGCCAGACGAACAACCTCCGACGGTGCCTGGCAACCGTCGGAGGCCGTGCTATGGGCGTGAAGATCCGCGACGCCGGTCAGCGGCGGTATCCCAACTCGACGGCGGTCCAGGACGGCTGGGACCGCTTGAACAGCGACAGCAACTCGGCATCGGTCAACTCGGCCAGCGAATCCTCGCGGGCCTTGGAACCCTGGGGCGAATAGCGGGCGACCCGCTGCTCCCCGCCCGCGCCGGAAAAGCAGACGGTGAATTCATCCTTGGCGTACTGGGTGGTGCGGCCGGTACCGGCCACCGACCAGCGGGCCCCGTCGGATTCGATCGTGCGCAGCGGCATCGTCAGTCCTCGATCGTTCAGGCGTTGTCGGGAAATTCGTGGAGCGATTTCTTCAGGTCGGCCAGGAACCGGTCGGCATCGGCGCCATCGACCACGCGGTGGTCGAACGACATCGCGAGGATGCCCTTGGTCCGAATGGCGATGGCGTCGGTGCCGTCCGCCTGGGTCACGACCGCCGGCTGTTTCTCGATCGCCCCGACCGCGAGAATCGCGGACTGCGGCTGATTGATGATCGGAAGGCCGACCACGGTCCCGAACCCGCCGGGATTGGTGATGGTGAAGGTGCCCTTCTGGACCTCATCGGGCGACAGCTTCTTGTTCCGGGCCCGTTCGGCCAGATCACTGATCGACCGGGCCAGACCGAAGAGATTCAGCTCGTCGGCATGGCGGACGACCGGGACGATCAGCCCCCAATCCAGGGCCACGGCGATCCCGAGGTTGATCTCGCGCCGGAAGACCGTCGATTCGCCCATCACGGCCGAATTGACCGAGGGATGCTTGCGGAGATTTTCGGCCACCGCCTTGGCGATGAAGGCCAGAAAGGTGAGGTTCACGCCCCGTTCGGCGAACTCCGCCTTCCGCTTCGCCCGAACCTGGCTCACCCGGGTGTAGTCGATTTCGATCAGGCTCGCGACGTGGGGCGAGACCCGCCGAGACATGATCATGTGGTCGGCCGTGAGCTTTCGGATCCGGGACCACGGCTCAACCCGATCGCCCTCCCAGGGCTCGACCACCGGGCCGGGAATCACGTGAACGCCGCCGCCCGTACTCGGGACGGCCGCCACCGGCTGGCGCGGCGCGGCGGCCGGCGGCGAGGCCGCTGGAGCAGCCGGGGCGCCGGTCTCAAGGTAGGTGATGACGTCGGTCTTGGTGACCCGACCCGCCAGACCGGAGCCGGGAATGGCCGCGAGGTCGAGACCGTGTTCCGCAACCATCTTCCGGACTACCGGGGTGGACTTCCGCCGGAGCCGGTCCTCCATCGACTCGTCGCCGACCGGCGCCGGGGTCGCCTCGGCCCGAGACGGAACCGGCGCGGGCGCCGGTGCGACCGGCGCGGCGGCGGGCTTCGCCGGCGCACTCGCCGGCGTTGACGCGGCGGGGGTCGGCGCGGAGGCGGCGGCCGAAGCGTCCGTCTCGAGCCGCGCCACCAGCGTCTGGACCGGAACCGTCTGGCCTTCCTGGACCAGGATCTCGACCAGTACGCCGGCGGCCGGAGCCGGGATTTCGGCGTCGACCTTGTCGGTCGAGATCTCGAAGATCGGCTCGTCGCGTTTGACGGTGTCGCCGACCTTCTTGAGCCACTTGGACAGGGTGCCTTCCGCGATGGACTCGCCCATCTGCGGCATCGCTACGTCGATTCGGGCCATGGTTGTCTCCTAGTACTCCACCATCCAGCGGGCCGCTTTGACGATGTCGTCGGTCTGCGGCAATACGAAATCTTCCAGGGTCGGTGCGTAGGGCAGCGGAACGTCGTGGGCGCAGACCCGCCGGACCGGCGCGTCGAGCCACTCGAAGCATCGCTCATTGATCCGGGCCGTGATTTCCCCGGCCATCCCGCCCGTCCGCGTGTCCTCGTGCACCACAAGGACCCGGTTGGTCTTCTTGACGCTCGTTACGATCGACTCTTCGTCGAAGGGCAGCAGCGACCGAAGATCGATTACCTCGACCGATACCCCTTCTTTCTCCAGGGTCTCCGCCGCCTCGAGAACCTTCCAGACCATAGCCGACCAGCTCACGACGGTCAGGTGCTTACCTTCCCGCGCCAAACGGGCCTTCCCGATCGGCGTCACGATGTCCTCGCCGTACGGGAGGTCGTCCTTGATCCTGCGGTACAGGTACTTGTGCTCGAAGTACAGTACGGGATCATCGTCCCGGATGGCCGCTTTAATGAGCCCCTTGGCGTCCCGGACCGTGGCCGGCGCCACGATCTTGAGGCCCGGGGTGTGGAGGTAAGCCGCTTCGGGGTTCTGGGAATGGAACGGACCTCCCCGAACGTACCCGCCACTCGGGCCGCGAACCACCAACGACGTCTTGAGGCCCGCCCGGTAGCGAGCTGTCGCAACGTAGTTGGTCAGGATCGAGTAGGCGCAGGACAGGAAGTCGATGAACTGGACCTCGCAGACCGGCCGGAACCCCATGTGTGCAGCCCCGGCCGCCGCGCCGATGAAGGCCGTCTCCGCGATCGGCGTGTCAATGACCCGCTCGGCCCCGAACCGGTCCTGGAGGCCTTCCGTCACCTTGAATGCCCCGCCGAACGAGCCGATATCCTCGCCCATCAAGAAGACCCGCTCGTCGCGCTCCATCTCCTCGCGCAAGCCGTCCCGGATCGCCTCGAGAAACGTCACCAGAGCCATGTCAGAGTCTCCGGTACCACTCGAGATCGGCCGCCGGCGGGTCGGCGAACACTCCGGTGAGGGCCGACGCCCCCTCGGGCAAGGGCTCGTTTTCGCATGCCGCCACAGCCTGGTCAACCTCGCCGGATACCCGGGCGTCGATGGTGGCGAGTTCGGCCGCGGTGGCCCAGCCGCTTTCGGTCAGGCGGCGGACATACCGGTCAATCGGGTCGCGTGCTTCCCAGGCGTCGAGTTCTTCGCGGGTGACGTACGACTGATTGTCGTGCTCCGCGTGGCCCTTCCGGCGGAAGGTGATCAATTCGACGAGGGTTACGCCGCCGCCGGCGCGGGCCCGCTCCACAGCCCGCCGGGTGGTCTCGTAGACGGCGACTACGTCGTTGCCGTCCGCCTGCTCGGCGGCCACGCCGTAGCCGGCCGCCTTATCGGCCAGGAACCTGACCGCGGTCTGCTTGGCCATCGGGGTCGAGTAGGCGTAGCCGTTGTTCTCCGCGATGATGACGAGCGGCAGCCGCTGGACGGCGGCGAAATTGATTCCCTCGTGGAAGGCGCCGGTACTCATCGCGCCATCACCCACGTAGACCAGCCCGACCCGTGGCTCCCGGCGGAGCTTGAAGGACATCGTGACCCCGCACATCACCGGAACCATGTCGCCGAGGTGGGAGGTCTGGCCGAGAAAGCCCCGATCGAGGTCGTTGAAGTGGATGTTGAGTTCGCGGCCATGGGTCGGGCCGTCGGCCTTGGCCATGTACTGGCGGAGGACCTCGATCGGGGTGGCCCCCTGCACCAGCATCGAGCCCAGATTGCGAATGAGCGGGGAGAGGATGTCGCCGCGGGTCCGGTCGAGGGCATAGGCGCTCCCGACCGCATCGGCCTCCTGGCCGAGCGAACGGAACAGGCCGCCGACCACCTTGGTCTGCCGATAGAGCGCCACGAGCTTCTCCTCCAGAGTGCGGGTGAGCCGCATCCAGTAGTAGAGCTCGTGAAGTTGCCCGCGGGCCAGGCCCGCGACGACCGGCGCGTCCGCCATCAGGCCGGGCGCGCGATGGCCGCCCGCATCAATAGGCTCCCCGCAGCACGTGGCTCTCGTCCGCCATGGTGTGCACGGTGGCAAGGAACCGCTTGGCGAACTTGTCGATTTCGCTTTCGCCCGGCTGATTGGTTTCGACCGTGACCAGCGTGTAGTGGCCGCCTTCGGCCAGCACGGTCACCGCCACCTGGCCGATGGCGCTGGAAAACCGCCGCCGGCGAGCCCCTTCTTCCGTGGGGCTCATCCGGTCGGAGAAATACGTTGCCGCCCGGGCCACGACCACATCCGGCGACACCGACGTCCGGTGAAAATATTTCATGGCGTCCCGCGTTCAGTCCTGATCGTTCTCGTAGTATTCGACGCCGAGATGGGTGATCTGCTCTTCGCCCATCAGGTGCCGCAGCGTGTTCTTGAGCTTGGTGTGCTGAATGAAGAGGTCGTGCTCGGGATAGAGGCCGGGGGCGGTCTGGGGGCTCTTGAAGTAGAACGACAGCCATTCCTGGACGCCGCTCATGCCGGCCCGCTGGGCCAGATCGAAGAACAAGGCCAGATCGAGAACCAGCGGCGCGGCAAGGATGGAGTCGCGGCAGAGGAAATCGACCTTGATCTGCATCGGGTAACCAAGCCACCCGAAGATGTCGATGTTGTCCCAACCCTCTTTGTTGTCACCCCGGGGCGGATAGTAGTTGATCCGGACCTTGTGGTAGAGCTTGCCGTACAGGTGCGGGTACATGTCGGGCTGAAGGATGTGTTCCAGCACCCCGAGCTTCGATTCTTCCTTGGTCTTGAAGCTCTCGGGATCGTCGAGAATCTCGCCGTCCCGGTTGCCGAGAATGTTGGTCGAGTACCAGCCCGCCACACCGAGCATCCGCGCCTTGAACATTGGCGAGAGCACGGTCTTGAGCATCGTCTGCCCGGTCTTGAAGTCCTTGCCGCCGATAGCGACCTTCTTCTGCCGGGCCAGCTCTTCAATCGCCGGGAAGTCACAGGTCAGGTTCGGCGCCCCGTTGGCGAACGGCACACCCTCCATGACCGCGGCGTAGGCGTAGAGCATCGACGGGGCGATGGTCTGGTCGTTCGCCTCGAGCGCCTTCTCGAAGGCCTCGATCGACTGATGGGCCGGGCCGGGCACGATGAAGATTTCGGTCGACGCACACCAGACCATCACCATCCGGCTCACGCCATGTTTGGCCTTGAAGTCGCGGATGTCCTTCCGGAGCGCTTCGGCCAGTTCCTTCTTGTTCTTGCCCGTCTTGACGTTGGTGCCGTGCAGCCGCTTGACGTAGTGCTGGTCGAACACCGCCGGCATCGGCTTGATCGTCTTGAGGAAATCCGCGATCGGCTCAACGTGCTCATACTTGTCGAGCACGCCGCAGTGGAGGCACGACTGGTAGCAGTCATCCGGCACCGGATCCCAGGCGCCGAAAACGATGTCGTCGAGGGTGGCGAGCGGAACAAGATCCCGAATCAGCGGGGTCCGCTTGTCGGTGCGCTTGCCGAGCCGGATCGTG
>JANXXJ010000344.1 GCA_025350665.1 Gemmatimonadota bacterium | reverse complement strand
CGGGGCGACGATCTCGGATCGTCGCCCCGCGTTCGTTGGGTATTCCGCCGATCAAGCGCCCAACCTCCCGGTCGCGTAGGCCCGGTTGAGGTCGCTTCGCGAGATCACGCCGATCAACCGCCCGCCGGCCTCGACAAAGAGCCGGTGGACGTCGCCATAGTCCATCTGCAGGGCGGCTTCCCGCAGTTCCAGTTCGGGGCCGACCGTCAGCGCGCGGGGCGTCATGATGTCACGGACGGTGGCCACCGTCCACAGGCGACTGCGAGCCGCCTCATCCCCGGCCTCCGCCTCGGCGTTGAGCAGATCGGTACTGGAAACGACACCGACCAGCCGCTCGTGGTGGTCGATCACGGCGAGCCCGGACACATGGGCGTCCGCCAGGAGTTCGACGGCCCGCGCCACCGAGGCGTCAGGCGCGATGCTGATGACGTCGGCGGTCATGAGGTCGCGAACATAGCGCGGCCTCGGTGTCGGCGAGGTCGGATTCAGGGTGGCCATCATTGGTGCCTCCGGCGGAGAGTGGTTGCGGGTCAGCCAACCTGGAAGCGCAAGGTCGCGGCGAGTCCGTCGATCCTGCTCGCGACTTTGGGATCATCGACGACGATGATCTGGACTCGCTGCCGCAGGGCATCTTCAATCACGTGATCGATCAGGTTGGGCACCGGTTTGGGCTGGCCGCCGCCCCGGCAATCGGCTTTGGTGGCGGTGAGGGCCAGGGTTTCGCTGCAGCGGAACCCGCTGGCCCGGCCGTCGTCAGGCACGATCAACTCGCGGACCTGGCCCCGGGCCAGCGCGCGCAGGGTCTCCCGGATGCCATTCACCGCCCGGCCGGTAGGCAGTCCCTCGTCGATGCGGTCGAGGAGTCGGGCTTCATCACGTTGTTCGCGTTGCCACTGCAGTTCCCAGGTGGCGTGCGCGATCTGGGCCGTCGTCACAGCCGTCGGATTCAGTTTGGCCGTGCCAAGGCACTGATTTTCGATCCGGGCCGGAAGGAAGCCCTGCAGCGCGTCCGCATGCTCCTTGGGGCCGAAAATGGCGACCCCACGATAGGGTCGGGCCGCCAGCAGGCGGCCGATTTCCCGGGCCGTCGCTGCGTAGTGGCGATGTTTCTCGGCCTCGATTCGCAGTTGGTAACGGTGTTCCCCCCACCCCGGCGCATCCTCTCGATCGGGCTTGTAGCGGCCGCCCCGGTGAGCAATCGGAGCCAGCGCCGAGAGCTCCTCGGTATGCGCGGCCGCCACGTGGAAGAACCGGGCCCGCATCCGGTCGATCGCGACTGCCAGATAGTGGCCGAGCGTCTCCTGGGCATGGAGCAGCTCGTGCATCAGCGGCCGGGTGTCCACGTCGATCCGGTTGCGGTGGACCCGGACGAGAGGCACCAGCTCGAACAGGTCGATCGCGCTGCAGATGAAGACGCCAACGCCGGGCATTGCGGGCAAGTCGTCGAGTCGGGCGAGCCGGCGGACCACTTTTTCGATGTCGCCGTGAATGGTACGCTGGTCCTCGGGCCCGACACCGCGATCGTCAAATCCGCGTTCGAGTTCGCGAATCCGGTTCATCAGGTCGACCAGATACTGCCGTCGGTGCCGGGCGGCCCGGTCGAGGCGGACGTAGCACGAGACCACCGTCGGAGTCGGCATCTCGATGTTCGCCAGCTTGTCGAACAGAGCGTCGCTGGCGGTGATGCGGGTTGCGGTTGCGGTCATGGGCCCTTCCTGGCGATGACACCTGCAGTGTAGACCCGGGTGACTGAAGCCACTGTGAATCAGTTGGTAGGCCTCTTCACTGTCCGGTTGAACCCTCATTCTCGAAACACACGTTCAGCAGCCCTTCACCGCCGTTTTAGGGCCTCGCTGCGATCTTGCGAATGCAGGTGAACCAGGACAACGCCTCGGAGCGAGGCAGGAGGGACATATGAGACTCGTGAAAGCGCAGGCCCCGGTTGCCCCGTTGAAGGATGTCGATCGCTTCTTCGATCGCTTCTTCAACACCCCGCTGTGGCCAGTGGCCACCGCCCGGGCAGGGGCAGACGTGATGTGGGAGCCTCTGCTGGACTTCTCAGAGACGCCGAAGGAGTACGTCGTGCGCCTTGAGATCCCAGGAGTGACTCGGGATGATCTTGACGTGAATCTGGACGGGAACCTCCTCACGTTGAGCGGCAAGAGGGAGTTTAACAAGGCCGACAAGGCCGAAGACTTCCTGTGGGAGGAGCGGTTCGAAGGCCGCTTCGCCCGGACCCTGCGCCTGCCCGGCGCCGTCCAGGACGGGAAGATCGAAGCTCTCTACACGGACGGAGTGCTCACGGTGAAGCTGCCCAAGCTGGAGCAGACCACGAAGAACCGGATCACGATCAAGTGACCGCCTGATCGGATTCGTCCCGTCCCCGCCCCCGGTGCCCGCTGGCACCGGGGGCGGTCGATGTCTTGTCTGGACGCTTGTTCGGACTGGCCTAGCGGGACGCCTTCATTCCCTTCATTGCCTTCATCATCGCGCTGGCCCAGCGCGGCTTCCCCGTCGCGTCTCGCAAGACGATCGTCGTGCCACCCTTCGTGACCCCGTAGGCCATCAAATGGGCTGGCATCTCACCCTTCATGGCAACGCCATCGATCGTGAGGTGGTCTCCGACGGCGAATCCGTCGGGGTGTTGTTGCTTGAGGTACCAGATCGGCCCCAGGTGGGCCGCCAGCGTGTCCTGGCCGACCTGGATCCGCAATGCGAGGCCACCACCGCCCTCGGTCATCATCTTGTGGCACTCGGCATGGGTCATTCCGCCCATGTCGTGCTTCATCCCCGTCATGTCATGTGTCATCCCGCCCGAATCGTGTTGCATTCCGGACCTGTCGTGCTTCATGCCGGCCATCATGCCCTCGGCCCTCATAGTGTCGATGGCGACGACGATTCCGGACAGCGTGTCCCTGGCCTGGGTCGGCCGTGCTTCGGCGGGCTTCCCATGGGCGTGTTGTTGGGACTCGAGCCAGGCAGGGCTCGCGAGGGTAAGAACAATGGCGACGGCGGCAATGGCCTTCATGGTACGTCTCCCGGGTTTGGCCGAGCCGAAAGATCACCCGGCGCTGGAGGTGGTGCGCTGAAGGCTGTGTGACGAGTCGTTCACGATGCTGCCGTGATAGTATCAACGAGCGCCCTCATGCCGATCCGCGGGCGGGGACGGTTTCGAGCGCAATTTCTCTCCAGCCGCGCCGGGCCCGCCGCCAATCAACGGCGAGCGCTTCGGTGAGGCGGGCCGGCAGTTGGTCGGGTCCACCGGCCAGCGGCATGAGTCGGCCGGCGATCGTGGTCAGGTCGTGCAGGCGGGCCAGGGCGGCCTGGGCCGCGCCGAAATCAGGCCGGGCCGAACCTCCCGGATGCGAGAGCCGGGCGGCGTGGCGATACAGGCGGAGGGCTCGACGCAAGTCGTGTTGGGGCTCGATGGTCGAGGGGTCGGCGACCGCCGCCTCGATCGAGGCCGGGACCGGCAGTCGCCAGGCTGCATGTCCAAGGAGCGCCGCGCTCAACTGATCAAGGGAGAGACGGGCGGCGCCATCGAGCGACACCCCGGGCTCCTGCCGCAGCCGAGCCAACGCTCGCTCGCTCCTCAGGTTGCTGAGGCGTCGGACCACCGGGGTCTCCTGCCTCCGCCTCGCGCGGCGAAGCCGTTCGGCCAGCCTTGAGGGCGGCGGGGCCGGGTGATAGGCGGCCGCGAGCCACTCGTCCGTGATGTCGAGGTCGCGAAGTTCGCCGGCGATTCGCGCGAAGCGGGTCACCTCGTCGGTCGCCAGGGAAGGAGATGTGGTCGGGTCGGCCAGGCCAAACGAGGCCTCCAGGCGTCTCACGGCGATTCTGAGCTCGTGGATCCGATCGGATGTCGGCCGCACCCTGGCGCGCCTGACCGCCCTGACGAGGGCCGCTGCCGGGTGGCCGCTCAGGCCCCGGGGCTCGGATCCGACAAGGGTGCCCATGGCTTGAATCTGGACCCGGTCCGGCATCCACGGAACTGAACGGCGGTTGCATGGCCTTGCACGGGCAATTGACCCCCCGAGCACTCCGCTCCTATTCTTGGCCCATGTCAGCCAATCCGATCGCGTGGATCGCGGCCCTTCTTGGGGTCGAATCGGGCCTCCTGTGGCAGAAACTGATCGGGCTCGCCTCGATCTGGGTGCTGGGGTGGATCCTGAACCGGGTCGTTCGTTTGATCGCCCGGCGAATCGAACTGGCCGTCGACGACGGCGACGATTCGACCCTGACCGCCGAAGAGAAGCGCGGTCAGACAATCGCTCAACTGGTCCGGAGCGTCGGCCGTGCGATCGTGCTGATCGGCGTGGTGCTCCTGAGCCTCGATCTGTTCCTCGATATCCGGCCGCTCCTCGCCGGCGTCGGGATCCTGAGCCTTGCCGTATCGTTCGGCGCCCAGAGCCTGGTCAAGGATTTCATCTCCGGCTTCTTCATCCTGTTCGAAAACCAGTTCGTGGTGGGGGACGTGGTTCAGATCGGCGACAAGAGCGGTACGGTGGAACGGATGACGCTTCGGGTTGCGGCGCTCCGGGACGCCCGCGGCGTACTCCACACGATTCCCAACGGTTCGATCGTCGTCGTGAGCAACCTGACCCGGGGCTGGTCGCGTGAGGTCGTGGATGTCACCGTCGGGTACGAGACCGATGTCGACCGGGCTCTGGCGTCGATCCGGGACGAGTTGGCCGGGTTCCGCGCCGATCCTGCCTGGGAGGGCCGCTTCGAGGGGACCTCGGAAGTCCTTGGAGTCCAGTCCTTGAGCGATACCGGATTGGTAATCCGGACCCATATCAGGACCGCCCCCGGCTTCCAATGGGAGGTCGGACGTGAGTTCAACCGCCGGCTCAAGGCCCGGCTCGACCGCGACGGGATCGAGATTGCTCGGCTGGCGCTGCCCCGCATCGTGAAGCCGGTTTGACCCGGCTTGGCGACGCGGTCTAGGTTTCCCCAACCCGACCCCGTTCCGGAGCCGACGTGCCGCTTACGCTGTACAACACGCTGACCCGCCGGGTCGAGCCCTTCGAGCCGATCGCGGCCCCGCTGGTCACGCTCTACTCCTGCGGCCCGACCGTCTATAACTACGCCCATATCGGAAATTTTCGAACCTTCCTGTTTGTCGACCTGCTCCGCCGTTGGCTTGAGGCCAGCGGCTACAACGTCTTTCACATCATGAATCTCACCGATGTCGACGACCGGCTGATCCGCACAGCCGCGGATCGGGGCGTCGGGATCGATGAGCTGGTCATTCCCTACATCGACGCCTTTTTCGAAGACCGGGACTATCTCAAGATCGTGCCGGCGCACGCCTATCCCCGGGCCACCGGGTTCATCGAGCCGATGGTGCGGCTGGTGTCGCAGTTGCTGTTCAACGGGACGGCCTATCGGAGTGATGACGGCTCGGTCTACTTCAGCATCGACCGGTTTCCGGCCTATGGCCGGCTGTCGCAACTCGACAAGCGGGAACTCCGAACCGGAGCGAGCGGGCGGATCAGTGACGACGAATACGGGAAGGACAACGCCCAGGATTTCGTGCTCTGGAAGGCGGCTCGGCCGGAAGACGAGAAGGCCGGGGCCGCCTGGGATGCTCCCTTCGGGCGCGGCCGACCCGGCTGGCACCTGGAGTGCTCGGCCATGGCGCTCGAAATGATCGGGCACCGGTATGGGGGCAAGGTGCTTGACATCCATACCGGAGGCGTGGATCTCATTTTCCCGCACCACGAGGACGAGATCGCCCAGAGCTGTGCCTACACCGGCGAGGCGCTGTTTGCTCGCTATTGGCTCCATGGCGAGTTTCTGAATATTCGCGGCAGCAAGATGTCGAAGCGATTCGGCAACGTCACCACGCCGCGCGACCTCCGACAGGATGGAATCGAGGCGGCGGCGATCCGGCTCCTCGTGTTCCAGACCCATTATCGCCAGCAGCTCGACCTGACCGACGAGGGCCTGACCGCGGCACGGGAAGGGGCGCGCCGCCTGGGCGAATTTGCCGACCGCTTCGAGGGGGCGGCCCAGGGGAAGGGCGGACCCGATTCGCCGTGGACCGGACCGGCGGCTCGGCTTGAAGCCGATTTCCGTGCCGCGCTCGATGACGACCTTAACGCGCCTCGCGGCGTCGGGGCGGTCTTCGATTTTGCCCGCGAAGCGAACCGCCTGCTCGACGATGGTGTCGCTCCGACGGCGGCGGCGAAAGCCGCCTGGGATCTGGCCGACCGGGTGCTGGCCGTGGCCCACCGGGCCCAGGCCAGGGCGGAGATCGCGGCATCGGCCGACGACGCCGATCGCTCCGAACTGGACTCCGATCCGCCGACCGACCCGGTGGCCAGGCTCAGATGGGGCACCCGCTGGGCCTCCCGGCGGGCCGCCGCCAAGCGGACCCGGGATTTCCAGGCGGCCGATGGCATCCGAGCCCGCTTGACCAGCCACCAATTCGAAATTCGGGATCGGCGCGACGGCAGCGCCGAACTGGTCGACCGCCGGGCCTGACGGCGGTCGCCTCTGGTGGCGTTGCGGAAATATATAGTACATAGTATATATGCTATATAATGGAGGCCGTTAATGACGAAGAAACGACTGGTTCGCGGGGTCGATCCCGCGATGCTCAAACGGGCCGCCGACATCATCAAGCTGCTCGGTCACCCCGAACGGCTCAAGATCGTCGAGTCCCTGGATGGGGGCGAGTTGAGCGTGTCGGCCATCTGCGAGATCTGCGATCTCGAACAGGCCATTTGTTCCCAGCACCTGAGCCGGCTCCGCCGGCACAAAGTCGTGCTCTCCCGGAAGGACGGCCAGCACGTTCTCTACCGGGTCGTCGAACCGAAGGTGCATCACATTCTCGAGTGCATTCGCCAATGCGACGTCAAGCGCTGACCGCGGTCCTGTTCCTGATGCCGGTCTCGGCGGCGGCGCAAGGGCCGGTCCGGCTGACCCTGGATCAGGCCATCGAGCGGGCCAGGACCGGGCACCCGGCCGTGGCGCGGTCCCGGGCGGTGCGGCAATCCCGCGAGGCCGACCGAACCGGGTCGATGGCTGCCTATCTCCCTCGCATCTCGACCGACTGGTCGTTCATGCGGACCGACGATCCGGTTGCGGTGTTCGGCTCGAAGCTCCGCCAGGGGAGGTTTGCCGGGCCCGATCTGGCCCTCGACGCGCTGAACCATCCCGGTCCCGTGTCCAACGTCGGTGTCGGACTGACGGTGGAGCAGCCTGTAATCACCTTTGAGGGCAGGTCCGGCCGGAAAGCCGCGTTGGCAGCGGTCGATGCCGGTCGTCCGGCGGAGGGCCGGGTGCTCCAGATGGTGCAGTTCGACGCCGTCGCCAGCTACTTCGGTGCCGTGGTATCCACGGGCCGGGTCACTGTTCTCGACACGGCCCTGATCGCGGCGCGCCAGACGCTGGGTCAGGTCCGTTCGCTCCGCCGCGAGGGCGTCGTGACCCAGGTTGACGAACAGCTGGTGCTGACCCGGGTGAGCGAGCTCGAAGCGCAACTGGCGATGGCGATAGCCGAGCGGCAGGGGTCCGCCGACCGGCTCCTGCTGGCCCTCGGCGAGAGCCCCGGGCAAATCCTCGAGCTCACTGATCCGATCGAAGCGGCCGCAGCCGATTCGGCGTCGTCGCCCCGGCTCGACCTCGAGGCCCTGCGCCAAGGATTCGCGGCCAGGTCGGCGAACGTCGACCGGGCCCGATTCCAGCGACTTCCCAACCTTGGCGCGTTCGGGCGCGCTCAACTGGAACCAGAAGAACCTCGGCGCGTTCGCGGGACCGGGCCACTGGACCGTCGGCCTGGCCGTCCGCTGGGTCCCGTTCCGCGGACTGCAGGATCAGACTGATATCCAGCGGGCCCGGTCCGAGCGCGATCTGGCCGAAGCCGAACTCCGCGCGGCCGAGCGCAACGCGACGGCCGAGGTTCGCTCAGCGGAGGCCCGTCATCTGGCGGCCACCGCCGGAGTGGCCGCCGCCGATCGCGCCCTCGACTACGCAACCCAGACTGCCAGGATCGCCGCCAGCCGGTACACCGGCGGCGTCGCCACCATTTCCGAATTGCTCGCCGTTCGTGCCGCGGAAGCGGGTACCCGGCTGGCCCGACTCGAAGCCCTGTATCAAGCCCGGGTGGCGGCGGCCGCACTTCGCCTTGCCCGGGGCGGAGATCCCCGATGAAAATGCTCCTGTCTGCGGCGGGCCTGCTCGTCGCCACGTCAGTCGCCGCCACGTCAGGCTGTTCTCGCGGGCCGGCCCGCGAAACGCCGGCTCCGGCCGGTCCGATGACCATCCTCCCCGCGGCGCGGGTGGGGGACGGCACCGGCGCCATCTATCGGGCCGCGGGCACCGTTCGCGCGGTGAAACGGGCCGAACTCGCCACCCGGATGATGACGCGGATCGAGTCAATCCGGGTCCGCGCCGGCGATCCGGTCAAGACGGGCCAACTGCTCGCGGTGTTCGAAAAGGCCGGGGTCGTTGCGGCCGGCGCTCAAGCCTCGGCCGGGCTGGATCTCGCGACCACCAGTCTCCGGCGGATGGAGCGCCTCTACGCCGACAGTGCCATTCCGCTGGCCCAGCTCGAGGTGGCGCGGGCGGCATTCGCGCAGGCAAAGGGGCATTCCGACGCGGCCGGCGCCGAGATGGGCTACGCCTCCCTGGTGGCGCCGTTCCACGGGGTGATCGCGGCCCGCAACGCCGATCCCGGCGATCTCGCCGCCCCGGGGCGGCCGATTCTGGTGATCGAAGGCAGTGGCGCCCGGGAGATCGTCGTCGGCGTGCCAGAGACCGTCGCGGCCGTCGTAAGCCCCGGGGAGCGGGTCACCGTCAGGATCGGCGCGGCCGAGCGGCCGGTCGTGGCGCAGGTGGCCGCGATCGGGGCCACCGCCGATCCGGTGAGCCGGTCCGTCGAGGTCCGGCTCACCGTTGCCGAG
>JANXXJ010000339.1 GCA_025350665.1 Gemmatimonadota bacterium | reverse complement strand
CCACCCTGAGGCCCGTTTCTATCAGGCCAGTTCTTCGGAGATGTTCGGCAAGGTGCAGCAGACGCCTCAGAACGAGGGGACGTCCTACTATCCCCGGTCGCCATATGGAGTCGCCAAAGTCTACGGCCATTGGATCACCGTGAACTACCGTGAATCCTACCGACTCTTTGCGGTGAGCGGCATCCTGTTCAACCATGAATCCCCTCGGCGCGGTATCGAGTTCGTCACGCGGAAGGTGACCGATGGCGTGGCTCGCATCAAGCTGGGCCTGACCAAGACACTGCAGCTGGGCAACCTCGACGCCAAGCGCGACTGGGGGTTTGCCGGAGATTATGTCGACGCGATGTGGCGGATGCTCCAGCAGCCGACGCCCCAGGACTACGTGATCGGGACCGGGACCACCCACAGCGTGCGCGATCTGGTCGAGCTCGCATTCAGTCACGCGGGCCTCGATTGGAAGGATCACGTGGTCACCGATCCGCGGCACATGCGCCCCGCCGAGGTCGACCTCCTGATTGCGGATCCTTCGAAAGCGCGCCGGGAACTGGGCTGGTCGCCAAAGGTCGATTTCGGTTCGCTGGTTCGCATGATGGTGGATGCCGATCTCGACCGCCTCCGGGCCCGGCGATGAAGGTCGTCGTCACCGGTGCGGACGGGTTCGTCGGCGGCTGGATGATCCGGGAACTGCTTCGGACCGGTCATCACGTGGTCGGCGCGATCCGGATCGGGGCGGGCCCGCCTCGGGATCTGGCCGAAGAGGAACGGCTCCGGGTCCAGTGGGTGGACTTCGATCTGACGTCGGCCGAATCGGTGAAGGAGGTGGCCGCCATCTCAACGGACGCGGTCGTTCACCTGGCGGCTGTCGCCTCGGGCGCCGATGCCCGCAAGGACCCCGGATACGCCTGGGCGGTCAACGCGGCGGGCACCGCCCGGGTGGCTGAGGCCATTGGGCGGGCCCGCCATGATGGACGGGGCGATCCTCTCCTGCTGGTGGTCTCGACCGGCGAGGTCTACGGCCACGGGGCAGGCAGGCCCTCGATCGAGACCGATCCGCTCGTGCCGGCGTCGCCGTACGCGGCCAGCAAGGTCGGGGCAGAGGTGGCGGCTGGCGAAGTTGCCCGCCGGACCGGCCTCCGAACGATCATCGCCCGGGCCTTTCCGCACACCGGCCCGGGTCAGAGCGACAAGTACGTGATCCCGGCGATGGCTTTGCGGCTCCGGACCGCCAAACGGATCGGCGCGCCGGTGATCAATGTCGGGAACCTCGCCCCGGTGCGCGATCTCCTCGACGTGCGTGATGTCGTCCGGGCCTACCGTCTGCTGCTTGAGCGGGGGGTGCCCGGCGAGGTGTACAACGTGGCGAGCGGTCTTGGACATTCGCTCGAGGCCGTGGTTCAGCGGTTGATCTCCCTGGTCGATCACCGGGTCATTCTCGAGATCGATCCGGGCCTCTCGAGGCCCAACGATATTCTGCACCTGGTCGGCGATCCGTCCCGGCTGATCCGGGATACTGGATGGCAGCCGACTATTCCTCTCGATCAGACCCTCGAGGATCTGCTTGATGCCCAAGCGGACTGACCTTCGTTCCATTCTCCTCATCGGTTCCGGCCCGATCGTGATCGGGCAGGGAGCCGAGTTCGATTATTCCGGGACTCAGGCGGCCCGGGCCCTGCGGGAAGAGGGCTACCGGGTCATCCTGGTGAATTCGAATCCAGCCACCATCATGACCGATCCGGAGGTTGCCGACCGGACTTACATCGAACCGGTCACCGCCGAATGGGTCGAGAAGATCATTGCCAAGGAGCGGCCCGATGCGCTGCTGCCTACGATGGGTGGCCAGACCGGCCTCAATGTGGCGATGGAGCTCTATCGGACCGGCGTGCTCGAGAAATACGGGGTCGAATTGATCGGCGCCAACGAGCGGGCCATCCGGGTGGCGGAGGACCGCGATGAGTTTGCCAAAGCCATGCGGCGGATCGGACTTGCGACACCCGAGGGGACCACGGTCACGTCCGTCGAGGAGGGTCTTGCCGGTGTCGAGCGAACGGGATATCCGGCGATTCTCCGACCGTCGTTTACGCTGGGCGGAACCGGCGGCGGGATCGCCTACAACCGCGAGGAGTTCGAGGCGATGCTCCGGCGCGGGCTCGAAGCCTCGCCGGTCGGCTCGGTGCTGGTGGAACGGAGCATCATCGGCTGGAAGGAATTCGAGCTCGAGTTGATGCGGGACGGCGCCGACAACGTCGTGATCGTCTGCTCGATCGAGAATATCGATCCGATGGGAGTGCACACCGGCGACTCCGTGACAGTGGCACCGGCCATGACGTTGTCGGACCGGGAGTACCAGGTGATGCGGGATGCGGCGTGCAAGATCATCCGCGAGGTCGGCGTCGAGGCCGGTGGCTGCAACGTGCAGTTCGCGGTCGATCCGGAGACCGGCGAGCAGCTGGTGATCGAGATGAATCCGCGGGTCTCGCGCAGCTCGGCCCTGGCGTCGAAGGCGACCGGATTTCCGATCGCCCGGATTGGCACCAAGGTCGCGGTGGGCTACCGGCTCGATGAGTTGCCGAACGATATCACCAGAACCACGCCGGCGAGCTTCGAGCCGGTCCTCGACTACGTGGTGGTCAAGATCCCCCGGTTTGCGTTCGAGAAGTTCCCCGCCGCCGATCCGGGACTCACCACCCAGATGAAGTCCGTCGGTGAAGTGATGGCGATCGGGCGAACCTTCAAGGAAGCCTTCCAGAAGGGGTTCCGGGGGCTCGAGATCGGCCGGTCCGGCTGGGTTGTGGGCGAGACCCTCGCCGACGATCGCCTGGAAGATGGCGCCATTGAATCCATCCTCGCGGCGATCCGCAAGCCCACGCCGGAACGGCTGTTCCAGGTCAAGCGGGCGTTGCTCCGCGATGTCCCGGTTGAGACGATCGCCGACCGGACCCGGATCGACCCGTGGTTTCTCCACCAGCTTGCCGAGCTGGTCGAGGCGGAACGAGAATTCGGTCGCGAATGGAGCACCGGGCGGAGCAATGGCGGTCCGGCTGACGGGGTCGAGCGGGCGCTGATCGACCGGATGAAACGAATGGGTTTTTCGGACCGCCAGCTCGCCGACCTGGCCGGCATCACGGAGACCGAGATGCGGCATCGCCGCCAGGCCCTCGGGCTTCGGCCCGGCTTCAAGATGGTGGATACCTGCGCGGGCGAATTCCCCTCGAAGACGCCATATCTGTACTCATCGTACGATGAGGAGAACGAGGCCGAGGCCAAGGGCGACAAGACCGTCATCATCCTGGGCAGCGGTCCCAACCGGATCGGGCAAGGGGTCGAGTTCGACTACTGCTGTGTCCGGGCGGCGATGGCCTTCCGGGAAGCCGGGTTCCGGACCGTGATGGTCAACTCGAATCCCGAGACGGTCTCCACCGATTTCGATATGTCGGACGGGCTGTATTTCGAGCCGCTGACGCTGGAGGACGTGCTCGAGATCGTTCACCTCGAGAAGCCCCTGGGGGTCGTCGTGCAGTTCGGCGGCCAGACGCCGTTGCGTCTGGCGCGCGGACTCGAAGCCGAAGGGGTGCCGATTCTCGGAACCTCGCCGGAGGCGATCGACGCGGCGGAAGATCGGGGCCGGTTCGAACTCCTGGCCCGCGAACTGGGTGTGGAACAACCGCGGAATGGGACCGCGTTGACGCTCGACGACGCCCTCGCGGTAGCGACCGAGATCGGCTATCCGGTTCTGATCCGTCCATCCTACGTCCTTGGCGGCCGGGCGATGCAGATCGTCTACGACGCCGAATCGCTGGCTGAGTTCTTCGGCGCCGCGATGCGCGTGGCGCCGGGGCATCCGGTGCTGATCGATCAGTTCCTCGAGGACGCCTTCGAGGCCGATGTGGATGCGATCGCCGACGGTCAGCGTTGCGTCATCGGCGGCGTGATGCAGCATATCGAGGACGCCGGGATTCATTCGGGCGACTCGGCGTGTGTCATGCCGCCGTATCTCATCACCGAGGACCAGGTGGCGGAGATGAAGGAGCATACCCGGCGCTTCGCCCTCAAGCTCGGTGTCGTCGGTCTCATGAACGTGCAGTACGCCGTCAAGAACGGCCGAGTCTACGTGCTCGAGGTGAACCCGCGCGCTTCACGGACCATTCCGTTCGTGTCGAAGACGACCGGCGTTCCGCTGGCCAGCCTTGCCGCGCGGGTCATGGGCGGCGAGACGCTGGAGAGCCTGGGAGTGGCGGAAGATGTGGCCCATCCCTACGTGTCGGTCAAAGAGGCGGTCTTCCCGTTCAGCAAGTTCCCCGGCGTCGACCTGCTGCTCGGGCCCGAGATGCGGTCGACCGGTGAAGTGATGGGCATCGCCGACTCGTTCGGGATGGCCTTTGCCAAAGCGCAAATCAGCGTGGACGGGAGCTTGCCGCTGGGCGGCTCGATCTTCGTCACCGTGAACGACACCGACAAGCCAGCGGTGGTGGCGATCGCCCGGCGGTTCCATGAAATGGGCTTTCGGATCAAGGCGACCGAGGGAACCGCCCGTTACCTCCGGGCCCGAGGCGTCCCGGCGGACCGGGTGCTCAAAGTGCATGAGGGCCGTCCGAATCCGGTCGATCTGATTGTGTCCGGCCAGATCCAGTTGCTCCTCAATACTCCGTTAGGCAAGCTCACCAAGCGCGACGATTACATTCTCCGCCGGGCGGCCCTGCAGCACCGGGTGCCGTACACGACTACGATGACCGCGGCCGCGGCGGCCTGTGACGCGATCATCGCGCTCCGGAGCCGGACCGGCGAGGTTCGGCCGCTGCAGGAATGGCATGAGATGACCCGGGCCTTCATGGCGGAGTCCAAAGCGTGACCTCGGCGCGGGACCCCGGGTTCGCGGCCGCCCTGCGCGACGCGGTCCGGGGCGAGGTGCGGGCGAACGAGGGGCTGGGCCGCTACTCGACCTATCGGATCGGCGGACCGGCCACGGTCGTGTTGCCGGCGGATCCGGAGGACGTGGTCCGCGCGCTGGGTGTGGCCCATCGGCTCGGCGTCCCGTGGTTTGTTCTCGGCCTGGGTTCGAACGTGCTGCTGCCCGACGATGGGCTCGACGCCGTCGTCATCCGAATCGGGAAGGGAGTCGACCGGGTCGAGGTCGACGGGGACCGATGGCGGTTCGGCGCCGGATTGCCGGCCCCGATTGCGGCCCGGAAGACGGCGCAGGCCGGTTGGGCCGGCGTTCACATGATGGTGGGCGTGCCGGGGACCGTGGGTGGCGGCGTGTACATGAATGCGGGTTGCCACGGTGGCCAATGGGCCGACACGGTGGAGTCCGTTGTCGTGACCGACGGCTCCGGCCATGCCCGCGTCCTGGCCCGGTCCGAGGTGCCGTTCCAGTACCGCCGCAGCGGCCTCGATGGCTTGGTGGTCCTCGAAACCACGGTCCGGCTGGCTCCCGGCGATCCGGCCGAGCTTGCTGAGGAAGTGACCCGCCTGTTCGAATGGCGGCAGCGCGGAACCCCATTCAGTCAGGCGTGCTGTGGCAGCGTCTTCAAGAATCCCGGCGGCGATCGGACCGCGGGGCACCTGATCGAAGCCGCCGGCCTCAAGGGGAGCCGGATCGGCGGCGCCGAGATTTCGTCGATGCATGCCAACTATTTCGTCAACACTGGCGGTGCGACCGCGGCGGACGTCCGGGCCCTGATTGCCCGGGCCCGCGATGCTGTGGCCGGCCGATTCGGTGTCGCGCTCGAGGCCGAGGTCAAGGTGATCGGTCGCCAGGGTGAGTACGCGTCTCTTTGAAAGGCGGAGCGATGGCGGATTTCTTCGTACATGAATCGAGCTATGTCGACGACGGGGCAGTGATCGGGAAGGGGACCAAGGTCTGGCACTTCTCGCACGTCATGCCCGGCGCCGTCATCGGGGAGCGGTGCAACCTGGGGCAGAACGTGGTGGTGATGCCGGGAACCCGGATCGGCTCGAATGTGAAAATCCAGAACAATGTGTCGATCTACGAGGGAGTCGAACTCGAGGACGACGTGTTTTGCGGGC
>JANXXJ010000338.1 GCA_025350665.1 Gemmatimonadota bacterium | reverse complement strand
TCCGTCGCCGCGCGGGCCTTTCCACCACTGGCCGAGGACCAGCGTCTCGCTGTCGGTGAGGCTGTCGCGGTAGGTGGTTCGGTATTCCCGTCGGATCGCCCAGCCGCCGGATGGGCGCCGGCCGCCCGGTCCGCCCCGGGCACGGCCCCCGCGCTGGGGCTCCTGCTCGGTGGTGTCCCGCGGCGTGGTATCCGGGACGACCGGCTTTCCCTTGAGCACCGCGATCCGCATCGGGACGATCGCGACCGGCGCGCTCCCTCGGTGGCCCGACTCGGCGATCAATGCCGACACACCCGCGGCCTGATCGGGCTGAATGTCGAAGAACATCAGGTTCGGCCGCGCCCCGCCCCCCGCGCCGGCGGCGCCGACCCGGAATTCCCGGAGCAGGTTGTGCTGGACCAGAAAGACTGTGGCCAGCAGGAAGGCGCCGAACCCGAGCGCCAGCACCACCGTCCCGGTCTGATTGGCGGGCCGATACAGGTTGGCGAGGCCCTGGCGCCAGAGATACGGGAGCCGGGACGGGAACCATTTCCTGAGCGCCGCGATCAGGCCGAGGGAGGCGAGCCAGAGCACCAGCACCACGACACCGACCCCACCGGCGAACACGGCGCCGTCCCGAAGGTTCCGGACCTGGATCGCCGCCAGTCCGACCACGCTCGCCGCCATCAGGGCGAAGGCCGCCCAGGTGAGCGGGTCGGAACGGCCCGGCGCGGGCTCGTCGGTCCGGCGCAGGGTTTCGAGTGGCGACACCCGGCGGACCCCGAGGAGCGGGATCAAGGCGAAGACGAACGCGACCCAGATGCCTAACGTCACGCCGACGGCCACCGCCTGCGGTGACACCGCGATCCGGACGTCCACCGGCAGCAGGTCCCGGAACACCAGTGGCAGCAGCTGCTGGATTCCGAGGCCCAGCGCAGCGCCGACCAGGCTGCCGAGGGCTCCCATGGCGAGTGCCTGAACCAGGTAGGCGAGGAACACTTGGCCCGCGGTGGCGCCGAGACACCGGAGCACCGCGATGGTGTCGAGCTTCCGGCGAATGAACAGGTGGGTGGCGCTCGCCACGCCGAGTCCCCCTAGCAGCAGCGCCACCAGGGCCACGAGGCCGAGATAGTGCCCGAGCCGGGTCAGCGTGTCGGTCAGATCCTGCCGATCGTCTTCCACGGTCCGGATCCCGATGTGCTCCGCCCGGAGGCCGGGCCGACGCTTATCGGCGATGGCCTGGGCCCGGCTGGGGTCCGGAAGGGTCAGAAAGATCTCGTACTCGACCCGCGAACCGAACTTGAGCAGGTTGGTTGACGGGAGATCGGAGGCGCTGAGAAAGACCCGGGGGCCGATCGATGTCGCGACCCCGATGTCGCCGGGAATGTTGGAGACCGTGGCATCGATCACGAACCGGCCGTCGCCCAGCGCCAGGGTGTCGCCGATGGTGGCGTTCAGGGCGGTGAGCAGCGTCGGATCAACGATGACCCGGCCCCGCCCGGCAAGCCCGCGCCACCGGTTGGCGGGCGCCGTGATGATGGTGCCGTAGAACGGATAGCCCGCTTCAACCGCCTTGACCTGGACCAGCCGGACACCGGCCGTACGTGGCACGTAGGCCATGCCGGCAAAACTCGTGACCTGGGCGTGGGCGCCGGCCTTGGGTCCGGTGCTGTCGGCCCGGGTCAGGGTATCGACCAGTCGCGTGATCTTCTCGGGCAACGGCTTCCGGCTGCTGATCGCGATGTCCGCACCCAGAAGCGCCTTGGCCTGCTGGGCCACCGAGGTCCGGAGGTTTTCCGTGAATCCGTTGATTGCCACCAGCGCCGCGACGCCGGCCGCGACCGACGCCACCAGCAGCGCCAGGCGCCGCCGGGCGGCCCGGCTCTCCCGCCAGGCGAGCTTGAATACGAAACCCAGGTTCATGGGTAGGTGACGTCCTCAACCACTTGCCCGTCCGCGAGCCTGAGCATCCGCCGCGCCCGGCCGGCGAGATCCCGGTCGTGGGTCACGAGGACCAGCGTGGTGCCCCACTCGCGGTTCAGCTCCATCATGAGTTCGATGATCCCGGCGCCGTTCTTCGCGTCCAGGTTCCCGGTCGGCTCGTCGGCAAAGAGAATCTGGGGGCGCGAGGCGAAGGCCCGGGCCAGCGCCACCCGCTGCTGCTCTCCGCCCGACAGCTGGCTCGGGTAGTGATGGGACCGGTCGCCCAGGCCGACCCGGTTGAGCAGGTCCTGGGCCCGCTCTTCGGCGGGCTCACCGCGGAGTTCGAGCGGGACCTGGACGTTCTCCCGTGCCGTCAGCGTCGGGATCAGATGGAACGATTGGAACACGAAGCCGACCGTGCGGGCCCGCAAGGTGGCCCGTTGGTCCTCGGTCATCCCGCTCAGTTTATGGCCATCGAGCATGACCTCGCCGCCGCTGGGCCGGTCAAGGCCGGCGAGGAGGCCGAGCAGTGTGGTTTTGCCGCTGCCGGACGGCCCGACGATCGCCAGGAACCCGCCACGCTCGAGGGTGAACGTGATATTGTTCAAGACCGTGAGGCTCCTGCCCCCGGACAGGTAGGTCTGGGTCAGGCCCTCGGATACCAGCATCGGTTCAGTGGATTCGCTCATATGTGGGCTCAATGATAGCGAGATACCCGACCTTCTTCATCGCGATCGCCCTCCTCGCGGGCTGCGGCGGTAAACCGGCGGCGACCCCCGTGCCACCCGCGGGAACCACTGCCGCGGCCCCGCCGACGATGTCGGGTGTCCCCGAGGACACGGCGCCGACGATCGTCTTCCTCGGCACCAGCCTGACGGCGGGTTATGGACTGCCCGATCCCCGGCTCGCCTATCCGGCCCTGATCCAGGCCAAGCTCGACTCGGCCGGGCTCAAATTCCGGGCGGTGAATGCCGGCCTGAGCGGGGAGACATCGGCCGGCGCCCTGCGGCGGATTGACTGGGTCCTCGATCAGGGCCGGATCGCGGTGCTGATGATCGAGACCGGGGCCAACGACGGCCTTCGCGGGCAGGACCCCGATTCCACCCGCGCCAACATCGCCGCGATCATCGCCAAGGCCCGGGCTCTCGATCCGGCTCCGAAGATCGTGCTGACCGGGATGGAAGCGATGCCGAACCTCGGGGCCACCTTTACCCGGCGCTTCCGGGGGATCTTCCCGGATCTGGCCCGGACCACCGGCGCGGCGCTGGTACCGTTTCTGCTCGAGGGAGTGGCCGGCGTGGATTCGCTCAATCAGGCCGATGGGATTCATCCGACCCCGCGAGGACAGCAGATCGTCGCGGCCACCGTGTGGAAGGTGCTGGCGCCGCTCCTGGCGCGGCGTTAGGTCTCGAGGGCGCCCCGCGCGGCGCCGGCCAGTTCCTCGATGCTGAAGGGCTTGCCGAGATAGGCGGCTCGGCGGACCACCTCGGCGGATTCATCGCCGGAATAGCCGGAGATGAAGAGCACCTTGAGGTGGGGCCAGTCGGCCAGGAGTTCCTGGGCCAGACCGGTGCCCCGCTGTCCCGGCATCATGACGTCGGTCACCAGCAGCGCGATTTCACCGCCCCGTTCCGCGGCGATGGCGGTTGCTTCCGCGGCGCTCTGGGCCGCCACCACCTGATAGCCATACAGTTCAAGCCCCCGCTGGGCGAACCGCAACACACCGGGGTCGTCATCCACGAGGAGAATGGTTTCGTTGCCGGGCCGGGGCGGGGCAGCCGGCGGGGCGGGCCGGGCCGCCGGTGTCACGGCTGCGAGCGCCGGGAAGTGGATCTCCACCGATGTGCCGGCGTCGGGCTGGCTCCGGACCCAGAGCAGCCCGCCGGCCTCCCGGACGATCTCCTGGACGGTGGCGAGCCCGAGCCCGCGGGCGCCGGGGTCGCCCTTGGTGGTGAAAAAGGGCTGAAAGAGGTTGGCCTTGGTCTCGGCCGTCATGCCGATCCCGGTGTCCGTCACGCTCATCACCACGTACTCGGCCAGGCGTTCGTCGAGCCCTTCAAACTTGATCCGCTCGTCAGGCTTGGTCATCCGGGTGGCGATCGTCACCGTGCCACCCCCGGGCATGGCGTCCCTGGCGTTGGTCACCAGGTTGATCAGAATGTGTTGAATTTCTCCGCGGTCGGCGAAGATCGGCGGGGCGGCCGGATCGAGGTCGGCGAAGAGGCGGATGTCGGCGCCGATCAGCGGCTCGAGGAGATCGTGCCACTGGGCGATGACCTCGTTCAGGTCGATCGGCGTCCGCGCGGCCGGCCGACGCCGGGCGAAGTCGAGCAACTGGGACAGCATCCGGGTCGCCCGGCGGCTGGCCCGCTCGATCACCCGGATGTCGTCGCGCTTGAGCTGCCGCGAGGTCTGCCCGGACAACTCGGCGAAGCCGGCGATCACCTGGACCGCATCATTCATTTCGTGGCTGATCCAGTCCACCAGCTGGGTCACCGCATCGAGCCGCTGGCTTTGCCACAGCTTGTGCTCGAGCCGTTTTCGGTGGCGCAGATCGAGTCCGGATACCACGTAGAGGGTTTCGGTGCCGGAGACCACGGGAATGACGGTCATTTCGACGGGCACCGTGCCGCCGCTCGCGGTATGACAGGTCGCTTCGCCGCGGAACGGCTGTCCCTGCCGGAGCGCGTTGCGAAGCCGCTCCACGACCATGGGTTCGTCGATGATCGTGACGATCTGGTCGATGCCCCGGCCCTCGATCTCGGCCTGGGGAACCCCGACCAGATCGGCGAAGGCCTGATTGGCGAAACGAACTCGGTCGGAATCCGTGACCAACAGGGGTTCCGTCGCGTATTCGGCCGCAAGACTCTGAGGCAGCGGGCTCGTCAATGGATATCCGTGGGAGTGCGCCCGAAAGATAGGCCAAGAGGCCGCCGGTTGACCAGCTTCACGACAGGAGCCTACACTTAGCCATGGCTTTCTTCGATTCCCGCCATCAGCGGGCCGCGATGGTGCTGGGCCTCCTCACGCTGGCCCTGGCGATTTCTCTGTCGCCGTACGCCACCGGCTTGATCGCCGTGCCGGTGCTCTATGTGACACTCTCGCCGTTTCACCGCTGGCTCTGCCGGTGGTTCAAGCCGCCGCTCGCCGCCGGGCTGGTCGTCGTGCTGACGATCCTCCTTGTGGTGATTCCGGGCTTTTCGATTCTCAGTCTGATCGTCGGCCAGGCCCAGACCATCGCGGGCACCGTGATGACGGGCCCGCTGCCCGATCGCCTGGCCCAACTCCAGGTCGGCCCGTTCGATGTCGGGGCCGAGCTGGTCAAGATGGGCCAGTCGCTGGTGAGCTGGCTCGGAGGGCACGCCCTGTCCCTTCTGGGCACGGTCGCGCGTCTGTCGATCAACATCCTGCTGTCGTTGTTCGGGCTCTATTACCTCCTGATCAACCCCAACGGGATCTGGGAGGCCGTCCGTCCCTACATCCCCTTCTCACCGGCCCACACCGATGTCCTTCGGGAGCGGTTCCGGGCCATCGCGGTTTCAACGGTGATCGGGACCGGCCTGACCGCCACCCTCCAGGGCACCGCCACCGCCCTGGGCTTCATGTTTACCGGGCTCCATGAGCCGATCTTCTGGGGCGTGGTGACCGTGGTCTTCGCGATTCTTCCGGTCGTCGGGAGCGGCATGATCTGGGGGCCGGCGGTCCTGGCGCTGGTGTTCGCCGATCACCCGGGCGCGGCCGCGTTCATGGTGGCGTGGAGCCTCGCCACCTCGGGCGTCATCGACTACATCTTCCGCCCGATGGTCTTCAACCGGTTCGCCCAGGTCCATCCGATGATCACGCTGGTCGGGGCGATCGCGGGCGTCGAGTATTTCGGCTTGCTCGGCCTGCTCGTAGGCCCGCTGGCCCTGTCCTACTTCTTCGAGATCCTGCGGATGTATCGCGAAGAGTACGTCCCGGCGGGGAGCGAGAGCGGTTTTACGATTGAAAGCCCGGCCTCGGTCGGGCCGGACTCGTGACGGCGGAACGCACCCGCACCAGGATCTTCTGGGCCTTCGCGGCCATCTACCTGATCTGGGGGTCGACCTATCTCGGCATTCAGGTCGGGATCGAGACCATTCCACCGTTCCTCCTGGGCGCGACCCGGTTCCTCGTGGCTGGCGGGGCCCTCGTCCTCTGGGCCCGTCTTCGGGGTGAGCCGTTTCCGGCCGCCTCCGTCTGGCGCGCCGCGACCATCCTCGGGGGCCTCTTCTTCCTGTTCGGCAACGGATTGGTGGTCTGGGCGGAGCAGCACGTTCCGTCCGGCCGGACCGCGCTGCTGGCGTCGACATCGCCGATCTGGACCGTGATGCTCGAGAGCGCGCTCGACGGCTGGCGGCGTCCGCCGGCGCGGGTCATGGCGGGTATCGGCCTCGGGATGGCCGGTCTCTTCCTGCTCGCGGCGCCGGCCGCGGGCTCCGAATCGGTGGCGGTGAGCGGCATCCTGGCGTTGCTTGGGGCTTCGGTCGCCTGGGCGGTCGGGTCGGTCTATTCGCATCGCCACCACCTTCCGGCGTCGCCCACGATGGTGACGGGCATGAAGATGCTGGCCGGCGGCGGCCTGCTGGCGATTGTCGCGCTGGTCACGGGCGAAGGCGGGCGGCTCGACCTGGGTGCGGTGTCGCCGGCGTCGTGGCTTGCCCTGATCTACCTCTGCATCTTCGGCAGCATCATCGGTTTCTCGGCGTTCACCTATCTGCTCCGCACCACGACACCGCAACTCGTCGGGACCTCGGCCTACGTGAATCCGCTCGTGGCCGTGTTCCTCGGGTGGGCGTTGGCGGGAGAGGCCGTCACGGCGAAGATGATGCTCGGTGCGCTGGTGAGCTTGTCGGGGGTCGTGCTGATCCGCTGGGGCTCACGGGAACCGCCCGCGCCCGAGGAAGCCGACGTCGGGACGATCGAGACCGGCGAATTTCCGGTGCCAACCCCCCAATGAAAACGGGCCGCCTTTCGGCGGCCCGTTCCCATGTTGTCAGGTGCGTCGGGCGCGATTACTCGCCCTTCGCGCCGATCGTGCTGGCGCCCTTCGGACCCGTCTCGGCGCACGACGCGGCCGGTTCGGGCGAAGCCGTTTCGATCTGGTTGACTTCCACCCGCCGGTTCTGGGTCATGCCGTCCGCAGTCGTGTTGTCGGCCGCCGGCTTGCACTCGCCGAAGCCCCGGACCGTGGTCCGGCTCTTGTCGACGCCGCGCTTGATCAGCTGCCGTTGAATGAACTCAGCCCGCTTGAGGGACAGCCAGCTGTTGTACTTGACGCTGTTCCGCCAGTCCGTGTGCCCATCGATGTAGACCTTGATGGTCGGGTCGGACTTCATGTTCGCGGCCACCTGATCGAGCGACATCTTGTCGACACTCGAGGCATCCGAGTACTTGTTGGTGCCGAACATAGCGCGGAGCACGACCGAGAGGCCGCGGACCGAGGCGGTCGCCTTGTCCGACATGCCCATGCAGGTCGCGGTGACGCCGTAGTCACCGCTCCGGCTCCAGTTGTAGGTCCAGCCCGAGGTGGTCGGGCTGCCATCGACCGCGATCGAGCACTCGTCCGCCCGCATCGCGCGGTTGTTGCCGTCGGACCAGGTGCCGGAGACGGCGTAGCTGGCGGACTCGCCCAGCTTGAGGTTTGTCGTCTTCGGAGTGATCTCGATCCGGGCCAGCTTCGGAGCCGGGGGCGGCGGGGGCGGCGGGGGCGGCGCCGTGACCGTCACCGTCGAGGTATCCGCGTACTTGCCCGTCAGCGTCCGGGCGACCACCCGGTAGGTGCCCGGGGTGTTGGAGCTGAACGCGCCGTTCGAGCCGACGGTGCCGCTCGGCATCACGGCGTAGGTCACCTGCGGCGTGGTGCTCGAGCCGTCGCAGAGTTTGCCGGTCACGTTGAAGTTCACGGACTGACCAGTCAGGACGTTGGCGGTGTTAGGCGTCAGATCGATGCCGTCCAGCCGCTTGGTGCATTTCGAGTTCGGGAAGATCGACAGGCCGAGCTGCGCGCCCAGGTGGACGTTCTTGCTGGGGTCGCCGACGCTCGCCGACACGCCCTGCGCCTGGATCGCATCGCTGCCGTTGCGGGGGCTCGGCATGAAGTCAAGCGTGCCGTCGCCGCGAAGCGAGAGCCAGCTGTTGACCTTGTACCGGAGGCCGATCAGGCCGCCGAGGCCGAAGTCGTTTCCGTTGATCGTCTTGACGATGGCGTTGCTCGACTTGCCGTAGTGGTTCACCACCGGGCCGCCGCCGAGCAGGAAGTTCCACTTGTTCCCCATCGGCGCGTGATAGAGGCCGCGAAGGTGGAACGGCATGTACCGCACCGGCGACGACGTCTGACCGGTGAAGTACTCGTTCTTGAGATCGGTGGCGTTGAACGAGCCGTCGGCCTCGAGCAGAAACTTCGGTGAGAAGAAGTAGCCCAGCCGGGCGCCGGCTCCGTAGCTGTTCTCACTCTTCCTGGTCGTGCTGAAGCTGCCGTCGTACTTGGTGAACCGGCCGAAGCCGCCCAGTTCGACGGTGCCCTTCTCCTGAGCCAACACCGGGAGGGCGTACATTCCCAAAGCCCCCGCCAGCAGCAGGATTTTGCGCATCAGTGCCACTCCTTATTGGGTCCGTTGACAAGCCGATCCGCGGTTCCCTCGACCCCGGATCGTCATCCTTAAAACATTGCTGCTAAACAATTTACGACGACTCAACCGCCCGCTCTCCGGGCCGGATCACTCTCGCGTGAAGTCGGGCCGGACCGACCGGATCCTGGGTTAAGCCGCCAAACCTCTGACAAGATAACGAGTTAGGACTCTTTGGCCCAGCCCGGACCGGCTACTTTACCCCGTCGCCCTCCGCCAGGCCCAAGACCCATGGTTAACCCGCGTGCAGTTCTGGTCGCAATCATCGCGTCGGTCGTGCTCGATCCTCCCTCGGCGCTCCGGGTGATCCGGACGACACCCGCGCCGGATGCCGGGTCTACGGCGGTGCTGTCGGTGACCTTCGATCGACCGGTGGCGGGCTCACTCGACCGGTCGGTCGACCCGGCCACAGTGCTCACGGTGACGCCCGCGATACCCGGCACCATTGAATGGCGCGATCCGGTGACCATTCGACTCCGGCCGTCGACCCCGCTCCGCTCCGGCGCCACGTACGCGGTGGCCGTGAATCCCGGTTTCCTGGCCCTCGACGGGAGCCGGTTGGCGGAGCCGTATCGATTTGCGTTTCGGGTGTCGGGGCCGCAGATCCTCACTGCGATGCCGGCGGGCCCGGACGAATCGCCGAAGTTCCTGGTTCCCAATCAGCGGTTTACGCTCGCGTTGTCCTCGCCGGCGGAGGCCGAAGCGATCGGTCGTCTGGTGTCGCTCGAGCTCCGGGCGGGTTGCAGCCGGCAGGGCGCCGTCAGGCTCGCCGTGGTGTCGGAGACCGCGATCGGCGACAGCGCCGCCTGGCCGTTCCGCGACGCCGGGGGCTGGGACCGCGATCGGAGCACCGACTCGCTCCGCCGGCTGGTGACGCTGGCGCTGGCCGAGCCGCTGCCGTTAGGCTGCGCCGGGGCGCTGGTGGCGCCGGCCCGGATCGACGAGCAGGCGCCGGGCGAATTTCGTCGCTGGCCGTTCAGCACCTATGGCGGGTTCCGGATCGACACGGCGAGCTGCGGAAGCGGTGAGCGGCTCTGCCCCGCGGGGCCGATCCAGCTCGCCTTCTCGACCCCGGTCAAAGGGGCCGACCTGCTCCGCGCCCTCAAGATCCTCCCGCTGATCAAGTTCAATCTCGGCGATACCGCCGAGATCCAGGAGCGCTGGACGGTGTGGGCGGATCTCAAGCCAAAAACCGGCTATCTCGTCGACATCGATCCGAATCTGGTGGACGCGTTCGGGCAGCGTCTGACCGGGAACCCGCGCGGGACGGTGGTGACGACGGGCTTTGCGCCCGCCGTGTCGTATCCCGGCGGGCGGTTCACCATTGAGCGGAATGGTCCCCGCACGTTCGCGGTGACCTACGTCAACGTCGACAGCCTCGACGTGGTGACGGCCGCGGTGCCCGAATCGCTCGAAGCCCGCCTGCTGGCGCGGTCGTGGTACGCCTGGGGCGACCAGTGGGACGGGCTCGCCCGCCAGGCGGTCCACCGCCGGTTCAGGGTGGGCGCTCCGCGGGAACGGCACGGGATCTACGGGATTCCCTTCGAGGCGCCTAACGCCTCGGCCCCGGGAACGCCGACGCTGTTCGCGGTCAAAGTGACGAGCCCCGCGCTCCGGTTCATGCGGGACGGTGTGTCGGTCCCCGGCGAAGCGTATCAGTCCGTCGCCCTGGTCCAGGTCACCGATCTCGGCATCCACGCCAAGATGGGGGCCGAGGAAGGCAGCGTGTGGGTGACGGGCGTCGGGGATGGAAAACCGCGGCCCGGTGTTCAGATCAAGGTGTGGGACGGGAAGCATCGTCTGCTGGCTCGGGGAACCACCGACCCGCAGGGTTTCTTCCGGTTCACTGGCGTCAAGCGGCGGCCCAAGCCGGCCGACGCCGGGGATCGCGACGAGGCCCTGCTCGGGTACGTGGAGGCGCGACTCGGGGCCGACCGGGCGCTGGCCGGCGCCAGCGACTATGACCCCGACTTGAACCCGTGGCAATTCAACGTCTCCTCCGCCTGGGGTGCCGACCGGTACCCGATGGCCGGCGCCGTGTTTACCGAGCGGGGAATCTACCGGCCCGGCGACACGGTCTTCGCCAAGGCCGTTGTCCGGACCGGATCGTTAGGCTCACTCCGGGTGCCCGGCCGGACCGATTCGGCCCGGATCCGGTTCGAGGACCGGGAGGGCGGGATGCTTCGCGAACGGGTGGTGGCGCCCTCCGCCTTCGGGACCGCGTCCACCACGCTGGCGCTCCCGGTCGACGCGGCGCTCGGCCAGTACTCGGTCACCGTCGCGATGAAACGCGAGGGCGAGTGGCAGGAGGTGGGGCGGGCAGGCTACAAGGTGGCCGAATACCGGGCCCCGGAATTCCTCGTGGATGTCACCGCCGATACGGCGGCGCGCCAGAACGGGGACCTGTTACCGGCCACGGTCGCAGCGCGCTACCTGTTCGGCGCGCCGATGGCCCGGGCCCGGGTGACCTGGAGTGTCAGGCAGACCGCGATCGAGCCGTGGGACCTTGTGGTGCCGAAGACCGAGGGGTACTTCGTCGCCAACCGGGGCTGGTGGTGGGAGGAGTGGAGCAATAAGAACCCCAGCAGCGTCAGCGAAAGCCGGACCGATTCGCTCGACCAGACTGGCCAGCTCTCGATCAGGGCCCCGCTCCAGCTGTCCCAGCCGACCTTGCCAGCCCGGGTGAGCGTCGAGGCGGTCGTGACCGATGTCAACCGCCAGTCAGTGTTCGGGACCGCGTCGGTCGTGGTCCATCCAACCTCGTTCTACGTCGGTGCCAAGCCGGTCTCGCCGACCTACTTCTGGCCGGCGGGCGGGGCCCAGTCGATCGACGTCATCGCCGTGCGGCCGGATGGCGGCCGCGTGCCTAACGTTCCGGTCCGGGGCTGGCTGATCCGGCGGGAATGGCATCAGGTCCGCCGGGAGAGCGACGGCGTGGCGGAGCTGGTGGGTGAATGGGTGCAGGACACCGTGGACCGCTGCGAGGTCCGGACCGCCGCGGGGCCTTCGGGCTGCCGGATGACCCCGAAGGCGGCGGGCAGCTACACCGTCGCCTTTGCCGCCAGAGACGCCAAGGGCCGCGATGTCTCGACCAGCTTCTATCGCTGGGTGACCGGTCCGGGCTGGGTGCCCTGGGCCGACGAGTCCCAGTTCAAGATGGATGTCGTCCCGGACCGAAGCCGCTATCAGGTCGGCGACACCGCGACGGTGCTGTTCGCGTCGCCCTTCACCAACGCCGAGGCTTGGGTGACGGTCGAGCGGGAAGGCGTGATCGAGCAGCGGCGGGTCACTATCACCGACGGCGCCACGACCCTCAAATTGCCGGTGACCGAGGCCTGGAGTCCGAACGCCTTCGTGTCGATGGTGGTGGCCCGGGGCCGGAGCGCCAAACCGGGCCCGCTCGACGACCCCGGCCAGCCGACGATCCGGGTCGGCTATGCCGAAGTGCGAGTGACCCCCGAGCGGAAACGCCTGGCGGTGACGTTGGGGACGGCCAAATCGGAGTACCGTCCCGGCGATTTGGCGCTGATCACCGCGTCGGTCAAGGATCAGAGTCGCGGCGTGCGGAGTGAAGTGGCGCTGTGGGCGGTGGACGAAGGCGTGCTGTCGCTCACCGGCTACAAGACCCCGAATCCCATTGACCTGCTGTATCAGCCACGGGGTCTGGGCCTCAAGCTCGCCAGCAACATGACCACCGTCGCGCCGCAAGTGGCCGCGGGCGACAAAGGGCGCAACCCCGGGGGAGGCGGCGGCGAAGGCGGGGCGGAAATTCTCCGCTCCCGGTTCCGGACCACCGCGTTCTTCCTGGCCTCGGTCGTGACTGACAGCAATGGGACCGGCACGGCCTCGGTCAAGCTGCCCGACAATCTCACCACGTTCCGGATCATGGCGGTGGCCGTCACGGCCGGCGATCGCTACGGGAGCGGCCAGCTGCCGATGCTGGTGACGCGGCCGCTCCTGGCCCGGGCCGCGTTGCCGAGGTTCGTCCGGCCGGGAGACCGGCTGACCGCGGGCGTCGTGGTGAATCACCGGACCGGCGGAACGCCAACAGTCGACGTCTCGGCTCAGGCCACGGGCATCGCCCTGGAAGGGCCGGCGGCGAAGTCTGCGACGCTCGAGGCCGGCCGTGGTCGCGAAGTCCGATTCGATTTCAAGGCGGGCGAGGGTGACAGCGCCGGGTTCCGGTTCGACGTGGCCGGCGCCGGCGATCGCGACGCGGTGCGGCTGGCCATTCCGATTCGGCCGTCGTTCCGGCCCCGGATCGCCACCGTGGCCGGTGTGGTGACCGATTCAACCCGGCTCGTGCTCGACGTGTCGCCCGGCGTCGATCCGGCCCGGTCGACGCTGACGATGAATCTGGGCAGTTCGCCGGTCGCGCTGCTCAAGGGCTACGCCGACGAACTGCGGGTCTATTCCTACTACTGCAGCGAGCAGGTCGCCAGTGTGGCGCTGCCGCTGGTGGCCCTGTACCGGGCCCGGAAGCAGGCGGGCGCCGCCGCCGGCGATACCGTCAAGCTCCGGACCGACATCACGAGGGCGGTCGGCATGCTGGTCCGCCGCCAGCGAGACGACGGTGCCATCGGCCTGTGGAGCCGGACCGATTGGTCGTCGGCGTGGCTCACGGCGGAGGCTGGTTCGTTCCTGCTCGAAGCCAGGGCGGCGGGGCTTGCCGTCGAAGACACGATCGTGAAAGCGATGGCGGGCTATCTCACCAAGTCACTCGAACGGCAGGAGAGCCTGGCGCTGTCCGTCGGCGTCTGGGAGTCGGAGGTGCGCGCCAACCTGGCCGAGCGGGTCGCGGTGGCCGAATTCCTGAGCCGATCCGGCCGAAGGAATCGGGCGGTCGAGAACGACCTGGTCCGTCGGCTCGGTCAGATGGCGCCCGACGACCGGTTGGCGTTTGCGGTAACGCTGGTCCGCGGCGGCGACGTCCGCACCGCGCGGCGAATCCTCGAGCCGATCTGGAGCCAGGTGACGGTGGAAGGGCGGGCGGCGGTGGTGCCGGATTCGCTCCGAAGCCGGTTCTACTTCGCGTCCGCGATCCGGCTTCCCTCGGACCTCCTCCTCGCGACGCTTGCGGTGGAACCCGACCATCCGCTTCTGGCTCCGCTGCTGGAAGCGGTGGTGACGCGGGGCCGGGCGGCGAGCGCCACGTGGTGGTGGAACACCCAGGACTTCGCCGCGGCCGTTCGTGCGGTGGATGCCTGGCAGCGGCGGTTCCCGCCGTCCGAGCGCCGAGCGCTCAAGGTGTCGATCAACGGCCGCGTCGTGTTCGCGACCTCGGCGACCGGTGTGGTCGGCGATTCCGTGGCGACGCTGGCGTCGGTCGGCGGGAAGGGTGGTCCGCTGGTAGTGTCGATCCACGCCGATGGCCCCGGTTCGGTCGGGTTCTTCTACCTCGGTCTCAGCGAAACACCCCGCGTGGCGCCGGTCAACCCGGAGGACCACGGTATCCGGGTGGAGCGATGGTACGAGGACTACGGCACCGGAAAGCCGGTGACGTCGGTGGTCGAGGGGGATCTGGTCCGGGTCCGGGTCCGGCTGACGATCCCGAGCCAGCGAGCGTTCGTGGTGCTCGATGATCCGCTCCCGGCCGGCCTCGAAGCGATCGATCTCTCACTCAAGACCGCGGGCGGGGTCGCGGGGCCTGGCGCGGTCGAACCGGTGGAGCACGCGGAGCGGCAGGGCGGGGGCCAGACCCGGTGGATGTATGGATCCTGGGACAGCGGATGGTGGTCGCCCTTCGACCATCGCGAACTCCGGGATGACCGAGTGGTCTATTCGGCCCGGACACTCTGGGGCGGCACCTACACGGCGACGTACCTGGCCCGGGCCTCGACTCCGGGTACGTTCGGCAAGGGGCAGGCCCATGCCGAGGAGATGTACAACCCGGCGGTGTATGGGCGCAGCGACGGGGGCACGTTCGTCGTCACGCCGAGAGCGCGATGAGCTACCCTCGGCGGGTTCGCCGCCGTCCGATCCGGCGGGTGTTGCAGGCGACCGCGGCTGGGTTGCTGCTGCTGGCAGGCTGGACGTCGCTGCCGGTGGACCCGTCGCTTCTGGCGCCCTCTGACGCGGCCGGCGTCACGCTGCTCGACCGGTTCGGAGCCTCGCTCCGCACCAGCCGGGCCGCCGATGGGAGCCGGCAGACGTGGCTCCCCCTCGAACGAATGGATCCCGATCTGCTGGTGGCGTTCGTCGCGGCGGAAGATCGCCGGTTTTACGACCATCACGGGGTCGATCCGCTGGCGCTGGCCCGTGCGACGCGGGCCAATCTCGCCGCCGGCCGCGTCGTCTCCGGTGCGTCGACGATTACGATGCAGCTGGCCCGTCTCCTTCTGGGTACGCCTCGGACCTGGTTTGGCAAGGCGGCACAGGCGGTCTGGGCGCTGCGGTTGGACCGCCGCCTTTCGAAGCAGGTGATCCTGGAGCAGTATCTCAACCGGGTGCCACTGGGTCAGAGTGCGGTCGGTGTGGCGGCGGCGGCGCGGCTCTACTTCGACGCCGGGGCCGAGGACCTGAGTCTGGCCCAGGCTGCGATGCTGGCCGGCCTGGCCCATGCGCCGAGCCGGGACAACCCGTTCGTGTCGCTGGTCCGGGCCGCGGCGCGGCGGGACCGGATGCTCGACCGGCTCGAGCGGGCGGGGGCGGACAGCCGGGCCGGTCTGGCGCGGGCCCGCGAGGAGCCCACGTTAGGCAGCGCGGCACCGGCCCGGTTTGCGGCCCCCCACTTCACCAGCTGGGTGCTGGCGCGCGGGGACAGTGCCCGGTCCCGGTCGGCGGTCCGGACCTCGCTGGATCTTCCGCTCCAGCAGTCGGTCGAAGCCGAAGTCCGTCACACCGTGGCGACGATGCGATCGTTCGGGGCCGAGCAGGCGGCGGCCGTCGTGCTGGACAATCCCACCGGCGAGATTCTCGCCTGGGTCGGCTCGCCGGATTTCTTCGAGGCCGACGCGGGTCAGGTGGACATGGTGGTGTCGGCCCGACAGCCGGGATCGGCCCTGAAACCGTTTCTCTACGGCCTGGCATTCGATCGCGGCCTCACGCCGGCCACGGTACTGCACGACGTGGCCACGGTGTACCGGACGGCGACGGGTCCGTATCTGCCCCGGAACTACGATCGGGCGTTTCACGGTCCGGTCCGGATCCGGGAGGCGTTAGGCTCGAGTTACAACGTCCCGGCGGTGGAGACGGTCTCGCGGGTGGGGGTGGCCGCGTTTCTGGAAACGCTGCACCGGGCCGGCTTCGCGAGCCTCGGCCGGCCCGCCGATCACTATGGTCTTGGACTCGCCCTCGGCAACGGCGATGTCACTCTGCTCGAGCTGGCCAACGGGTATCGCGCCATTGCGACGGGCGGGCTCTGGCGGCCGGTGCGCTGGCGGACCGGCGATGGCTCGGATGCCGGGCCCGGCGTGCGGGTCATGTCACGGGACGCGGCGGTGCAGGTGCTCGACGTGCTGGCCGATCCCATGGCCCGGGTCCCGGCGTTCGGGCCTTCGACGCCGCTCGATTTTGCCTTCCGCGCGGCCGCCAAGACCGGCACCAGCCGGCATTTCACCGACAACTGGGCCGTAGTGACCACAGCACGATTTACGGTGGCGGTCTGGGTCGGGAATTTCAACGGCCGGCCGATGGCCGGGGTCAGCGGGATCACCGGAGCGGGGCCGCTGGTGCAGCGGATCGTGCTGGCCACCGCCGCGCGGTATCAGCCGGGCCAATTGCCGTTGCCCTCCGACGCGGGGCTCGTTCCCGTGACCATCTGCCGGCTTTCGGGGCTTGAGGCACGGCACGAATGTCCGTCGCTGACGGAGTGGTTCCGGCCGGGGACTGCGCCGGCCCCGGATGACTGGTACACCGCGCACGGCCTCGCGCTGCCGGAAGAATTCGCCGATTGGTCAGGCGCCAGGGTCCTGGGGAACGCCGTCACCGCGGCGGGGGCCAGGCGGCGCGCGACCGATTCAGCGGCGGCCGGCTTCAGGATTACGTCGCCGAGGAACGGCGATCGCTACCGCTTTGTGCCCGGGGTGGCCCTGGAGTATGCGACGGTCGGCCTCCGTGCCGCGGGGGCTGGGCGGGCCGTTCGCTGGTTCATCGATGGCCGGCCCCATTGGGGACCCCGGTGGGCCGTGGAGCCCGGGATTCACCGGATCCGGGCCGTTGCGGGGCGGGACGAGGACGAGGTGGCGGTGGAAGTGCTGCCCTAGTCCCGGGCCAGGGTCATGATTAGCCGCGACATTTTGTAGGCGACAAGGGCGTCGGC
>JANXXJ010000332.1 GCA_025350665.1 Gemmatimonadota bacterium | reverse complement strand
ACCCCCACCCACCCCAACCCTATCCTCCGTACCACCCGCCCGCCCCGGCCCCCACCCCGAAGGCGCCCCATGCCCCCCGTCCTCCCCGACCCCCTCTTTATCGACCTCCAGGAAGCCGTCGCCGGCCGCTACTCCCTCGAGCGCGAACTCGGCCGCGGCGGCATGGGCGTGGTCTATCTGGCCCGGGACGTCGCCCTCGACCGTGCGGTCGCCATCAAGCTCCTCCCGCCCGACCGGGCAGGTCTCCCTGGCGTCAGGGAGCGGTTTCTCCGGGAGGCCCGCACCGCGGCGCGACTCTCCCATCCGAACATCGTCCCGATCCATGCGGTGGAGGACACCGGCCGGCTGGTCTTCTTCGTCATGGCCTACGTGGCGGGTCCCACGCTGGCGGAGCGCATCGCCACCGGCGGGCCGCTGCCGGCGGCCGACGCCCGGCGGATCCTGCGCGACGTGGCCTGGGCCCTGGGCTACGCCCACCAGCAGGGTGTCGTCCATCGGGACGTGAAGGCCGAGAACATCCTCCTCGAAATCGCGAGCCGCCGGACCCTGGTGACCGACTTCGGGATCGCCCAGACGATCGGCGGCGATGACGACGCGCCGCTCGCCGGGACGGTGCCGTACATGAGCCCGGAACAGGCCGCCGGCCACCCGGTCGACGGACGGAGCGATGGCCACTCGTTAGGCGTGGTGGGCTACCTGGCCCTGTCGGGACGGCTGCCGTGGCCGGCCGAGACCCGGGAGGAACTGCAGCGACGCTGGGCGGCCGGACCGCCGGAGCCGCTCGCCACCGTGGCGCCGCATGTGCCAAGGGCACTGGCCCGCGCGGTGGAACGATGCCTCGCCCGCGACCCGGCGGCCCGGTTCCAGTCGGCCGAGGACCTGGCGGGCGCCCTCGACCACCTGGCCGCCGAGCCTGGCGAATTGCCGGCGCCGCTCCGGGTCTGGCTCACCGGCGACGACCGGTCCCGGACCGGCGTTATGATGTGGACCCTCGGCACCGGCCTCCCCACGATTCTGTTCCTGCTCACGACTCTCCGGTTCGAGGGGTTCCCCTGGGTGCCCGCCATCGTCCTCGGTCTCGCCTCGATCGCGCCCGCCGTGCTGTTCGGAGTCGGCCGCATCAACCGGACCCGCCAGATCCTCGCGGCCGGGTACACCCGCAATGACCTGATCCTCGCCATCCGCCGTTACACCGAACGGGAGCGGGAGGAGCTGGCCTTCGCGATCGGTGCCGCCCCCTCGCGCCTGGGCCGCTGGATCCGGCGGGCCGCGTGGGGGAGTCTTGGCCTGGCCGTAACCGCCGCCCTGGCCCTGGTCGTCGTGCCCGACTCCTGGCACGCGGTGAAGGTCATGTCCTGGCTCTTCCTGCTCGCCGCCGGCACGTCGCTCGGCGCGGCCCTCGCCGGCAGCTTCATTCCCGGCCGTGCCATCCCGAGCCGCGAACGACGCACCTGGCGCGAACGGCTCTGGAACGGGTCGTTAGGCAGGGTCCTGGCCGCAGTGGCCGGCTGGCGACTCGGCCGCCGCGCCGTCCCGGAGCTCACCCTCCACCGCCCCACCGAAATCGCCTTGGGCGAGGCCTCCGAGGCGCTCTTCCGGGCCCTGCCCGAGGCCCATCGACGGCACCTCGCGGACCTCCCTGCCCAGGTCGAACGCCTCGCCACCGAGGCGGTGCGGATCCGGGCCGAGTTGCAGGAAGTCGATGACCTGATCGAGCGGGGCGCGCCGGCGACCCTTGATCATGGCGCGGCCGCCGACCGAGGCGGCCCGCTCGCCGCCGCCCGGGCCACCCTCGCCGGGCAGCTCCGCGAGACCGTCGTGGTCCTCGAGGCGCTCAGGGTCGGCCTCCTCCGGCTCCACGCGGGCACCGCCGATCCCGCCTCGCTCACCACGGACCTCGTGGCCGCGCGGGCGCTGGCGTCGCGACTGGACGGGCTGAACCAGGCGTCGGGGCAGGTTCAGGGGTTGCTGGAGGTCTCGATCTCGACCGGCTGACGAGGGATGACGACTTGAAACCTATTCTTGCGACCACCCTGGTTTTCGCCGCGGCTTCGTCGCTAGCCGTTGCTCAGCGTAAACCACTCGCGACCGCCGTCGGTCTCGAAGTCGGACTGCAATTCGCTCGCTATCACTACGAGGAGCCGGAATTTGCAAGATTGGTCGGCCCTCGTGTCGGTCTGGTAGGCGCGTACACTCTGGGCCGACGGGGGATGTTTCTGAAGGCGGACGGGCGAGTTTCACTCGGGAGGCTTGAATATGATGGGTCCGGCACTCAGGACGGCGTGCCAGACCGCATTACTGAGACGCGGGTCGTCGTGGGCGCGAATATCCGGGCCGCAGGCTGGCTCATCTTCTCGCCCTACGCAGGCCGAGGAAGCCGGCACCTTTTCAACGACAGGGGTGGCACTCAGCTGTCCAGGCTTTCGGATGGCATGTTGGGTCGGGCCGATGTGACGGCCGAGCAGAGAACCGGGCGCGGATACCGCCTGGGCCTGGTGGTCGAGCACCGCGGCTTCATTTTCGGCCCGTGGATACACCGCTGGAAGATCGCCGATTCCGAGCTTGTGACCCTTGATCGGACCGCCATCGGCGTGGAACCGGCGAATTGGACCCGCGAATTCGGCCTGGAAGCAAGATATCGGTTAGGACCAAAGTCGAACCGCCTGCGGCGCCAGATACCGAAACCGGACACCCGCACGCTCCGCGATCAACGCGGGGCGCCGCGTGGACCCCAAACTCGAGGGGCCGCAGCTCAGTCCACGAGGAACGTTATGCAAGTTCCTGGAGCCGGGGTACGTGGAAAACCCCTCCGGGACGAACATCGGGGATGCGGCGATCTGGGTCTGGGCCGGCGGATAGTTCGACGCTCTCTATGCCTTCAAGGGTGACAACCCCGAGGTAGCCGTCCCGTGTTTCATCAGGCCCTGCCGGAGGCAGAGGTCCGCCATCAGGTATCAGCACATTTCGGCGCCGCACAAGGGATTCGTCTGGTTCGAGCAATCGGCCCACATGATGGCGATGGAAGAACCCGGCAAGCTGTTCGATCACCTCCTGCACGACATCCGCCCGTTGGCGGTCGCCGTGGGGGATGCCGCGCCGGAGCCGTCCGGACGCACGATGCCCCAGGCGCGCTAGATTCCCCGGTCACCAAACGCGGAGCTGGGCATGAAGACATGGTTCAATCCGTCCGGCGCCGCCGACGCAACGGCCCGCCGCCCGCCGTTCTTCTTCTTCGGCATGGCGGTCATCCTGGCCATCATCGTAGCCGGAGGCTTCGCCAAGTCGTTCTATCTCGTCCCATTCGAGAGCCCAGCGCCCGACGTCCAGCCATTCCCGTTGTATCTGCAACTGCACGGCCTGCTCCTGACGCTGTGGTTCCTGCTCTTGATCGTCCAAACGGGTCTCGTCGCCACCCGCCGAGTCCGGCTGCATCGCTCGCTTGGCGTGGCCGGGGTCGTGCTGGCGGCGGCAGTGTGGATCGCTTCGTTTCTCGTCGTGGTGCGCTCGGTCGCCCGCTCGGGGCCGAACGGGGTGCCCCCGGACCGGCTGCCGCTCGTGGTGATTGGCAACCTGGGCACGCTGCTGCTCTTCGCCCTGTTCGTCACCGCCGGGATCCGGCTCCGCGGCAAACCGGACCTGCACCGGCGATTGATGCTGCTGGCGTCGATCAGCATCGTGGGGCCGGCGATCTCGCGCTGGCCCGGGGCGCTGGCCTTCTTTCCGGTGACCGTGCTCCTGCTGCATCTCTCGCTGTTTGGGGCGCTGGTGATCTACGACCTTCGGTCGGCCCGGCGGATCCAGTGGATCACCGGCCTCGGCGTTGGCCTCTACGTCGCGGTGCTGGCCGCGAGCGTTGCGCTGGGCCTGAGTTCGTTCGGGCGGGCCCTGGTGGAAAGGCTCCGATAGCTGAGCCGGGGACGAGCTCCCGCCTACCGCCGGCGGCACCTCGACGGGCGCCTGCGGGGGCGCCGCGCTTCCCCCTATCCAGCGGTAGTCAGCGACCGCCACTCGATCCCTTGCCCGACGGGGGCGCTTGCCCCCCCGTCGCGGCCAGGGAGCGCATGTAGTCGATCACCATCCATTTTTCACGCTCGCCCAGGGTTGCTTGCGGCATGACGCCGCGCCCCTCGGTCATCTTCCAGAAGAGCGCCCCGTCCGACTGCGATTGAACTCTGGCCGAGGTGAAGTCAGCCGGCCGCGGCGTAAGGGTCAGGCCTTCTCTGCCGTCGCCGTGGCCGGCCTTGCCATGACACTTGGCGCACTCGCGGACGAACAACTCCTGGCCCTTTTTCACCACCTCGGGGGTGGTTGGCACCTGGTTGACGCGCCGACTGGCACGCTCGGGAGCCACCCACGGTTCCGACGCCGCCGGTTCCTGGGCCGCAGCCGAGCTGATGAACGCGGGGGCTAGGCCGCCTGCCGTCACCGCCAGCGTGACCAGCGTCCATCGTATCGATGACTTCACGACCGGCCGAATGAATGACATGATTCAACCCTTCCTCGTTAGGTGACTCAATTCCACCAGCTGCGCCACGACAAATCCGTAGGTGCTCCAGACGATCAGCAAGAGTGTCACGATGGTGGCGACAATGGCCAGCGGCGGCCGCGATGACCACAGCGCCGCGGGGGCCTCCGCCGTCCACGGCCGGACGGCCATGGCACCGGGGAACGTCATGGTGACTTCGGTGCCGGCGACCGCGTCCGGTGCCCGGACGACGGCCCGGAACATCGGATCACCTTTGACGCCGCTCGGCATGCCGGCCGGAAAGGCGACGGCTGCCGTCCCGTCGTCGAGGGTCTGATCCTCGCCCAGCATCAGTGTCCCGAATGACCGTTGGACCGAAAACAGCACGGTCGCCCCGGTCACCGGCTTGCCATCGGCCATGACGGTCGCCACGAGCATCTCCTGCTTGTCCTCCATCGTGCGCTTGAGTCCGACCGTGACGGCCGGTTTCGATGTCTGGGCCCGGGCGCTGGCCAACGGCAGGAGGGCGCCGAGGCCGATCGCCACGATCACCGCAAGCGAGGCCGGCAGGATCCGCGACTCCGGCACTGGAGCGGTCGGCGCGGCGGTCGCGTGGGCCTCGAGAGCATCCTCTTCGGTCTCCCAGATGGACAGGATCGGGAAGATGCGCGAGAACAGCGTGAACAGCAGGAGGAAAGCCGCGAACGCGCCCGCGGTGATGGTGATCTCGACCAAGCTGGGGAAGTAACTCGGCGTGATATCGGCGGCCCCCGGTGAAATGAACGGCGTCTCGAGCGTCGGGACCACGATCAGGTACCGCTTCCACCACATCCCGATGTTGATCAGGACCGAGGCCGTGACGATGGACGTCAGTGACCGGCGGCCCGGAAAGAGCAGCAACGCAATCGGTACCCCGAGTCCGAACAAGGCCCAGAGCCAGAACGAGGCGCCGAACCCGGTCTGGCCGGCCAGCAGTTCGAGCAGCCGGCGGTCCGTTTCCATCCCGCCGTACCAGGTGGTGAGATACTCGGAGAGGGTGAAATACCCATAGAGCAGCGACAGGGCGAGCAGCAGTTTGGCGAGTTTGCGGAAATGGTCCGGGAGGAGATAGGCCTCGAGGTGGTATCCCCGTCTGAACAGTGCCATGGCGGTGATGATCGCCGCCGTGCCCGAAAAGATCGCGCCGATCACGAAGTAAGGACCAAAGATGGTGCTGTGCCATCCGGGCCGGAGCGTCATGCCGAAGACCCAGGAGACCACGGTGTGCACTGAGATGGCCACGGGAATGATGATCACCGCCATCGCCCCAAGGGCCCGGCCCAGGCGGCGGCGGTGCTCGGGCGACTCGCGATAGCCGAGCGACAGGATCTCGTACAGGCGCACGAGCCGGGGCGAGCGCCCGCGGGCCCGCGCCGCCTTGGCGAGAATCGGCATGTCGGGGATCATCGCCACGTACAAGTAGAGGAAGCTGCCCGTGAGGTAGGTCGTGACGGAGACCAGGTCCCAGAGAATCGGCGACTGCATCCGGCCGTGGATGATCACGTTGAAGAGCCGGTCCGGGCGCCCCATGTCGATCATCACCATGCTTGCCCCGACCAGCAGCGCAAACACGGTGATCGCCTCGGCCATCCGGGTGATCGGCCGGCGCCACCCGGCGTCGGTCACCCGGAGGATCGCGGAGATCAACGTGCCCGCGTGGCTGATGCCGATGAAGAACACGAAGTTCGTCATGTACACGCCCCACGACACGTAGTTCCGCATCGCGGTCACCTCGAGACCAAACCTGAGTTGATAGACCCAGGCAATCAGCGCAGCCGCGCACACCGCGAGCAGCAGCGCGATCCAGCGGCGCCCCGGCCTGCCAAGCGGCTCGAGCGTTGCCAGGAGATCCGGTTCGACCTGAAGGGGCATGGCGGTCATCGCGGCCCCCCTTCGTGCTGGGTGGTCTCGGCGTGGACGGCGCCCGGTTCGCCCGGGGCGGCCGAGTGCCGCTTGTCCGGCGGCAGATAGTAGACGCGAGGTTTGGTGCCCAGCTCCTCCATGAAGCGGAACCCGGCGCGGTCGCGGAGCAATTTCGAGAGCCGCATCGTCGTCCCTTTCGAACTCGTCACGGCGTCCTCGTTTTCGTCGCCGAACCACATGGCTTCCATCGGGCACTTGGCCACGCAGTGCGGCAGGTGCCCGTCCTTGGCCATATCGGCGCAGAAGTCGCACTTCTCAGCGGTGCCGACCCGGCGCGGGTAGCCCCATTCGGGTGAGTAGCCGCGGGCCTCGGCTTCCGGAGCATTGCTCGGCCGGCCCCAGTTGAACACCCGCACCGAGTACGGGCACGCCGCCATGCAGAAGCGGCAGCCGATGCAGCGCTCGTTGTCGATCAGGACGATGCCGTCCTGGCGCTTGAACGTGGCGCCGACCGGGCAGACGCGGGTGCAGGGTGGATTGTCACAGTGAAAACAGGGGCGTGGAAACCAGTACGGCGATGTCTCGGACGAGTCCTGCATCTTGAACACTCGCAGGTACTCGCGGTCCGCGGGGATGAAATGACTCTTGGTACACGCTTGCGAGCACTTCCCGCAGCCGTCGCAGGCCGCCAGATCGATCACCATCACCCACCGTCGCCCGGGGACGCCCCGCCGGACCGCCTCCGAGGTCGGAATGGTTTTCCCGCGGGGGGCTGACGCGACCACGAGATCGCCATCGGGGGTCAGCGCGAGCGTCGCGGTCGGCGCCGGGCCCGCATCAGCTATCGGCAGGGCCTCTGCGGCGCCGGTGCCGAGGGCGGCGCCGCCGGCTGCCACCAGTCCAGTCTTCAAGAATTGCCTTCGCTGCATCGTCATGGGGTCCGTGTTCTCTCAAACCGGCCAGGTGCCTTGGTGGATGCTCCACAGACGGAGGAAACCTTATGGACCTAACAATGGGGGGCGGCAGGTGAGGCACTCGGCAAGCCATCATGAAGAGAAGTCTACGACGCACGTTAATCTGCAGTTCATGCCCGACCCGATCTCTGGTAGATTCCCGGAGTCCCGCTCGACGACGGCATTTTTGCGAGGGAGTTCACTGATATGAGGCGGCGTTTACCGCGAACCGGGAATCGGTGGCTTGCCCTGCTCTCCCTCTGGCTCACCGTCGCGCCCACCGGTCTCCGGGCCCAATCGCCGGCCGGGTCTCGCGGAGCGGCGGCCCGGGGACCCCGCGAACAGTGGGACGGGCTGCCCTCGGTGCACGAGGACTACGCCGGATCCGCCTCCGTCGAGATCGCGTTCGTGGCCAACGCCAAGGCGGGCACCGTCGCCCTGCTGGACGTGGCCTCACGCAGCGTCCTCGGTGTGATCGACGTCAATCCGACCCACGAGAAGAGCGACGGACCCGGTGCCGCGAACTACGCCCAGGACACCGACCTCTCACCCGATGGGAAGACGCTGTACGTGTCCCGCGGCTACGTCGGCGACGTAGCCGCGTTCGACCTCGTCAGCGGCCGGATGCTCTGGCGCTGTCCCCTCAATACCAAACGCGCCGACCACATGACCCGGACGCCGGACGGGCGGTATCTGTTCGTCTCCGCGCTCCTCGACAACCGGGTCTACCGGATCGCGACCGCCACCGGAAAGATCACGGGCCATCTGGTCACCGGCGTCTATCCGCACGACAACAAGGTCTCGCCCGACGGCCGCTGGCTCTACAACACCAGCCTCGGCCCCATCGCCACCCTGCCCCGCGCCGCCGATGCGCCACCGCTGACCGAGACCCCGGGCTACCCCTACCAGCTCACGATCGCCGATGCCCGCACCCTCAAGATCCGCGACGCGATCCAGCTCGACGCCCCGTTCCGCCCGTGGCAGTTCACCCCGGACCGGGAAGGCATCTACGCCCAGCTCTCGAATCAGCACGCCGTGATCAGCTACGACCTCGCGACCCGGAAGGTCACCGGCCGCCTCGAGCTGCCGGTCAAGCCGGGAGTGACCGCGAAAGACTGGGATTTCGACGCGCCGCATCACGGCCTGGCGCTCACGGATGACGGCAAGACGCTCTGCCTTGCGGGCCGGGCGTCGGACTATGCCGCGCTGGTTCGCGCGCCGGAGCTGACGCTGATCACCACCATCCCGGTCGGCGACGCGCCGGGCTGGGCCGAGGTGGCGGACGAGGGGCGGGTCTGCCTGATTGCCAACAGCCGGAGCGACGATCTGTCGATCATTTCGATCGCGGACCGGGTCGAGATCGTGCGGCTCCCGATCGGGAGCGGACCCAAGCATATCACCGTCACCCGGATCCCGGCCGCCGTCATCGCGGCATTCAAAGCCAGGCAGTAACCGGCATTCGACAGGAGTCGAATGCGATGCCGGGAGCTCCTGGTTACGGCGGAGGCAACTCGGGAGCTCGCCCCGACCAATCGTACCGCATCACCAAGTCGCGCGCCTCGGCCTCGGTGAGCCCGTAGCTGGTCCAATTCCTCCGGGTCAGCTGGACCAATCCCTCGGCTTCGGCCAACGCCTTGATCTCGCGCATCATGTTGCTCCGGTAGTCCCCCCGGCAATCCAGCGCGTCGGCCACGACCGAGATGTAGCACCTGACGTCGATTGCGTCGCTGGCCAGATCACACCACTCCCGCTGGCAGGCATGGGATTTCGTGACGACGAGATCGGCCCCGGTTGCCTGGAGCGCCGACCAGAGCTCGGCCCGAATCGACCGCCAGTGGCGCGGCTCGAGCCCGGTGATGCTCGGTCCGCAGTCGTAGTCGAGGTCCGGCGGCGCCTCGATCGCGCCCAGGTAGTCGAGTCCCGGCACCGACCGGAGGATATCGCCAACCTGCTCGGTGTCCTCCCGGGCTCGTCGCTGGCCGTGGTGGTGACCGGTCCGCCCGACGTGCCCATGCAACGCCGCCCGGTTCGGAACCGGGTGTTTCCAGGGGATCCGGCCGGCGCGGGCCAACTCAGCCAGAAAGGCCGCGGCGCTGGTGACCCGAAACGGCAAGGCCGCCTGGTCCCGACCCGTCACGACGTCGCTGAAATGGACATCGCACGACGGGCACCAATGGACGACCAGAGCGGGGCCGAACGATGCCAACCGATCGAGAGTCGTCGACGCCACGCCTTGCCCCTTGGCCACGTCTCCATAGTGGTCCCAGGTGACTCCGCAGCAGAACTGCACCCCGGCCACCGCCACGAAGTCGAGACCCAGCGCCTCGAACACCGCCACGACGTCGGCGGCGAGATCGGGCGTGCGGAGGATATTGCAGCCAAGATAGAGCACGATCTGGTGCGATCGGGCGGGCGGGTCCCACCGCTCGAGCCAGCGAATGGATTCAGCCGGCATCTGAAGCCGTTTCACATCCTGGGGGCGGCGATAGTAGGCCGCGTAGTCGAACGTCATTGCTCCTCGGATGTCACGACGCCCCTGGGCCGCGACCAGATGCCAATCCGTTTCATGACGGGAAACTAACGGTTTGAGACCTCCGCAGGCGTCGTTCCCTGCGCTCGCTGGCACCAGACCTCGCGCCCGGCGATATTTGGCCACCGCTTCCGATGCCTGCATCCAACGAAGCCACCCTCCTCGCCGCCCTGGCGGACCGCTACCGGATCGAACGGGAGCTGGGCGGCGGCGGCATGTCGCGGGTCTGGCTCGCCACCGAGATGGCCCTCGACCGGAAGGTCGTCATCAAGGTCATCGCGGCCGCCCTCACCGAGGGCCTGAGCGCCGAACGATTTGCCCGGGAGGTCCGGCTTGCGGCCCGGCTCCAGCAGGCCAACATCGTCCCGGTCCTGAGTTCGGGTGAGGCGGGCGGGCTCCCCTGGTACACCATGCCGTTCGTCACCGGCGAGTCGCTCCGCGGCCGCCTGTCGGGCGGGGCGCCGCTCTCGGTGGCGGAGTCGGTCAGCATTCTCCGAGACGTGGCCCGCGCTCTGGCATACGCCCACAGCGAAGGGGTCGTCCATCGGGATATCAAGCCCGAGAACGTACTGCTCTCCCACGGCGCCGCGATGGTCACCGACTTCGGAATCGCCAAAGCGCTCACCGCGTCCCGAACCCAGGACGGCGGCAATGCGTCGGCCACACTGACCCAGGCGGGCGGCTCGATCGGAACCCCGGCGTACATGGCCCCCGAGCAAGCCGTCGGTGACGCGGTGGACCACCGCACCGATCTCTACGCCTGGGGCGTGATGGCGTACGAACTGCTCTCGGGCCAGCATCCGTTCGGACGCCACACCACCCCGCAGCAGTTGATCACCGCCCACATCACCGAACCGCCCGCACCGCTCGCCGGCGGCAGTCGCGCCGTGCCGCCGGCCGTCGCGGCGATCGTGATGCGGTGCCTCGAGAAGGTGCCGGCCCGGCGCCCCGCCTCAGCGGCCGAGGTGCTGGCGGCGCTTGACGGAGCGATCACGCCGGTCCCGGCGGACGGAGGGCCCAGGCCGGCCCCGCGGCGCCGCCTCGCCGCCCGGCTCGGCACGGCGGCGCTGATCGTGGTGGCGGTGGCCGGATGGATCCTCCGTCCCAAGGGCGCGGCCGGCGGGCCGACCGGCGCAGGAGAGGAATCCCTCGCGGTGCTCCCTCTCGCCAACCTGAGCGGCGACCCCGCCGACGACTATTTCGGCATCGGACTGGCCGAGGAGATCACCCGGGCGCTGGCGCAAAAGGGGGTCCGGGTGATCGGACGGGTCAGCGCCGGCGCGCTCCAGGCCCAAGGTCTCGACGAACGCGCCATCGCCAAAGAGCTGGGCGTGGGTTCGGTGCTCACCGGAACGGTGCAGCGCGCCGGCGGCCAGGTGCGGATCAACGTCTCGCTGGTGTCGGCGGCGCATGGCGCGGTGCGGTGGACCGAGCGGTACGATCGCCCCC
>JANXXJ010000321.1 GCA_025350665.1 Gemmatimonadota bacterium | reverse complement strand
TGCGTCGTGGGCGGGCTGGCCGCGGGCGCCGGGCCCGACCTGGTGTCTGGACTGGCCGGCTACGGACGGGATATCGGCCTCGCGTTCCAGGTGGCGGACGACGTGCTGGATGCCACGGCGTCGAGCATCCAGTTGGGCAAGACGGCCGGCCGGGACGTCTCGCTCAAGAAATCGACCTATGTCAGCTTTCTGGGTGTCGCGGGCGCCCGCGGCGAGGCGGAACGCCTGGCCGGCCGGGCGGTGGGGCACCTTCCCGCGGGGTTCGGGGCGTCGGCCCTGAGCGGGCTGGCGCATTATATTGTCCACAGACAGTCCTGAGGAATCCCATGTCATTGCTGGACGGCATTGCCGGCCCCGCCGATCTGAAGCGCCTGCGCCGAGACCAGCTTCCCGAGCTGGCCGCGGAGGTGCGGGAGCGGCTGATTCAGGCCTGCGCCGCGACCGGCGGTCACATCGGTGCCAGCCTCGGCGTCGTCGAACTCGCGATTGCACTCCTCTACGAGTTCGATTCCCCGACCGACAAAGTGGTGTGGGACGTCGGCCATCAGGCCTACGCCTGGAAACTGCTGACCGGGCGGAACGAGCGGTTCGACTCCCTCCGCCAGCGCGACGGGATCTCCGGGTTCCTCAAGCGGTCGGAGAACGCCCACGATCAGTTCGGCGCCGGCCATGCCGGGACGGCCATGTCGGCGGCCTTCGGGATGGCCACCGCCCGCGACCTTCTCGGTCAGGACCACAAGGTCGTGGCGGTGGTCGGCGACGGTGCCCTGACCTGCGGGCTCTCGTACGAGGGCATGAACAACGCGGGGCATTCGGACCGCGATGTTATCCTGATCGTGAATGACAACGGCATGTCGATTTCGCCCAACGTGGGCGCGATCAGCAAGACCCTGGGCGGGATCGTCGCCAACCCGCTGACCAACCGGGTTCGCGAGACGGTCAAGCAAGTCACGAAGAAACTGGGCGGGGTCTTCGGCCCCGGCGTGGTCGATTTCGCCAAGAACGTCGAGGAGAGCATCAAGAATCTCTTTTCGCAGGGCATGTTCTTCGAGGAACTCGGGTTTCGCTACTTCGGACCGATCGACGGCCATGATCTCCCCAAACTCTGCGACACGTTGCGTTTCGTCCGGGGCCTGAAAGGCCCCCGGGTGATCCACGTGCTGACCGAGAAGGGGAAGGGGTTCGGGTTTGCGGAGGAAAACCGCGAGAAGTGGCACGGGCTCGCGGCCTACGATCCGGAAACCGGCGAAGCGCTGAAGAAGGCGAGCGGACCGCCGACCTGGACTCAGGTGTTCGGCGATGCGCTGACCGATCTGGCGATCGACCATCGCGATTTCGTCGTCATTACCGCCGCGATGCCGTCGGGCACCGGTACCAGCATTTTTCAAAAGACCTGGCCCGAGCGATTCTTCGATGTCGGGATCGCCGAGGGCCACGCGGTGACGTTCGCCGGCGGGCTGGCCACTCAAGGGGTCAGGCCGGTCTGCGCGATCTATTCCACGTTCCTGCAGCGCGCCTATGACAACATCATTCACGACATTGCCATTCAGCACTTGCCGGTGATGTTCTGCATGGACCGGGCGGGCCTGGTCGGGGAAGACGGCCACACCCACATGGGGCTCTACGACATCGCCTACATGCTGGCGGTGCCGGGCATGGTCGTGACCGCCCCCAAGGACGCCGACGAACTGATCGGGCTGCTCAAGACCGGGCTCAGCCACCATGACGGGCCCTACTGCACCCGGTACCCTCGGGACAAGGCGCCGGCCGCGCCGAGTGCCGTCGGGTCGGTTCCGGCGGTGCCGTTCGGGAGCTGGGAAAAACTGCGGAGCGGGAAAGACGTGGCCATCCTCGCGGTTGGCACGATGGTGGCGCCCGCCCTTGAAGCGGCCGAGCGACTGGCCCGAGAGGGCGTCGACGCCACGGTCGTGAACTGCCGGTTCATGAAACCGTACGACCGGGCCATGCTCGACGCCATCACGGCCGAGACTCGCCTGCTGGTGACCGTGGAGGAGGGTGTCGTGGTCAACGGATTCGGCGCCATGCTGGCCCGCGAGATGGGCGATCGGAGTCCGGAGGTCCGCGTGGTGTCGATGGGGACGCCGGACCGGATCATCGATCAGGGGCCCCGGGCCGAGCAGCTGGCGTGGTTCGGGCTGACGGCCAAGGGCATCGCCGACCGGGTCCTCGCCGCCACTCACGAGGGAAGCTTCGAACCGCGATGAACGTCGGCGTCGTGGGGAATCCGCGCTATGGCGGACTCGCGGCCATTCTTTCAGGAATGGCCGCGCGTGCGCCGGGTCTCGGCATCTCGTATTACACCGAACCGGAACTGGCCCCGCTCTGGGATCGGCCGGTGCCGCCGATCGGGATCGGCAACCTCGACGCCCTGCTCACGCTGGGTGGCGACGGTACGCTCCTCCGAGGCGCCCGGGCTCTGGCGGGAAAGCCGGTCCCGGTTCTGGGTGTGAACCTGGGCCGGGTCGGATTTCTTACCGCCTGCACCAGGGCCGAACTCGATCAGGCCCTGACCCGGCTGTCCATGAAGGATTTCGTCATCGAGCCGCGCCTGGCGCTCGACACCGAGATTCAGGGCGCGCAGGGCAATCGCTTCACGTTGGCGGCGGCGCTGAACGACGTCACGGTGCACAAGGCCGGTGTCGCCCGCATGATCCAGCTCCGGGTGCAGGTCGACGGACAGGATGTCGGTCCCTACAGCGCCGACGGGCTCATCATCGCGACGCCGACCGGCTCGACGGCCTACTCACTGTCGGCCGGCGGCCCGATCATCGCGCCTGACGTCGAAGCGATGGTGATCACGCCGATCTGCGCTCACACGCTGGCGGTCCGGCCGCTGGTGATTCCCTCGAGCTCGACGATTCGGATCCTGCCGCTGCGGGGATCGTCCGAGGATCTGCTGGTGTCGGTCGACGGCCAGCAGGCGATGACGGTGGGACCCGGCGACGCCATCGAGCTCAAGAAGGCGCGCCACGAAGTCCAGCTGGTCCGGTTCGAACTGCGGAGCTACTTCGGCCGGCTCCGCGACAGCCTGCGCTGGGGCGACCTGGCCGAGCGGGATCCGGCCCCATGATCACCGAACTCAGGGTCCGCGATCTGGTGACGGTGGCCGACCAGACGCTCTCCTTCGGCAGCGGCCTGAACGTCCTGACGGGCGAGACCGGGGCCGGCAAGTCGATGCTGGTCGACGCCCTGGCCCTGCTGCTGGGCGGCCGGGCCGACGCCGGTGCGGTGCGGCCCGGCGGCGGGAAGGCGATCGTCGAGGGCGTGTTCGAGCCGCTGCCCCGGGCGTTAGGCGCTCTCCTGGCGGAGCTGGGCCTCGATGCCGAGGACGACCGCCTGGTGATTCGGCGCGAGATTTCGGCGGAAGGACGCTCCCGGGCCTGGGTCAACGGCAGCCCGACCACGGTCGCGGCGCTGGAGCGGATCGGCGGCGCCGTGGCTGACCTCCATGGCCAGCATCAGACGGTCTCGCTGCTCCAGACCGATACCCAGCGCGATCTGCTGGACGGTTTCGCCGGCGCCCGGCCGGAGGCGGTGGCCGTGGCTGAATGCCACGCGGATCTGGAGCGTCTGGTGGCGGAGGAGCGCGCCCTCACCGCCCGCCGTGACGAGGTCAGGAAAAAGGCCGACTACCTCCGTCATGTGGTCCAGGAGATCGATGCCGCCCGCCTGATTCTCGGCGAGGACGACCGCCTCGACGCCGACATCCAGAGACTCGCCAATGCGTCCGAAATCCGAACCCTGGGCGACGCGGCCGCCCGGGCGATCGACGACGACGAGGGCGGCGCGCTCAAGGCACTGCACCAGGCCGAACGCAGCATGGCCCAGCTCGAGCGGCTCGATCCGGCGGTAGGCGAATGGCGCCCGCTGATCGACGCGGCGTACACCGCGCTCGATGAACTCGCCCGGGCGGCGCGGAGCTACGCCGAAGGCGTGGATGAGGATCCCGCGCGGCTGGCTGAACTCGAGCGTCGCCGGGGTGTGCTCGACCGGCTCTGCCAGAAGTACGGCGCCACCGTCATGGAAGTCGTGAAGACGCGCGAGGAGTCCGACGCGGAACTGGCGCTCGCGGACGGCGCGGAGTTCGACTTGAAGGCGCTGGGGGCCAGGCGGAAAGCCGCCGAGGAAACCCTGCGGAGTGCCGCCAAGTCGCTGACCGATCGGCGCCGCGTCGGTGGCGACCGTCTGGCCCGGGCCGTGAACCGGCAGCTTCCGAAGCTCGGCCTGGCCGGCGGCAGGTTCGAAGTGACGTTGCTCCCCGCGGCCGTCACCGGGGCGCACGGGGCCGAGACGGTGCTGTTCATGGTGCAACTCAATCTTGGGCTCGATGCCCGGCCGATCAGCCGGGCCGCATCAGGCGGCGAACTCTCCCGGTTGATGCTGGCGTTGACGGTGGCGCTGGCCCGCCAGGACGGCGTCCCGACGCTGGTGTTCGACGAAATCGACCAGGGCGTGGGTGGTGAAGTCGGCGGGCAGCTGGGTGAGGCGCTGGCGGAGGTGGCCGGACGCCACCAGGTGCTGGTGATTACCCATCTCCCGACCATCGCGGCCCGCGGCGACCGGCATCTCGTCGTAACCAAGAAGGCCAAGGGCGGGATCGCCACCAGCGCCGTTGAGGTGTTGCACGGCGAGGATCGGGTCACGGAGATCGCCCGGATGCTCGGCGATTCCGACAGCGCCTCCGCCCGCCGTCACGCCATCGCCCTCCTCGGCGCCGCCGCCCATTAGGGAGCCCCGCGCCGCTCCGATCGTAAGGGCGGGCTTAGGCCCGCCCTTACACGGGGGCGACGGCTTGGGGCCCGGTCAGCGACCGAAGATCCGGCCGTAGAATCGGAGGTCGATCCGCAGCGATGCCGCGTCCGGGACGAGGCCGGTCCGGGACCGGCCGATTCGCTGGTACCGCAGGCTCGCATCCATCGGCAGCTTGAACTCGCCCCGCTTGTTGAAGCCGCTGTGCGAGAAGGAAATCCCGCCGGCCAGCATCAGCGCGTCCGAGGCACTCCCGTCCGCCAGCACTCCGATATCCACGCCATCGATCGCCGGCTGGCCGGCCGCGTACGTGAACTTGTCGCGCCCCTTGTTCCAGTAATCGACCGAGCCGAACAGCGAGAGGTAGGTGGCGAGCCGGAAAAACGGCTGGGCCGAGACCCGGATCACGTCGCCGGGATCGCGACGAACCCCGGCGAGGGTGGCAAGCGGCGCGATCGGGGCGTCGAACCGGCTGACCCGCCGGTTCTGGTTTCCGGGTAGCTGCAGATTGTACCCGCCGCTCAGCCGAACCCCGAGGCGGTGCGCCACGTAGTCGGCGACGAGGGAAACGTCCACGTCCGGCTGACGGTCGCCCGTTCCCAGATCCATGAATCGATCCGGGCTGTCGAGCTTGGCCGTGCGGAGCCGAACGGTGGCATCGAGGACCGCCCGGAACCCGGCGCCGATCCGATTGCTCGGGAAATGGTCCACCAGGCCGAACGAGACACCGATCTCCACATCGCCGAGGTAGGAGAGAGCCGGGACCTCGGTCAGACTCCGGCTGGCGATCGGTCCCTTGTCGCCGGTGAGGTAGGTGTCGAAGAGGTCGGCGCTGAACGGGCTGGTCAAGAGGGCCGGCTGCTGGCTGAAGGTGGTGATGTTGAGGGTCCGAAGTTGCGCCTGAAAGTCGCTGATCACCTGCTGCACCGCGCGGCCCACGTCGGTCCCGGCTCGAGGTGTGAAATAGCCATCGGTCGCCTGGAGCAGCGCCGCCAGTTCCGCCTGCAGGGCTTCACCCCGGGCCAGCGTGGTCTCGGCCAGCAGCTCGGTCGCCGGATCGCTCTGGTAGGTGCCGGCCGCGATCCTCGTCCTGAGGGTCGTCAGGGCCGCGGAAAGCTGGGAGAGGAACGCGTTGGTCTGCGCCGCGGCCGAAGGGTTCGCCGCGAGCAGCGATGCCGGGTTGATGGTCGCATTGCCCCCGGTGGTGTCTACCAGGAACCGCGGCTCGATCTTCACCGCGATGATGGGCACCATCCCGTGCAGCGTGATTCGCCGGGTCAGCCCCAGGGCGCCGCCGAAGCCGGTGGTGCCGTAGTTCACCAGGTACGACGAGGTCGATTTGCCGAGCGAGAGCGACAGATTGGTGAGGCCGGTGATCTTCTTGAGATGGTCTTCGGCCGCGCCGAGGCCTGGAACGAAACGGCGGTCCATGGTCGACCGGTTGAAGTCGGCCGCGGCTTCCTCCCTGGTCCCGTCGTTGTAGCGATGATCCCAGTTCTGGAACTGGCCCAGGATGTCGACCCGGAGCTTGCCCTTGGGGACGAGCAGGGGAGTGATTTGCGCCGAGGCGGGGCCCGCCAGAGAGAGAATGGCCGCCGTCGAGGCGAGTGAAATCCACCGGATCTTCATGCCTCAAAGTTGGACGGGACCGGAGTCGGATGCTAGGGGCCGGGCCCGGCGGTATGTTACGGTGTCATGACTATGCCGACGTTCCGGTATCACGCCGATCCGGTTGCCTTCGCCGCCTTGGGTGAATCCTGGCCGTCCTGCTGCGACGACCCGGCTGGGTTCGTGATGCCGGCCGGGATCGCCGAGATCCGGGCTCGGGGACCAGGGCTCGAAGGGCAGGTCTTGAGCCACCTCGTGTACGAGATGGGGCTCTCGGGTGGTGCCGCGACCCGGTTGCTCAACTCGCTCGACCGCGACCGCGGTCCCACTGCCTACGTCTTTCACTGCCCCCGCTGCGAAACGTACGTTTTCTACATCGACCAGAGCTGTACTGGCGCGGACCGTTGCAAAGCCTTGAAGCGGACTTCCTGAACGGGAGGTGCCTCATGAAGGGCGGAACCGTAGCACTGGACCTGATGACGGATCAGGACGCGGCCGACGTGGCGCGCATCGTTGGTGATCGCGGCTTGGGGGAGCGGATGCTCGGCGAGCGCGATGACGGCACCGGGTACGGGTTCGTGATCCGGGAGCGAGGTGAGATTCGCGGCGTCGGGCTGGTCCGGGGGGTGGGAGAAGGCGTAGCCCGGGACGTCGGTTGCACGGTGGACGCCCCGGTGCGGGGGAAGGGGTATGCCCGCTATGCCCTCGGTCTGATGTTGGAGTTCGCTTTTCGGAATCTTCGGCTGGAACGCGTCGTGGCGCGGCGGAGCCCCGACCCGGCCTGGCCTCGGGTTCTGGCCCGATCGGGGTTCGACGCGCTGGGACATCTCTCGGCCGCCCAGTGGGCGGAGTTCCGGGACGGCCCCAACCTGGCGGCGCTGCATCCCGGGCTCCGATCGATTCTCGCGATGGAACTCGCCGCTGGCAACGAAGTCATGGAAACGGGGCGTGGTTGGCCCGATCCGGATAGCGTCTTCGTGCGACTCAGGGAACCGTTTCAGGGCGTCGGGGGCGAGTTGCCGGACGGGGTCCGCTACGCCGACGTGAACGACCCGCACTGGTGGCGGGCCGAGTATCATACGGTGAAGCCAAAGCATTTGCTGGTGTGTTGATCGAGTCCGAATCAGTCGCCGGACCCACTCTGTCTTCTTGCGTGCGGGAGTTTGCTGATGCGTGATGTCGTGTTGGCCGTGGCCGTCGTGATCCAGGTGAGCGCCGGTGCCGCGAGGGCGCAGAGCGCCGGATTCGACATCGTGATTGCCGGCGGCCGGGTGATGGACCCCGAGTCGAAGCTGGACGCGGTTCGCTCGATCGGGATCAAAGGCGGCAAGATCGTGGCGATCACGGCCGGCCCCCTCAAGGGAAAGACCACGATCGACGCCAGGGGGCTCGTTGTGGCCCCGGGCTTCATCGACCTCCACGCCCATGGCCAGGACGACGAGAACTATCGGGTCTTCGCGATGGACGGTGTGACCACGGCTCTCGAACTCGAGGTCGGCACGGCAGACATTCCCGGATTCTACTCCCTCAGGGAAGGGAAGGCCCTGATCAACTTCGGCGCGTCGGCGGGGCACATTCCGAGCCGGATGGCGGTGATGAAGGACCCGGGCACCTTTCTGCCGGTTGGGGCCGGCGGACGGGACCCGGCCTCGGATGAACAGATCGCCGAGATCAAGCATCGGATCGTTACCGGACTGGCCGCCGGCGGTTTGGGCGTCGGCTTCGGCCTGCAGTACACGCCGGGGGCCAGCAAGTTCGAGGTTCTCGAGGCGTTCCGCGCGGCGGCGAAGTACCATGCTCCGGCGTTCGTCCATACCCGGTCGTGGGGAAGCACCGATCCCGGCAGTTCGGTCGAGTCCTATATGGAGGTGATCGCCGCCAGCGCCATCACCGGGGCGCCGCTGCATTTCGTCCACCTCAACAGCTCGAGCCTCGAATCGACGCCGAAGACGCTCGCCCTCGTAGCCGAGGCCCGGGCGCACGGGCAGGATGTCACCGCCGAGGCCTATCCCTACAGTGCGGGGCTCACCGAAATCAGCTCCCCGCTGCTGGACCGGTTCGTGGGCGGGCCCGACAGCATGTTCGCCAAACTGATGCTGGTCAGCACCGGCGAGCGGCTCACCCGCGAAACGTTTGCCGCCAAACGGACCCCGGGCGCCATGGTCATCCTGTTCCTCAATACGCCCGAGATGGAAGCCATGGCGATGACCAGCCCGCTGACCTCCATCGCCAGTGACGGCGGGCTCCGGCAGGGGAAGGGCCATCCGCGCACCGCCGGCACCAGCGCCCGGACGCTGGGCTACTACGTCCGCGAGACCAAACAGCTCGGCCTGATGGAGGCGCTCCGGAAGCTGGCGCTGATGCCGGCCCGGCGGATGGAGGGCGTGGCGCCGATGTTCAAGCACAAGGGCCGGATCCGGATCGGTGCGGACGCGGATATTACGGTCTTCGACCCCGCCACGGTGATCGACAAGTCCACCTACCAGCAGCCTAACGTTCCGTCGGTCGGGTTCCGGTACGTGTTGGTGGGCGGGGTCCCGGTGGTCAGCGGCGGCGCGCTCCAGGACGGCGTCTTCCCGGGCCGGGCGGCGCGGGGGGCGGTGCATTGACCCTGTCGCCATCGACGGCGGCCGGGGGGCTTGGTATTATGGAACAGAGGCAGCGTGTGATGCTCGGGTGGCGAAACTGGTAGACGCAAGGGACTTAAAATCCCTCGGGGGCAACCCCATCCGGGTCCGAGTCCCGGCCCGAGCACTCGTTGTCCCACAACAGGTTAGGCCACGTTTCGATCTGAACAACAATTCACGGTCAACGGCTTTTGTGACCAAATCCGTGACCACCGATCGCGACCTCATTGGCCGCCCGTTCCCGTTCTAGCTCGCTCGAAATCCCATGTGCTCGGCCGGTACTTTCCATAGATCCTGAGGACCATCGTTGCGTCCTGATGGCCGAGGTTACCGGCGATCAGTTGTGGGTCGATCCCCGCCTTCATGCACCTGACGGCGAAGCTATGGCGAGCATCGTGCATCCGGTAGGCGGGGTTCAAACCGAGTGCCTTGACGGCTGCTCGATGAGAGGCCCGGGCGGCCTCGTAGTCCGCAACCCGTCCTGATGCCTCCACGAAGAGAAACGCGTCGGGCAGCTTGCCCTTTGCAGCGGTCTCTAGGTAGGGCCAAGCCCATGCCTCAACAAAAACCGGCCGATCGCGCCAAACATTCTTGGTTCCGTGAACCTGAACGCTCTTGGTTTTCTCGTCCAAGTCCAGCCGACGA
>JANXXJ010000295.1 GCA_025350665.1 Gemmatimonadota bacterium | reverse complement strand
TCATCATCTGCTTGACGACGGGGTCGATGGCGGCTTCGAGGTTCTGGGGGGCCGGCTTCTTCTGGGCATCGGCGCGGGTGACGGCCGCAACAAGGCCCAGCGCGGCAATGGCGCGGAGGGAATGGCGCATGCTGGTGCTCGCGGTTAGAGTCGAATATCGTAAGCTACCATCCGGCGGACATTCGTCCAGATAGGCAGGTGCTCCGGCACCTCGCAGGAGCGACCCATGAAGCGTGCCGCGTTGACCATCGTTGCCATTCTCGCCGCGAGCGGATGCGGGCGGGGCCCCAAGGCCGTCCCGTCTGTCACGGTTCGGGACAGCGCAGGGGTGTCGATCGTGGAGAACGACGGTACCGACCGGCCGCTACCATGGCGACTCGCCACTGTTGTTTCGTTCGGAGGGGCGGACACAGGGGCCATGAACCTGGGCCGCCTCGACTACAGCACCGTGGGTTCCGATACTCTGGGCCGAACGTTCGTCGCCAGCGAATCGGAGTTGCACGTGGTGGCGTTCGATACCACCGGCCGCCCAGTCAAGGTGATCAGCAGGAAGGGCGGAGGGCCCGGGGAACTCAAGGTGCTGGGCAGTATGTACGTCGCCCCGGACGGGCGGATCGCCGTCCAGGACTACGGCAAGATCCAACTGGTCCGATTCGGTCCCGACGGCGCGCCGGAAGGTGACACGCCGCTTGCCCCGCTGGTCGGCCGCCTCTACGGCGCGATTCGATTCGCGGGTGACACGCTCTACCTGCACGGCCAGGTCGAGACGGCCGCACAGGCGCCGGAGCAACTGTTCGTTGTGACCGCGCGCGATACAATCCCGCTCGTGACCATGCACCAGGCACGGCCCAATGGCACGTTGAACGCCTGCAACCGCTATCACATGTCAGGCCTGCCCCGAGTCTTCTCCCCGCTGCTGAACTGGACGACTGGGCGCGGCCGGGTGATCGTGACCAGCTCGGCGGACTATCAGGTCGACGTCTACCAGGCCAACCGGCTGATTCGGCGGATCCGGAGGGCCGTAACCCTCATCCCCGCGAGCACCGCGATGATCCGCCGCCTCTATCCGCACGGACGCGTATACGGCGGAGCCGAGTGCATCGTCTCTGTGGAGCAGATCGAACGGGATGTTGGTGCGGCGGACGTCGTGCCCGCGATCCGGGACGTTGCCACGGATGCGGCCGGCCGGATCTGGGTAGGGCGCTACACCTTCCCGGACGAGCCGCGACGGACTGATGTCTTCTCTGCCGTCGGTGAGTATCTGGGGACCGTGTCCGGCATGGGGGCGCCGCTCGGATTTCCGCGGCGTGACCTCGTGGTGACAGCGTCGGTCGATTCGGCGACGGACGTGGGCCGGTTGATGATCAGCCGCATCGTCCCACCCTGACACCGGCCGGAGCCACCACTGGTCAGCCGGACGCCAGCCTCCTCAGCGTCGCGAACGCCACCTCGACCTGGGCGTCCTGGACCACGATGGTGAACTCCGTCGTGGTGGAGACCACGTCGATGACGTTGACGCTCTGCCACGCCAGCTCCTTGAGGATTCCGTAGTACACGCCCGGCGTCCGCACGGCGCTCGGTGCCAGCCGCACCACCAACGCGGACAGATCGGCCACGGCGGCCACCAGATGTTCGCCGGCCAGACTCTCCCGGGCCAGCGCCTCGGCCTGGGCGCCGACGATCAGCATGACCTCCGAGACGCCCTGGGTATAGGTCACGAATCCATGCCGAGTGCGCGCCAACCGGTTCCAGAGTTTCCGCTGCCGTTCGCCGATGGTGGCGGAGTTGTGATAGGTGAGCTCGACCAGCCCGGAGCGTACGGTGATCTCCCGGAAGCGTTCGATGCCCCGGCCCCGGGACCGGGTCTTCCGGTGGACTGTCGGCATGGCGCGCCGGAGGGCCATGGTGATGGCGGCCGTGCTGACCCGCCCCTGCAGACTCTTCTCGATCCGGGGTTTGAGCCGGCGGGCCAGGGCCGACTGGTTGATGAGGCCATCGGCGAGGGCCGATTCGAGGAACGGCGTTTCCCGGATCTCGGCTTCGACCAGGTCGGCGATTTTCAGCATCACAAATTTTAACACTATTTGCCGATTTACGACCAACAACGGGAAGGATTTCCGGCCCCGGCACCGGCGACCCCATACTTGGCGGCCCCCGATACTCGAGGTTCGTCCGTGTCCGCCACCGTTCCCTGCCCCGCCTGCGATGCCGCCGTCCCGATTCCGGCGGATGCGGTCGTCGCCGAGTTGCTGCGATGCCGCGAGTGCAACACCGAGCTCGAAATCGCCACCCTCGACCCGCCCACCCTGGCCGAAGCACCGACCGAAGAAGAAGACTGGGGCCAGTAGGTGCGGGTCGGCCTGCTCCATTCGCTGATCCGTCCCGAGGAAAAGCTCCTGATCGCCGCGTTCGAACGGCGCGGCGCCACCGTGGTTCCGATCGACGACCGGGACGTCGTCTTCGTCCTCGGCCAGAAGCCCGTCGACGTCGATGTGGTGGTGGAGCGGTCGATCAACCACTCCCGGGCCCTGCATGGTCTCCGGCTGTTCGAGAGCGCCGGCATCCGCTGCGTCAACACGGCGGCGGTCGCCACGGTCTGCGGCGACAAGCTGCTGACCTCGGTCGCGCTCCAGGATCATGGGGTTCCCCAGCCCGAGGTCCGGGTAGCGTTCACCGAAGAGTCGGCCCTTCGGGCGATCGAGGAGATGGGCTACCCCGTCGTCCTCAAGCCGGCGGTCGGTTCCTGGGGGCGGCTGCTGTCGAAGGTGAACGACCGGGATGCCGCCGAGGCGATTCTCGAACACAAGGTGGTGCTGGGCAGTTACCACCATTCGATCTTCTATATCCAGAAATACGTGGACAAGCGGGCCGGCCGCGACATCCGGACCTTCGTGGTGGGCGATGAGTGTATCGCCGCGATCTATCGGACCTCGCCCCACTGGATCACCAATACCGCGCGGGGTGGCAAGGCAACGGTCTGCCCGGTCACCCCGGAGATCGCCGCGATCTCACTGGCCGGCGCCAAAGCGGTGGGCGGCGGGGTCGTGGCGCTCGACCTGTTCGAGACCGAGGCCGGACTCCTGGTCAACGAGATCAACTACACCATGGAGTTCAAGAACAGCATCGCGCCAACCGGGGTCGACATCCCCGGCCGGATCGCCGACTACGTGCTGGGTGGCGGCCGGTGATCCGCGTCGCGGTCGTCGGCGGTTCGGGGTACACGGGAGGCGAACTGGTCCGGTTGCTGCTCGGTCACCCCGAGGTCCGGCTCGACCAGGTGACCTCGGAGCGGCTGGCCGGGCGCGCCGTAGCCGAACGCCATCCCAACCTTCGGAAGGCGACCGACCTCACCTTCGTGGCCAGCGGCGACCTCGAGCCCACGGATCTGGTCTTCCTCTGCCTGCCACATGGCGAGGCGGGCCGCTCGATCGACCGCTATCGCGGCAGCGCTCCCCGGCTGATTGATCTCTCCGCCGATTTCCGCCTCCGCGACCCGGCAGCCTACCCGACCTGGTACGGCGCGGCCCACCCTCGGCCCGATTTGCTCGACCGGTTCGTCTACGGCATTCCCGAACTCCACCGGGAGCGGATTCGCGGCGCCGATCTGGTCTCGAGCGCGGGGTGCAACGCCACCGCGGTGATCCTCGGCCTCCGTCCGCTGGTGGCGGCGGGGGTGATCGACCCGTCCTGCATCGTGGTGGAAGCCAAGGTCGGATCGAGCGAAGGCGGCGCGGAAGCGTCGGAAGCCACCCATCATCCGGAACGGAGCGGCTGCGTCCGCTCCTATCAGCCGACCGGCCACCGTCACACCGCCGAAATGGTCCAGGAGCTTGGCGGCTCGGTGCCGGCCAGCGTGCATTTCTCCGCCACGGCGGTCGAGATGGTGCGCGGCGTGCTGGCCACGGCGCACGTCTTCCTCAATCAGGATCTCGACGACCGCGCGCTCTGGCGAATCTTCCGGGCGGCGTGGGGCCAGGAGCCGTTCATCCGGCTCGTCAACGCGCGCCAGGGGCTTCACCGGTTGCCGGAGCCGAAGCTGCTGGCGGGAACCAACTACTGCGACATCGGCTGGCAGCGGGACCCCCACAGCAACCGGCTGGTGGTGATCTCGGCGATCGACAACCTGATGAAGGGCGCGGCGGGCCAGGCGGTGCAGGCCATGAATCTGATGCACGGCTGGCCTGAGACCACCGGGCTCGGCTTTCTCGGTCTCCATCCCGTCTGACCATGTGCCGGCTGCTGGTGGTCAGGGACGACACGCCCTTCGAGGCCGGCCCGTTGGTGGCCCAGTTCGCCGCGGCCGCGCGGGCCAGCAAGGAGTATCAGGGCGATGGCTGGGGTTGCTCCTGGCAGACCCCCAACGGCTGGCGGCACTATCACAGCGTGACGCCGATCTGGGACGACCGGTTCGACCATCTCGGGGCCACCCCGTTGCTGGTGGTCCATGCCCGGAGCGCCTTCCGGAACGAAGGCATCGCAGTCGAGAACAACATGCCGTTCGTCGACGGAGACCTGGTCTTCGCGTTCAATGGGGAACTCCGCGGCGTCCGGATCACCGAGGAAGGCGCGACCGGAGCCGCCAAATTGCTCCGGTTCCTGGTGCGCATGGGCAGCCAGCGCACGGCTGAGGGGCTGGCAAAAGGCCTGGCCTTGGTCGCGGGCCGGACCCGCTACGTCCGGGCCATGAATCTGGTGATCGCCGACGCCACCACCGTGCTGGTGGCCAACCGGTTCAGTGAGGATCCCGCCTACTTCACCATGCGCCGGGTGGAACGGGGAACCCGCCGGATGGTGGCCTCCGATCCGATCGACGCCGGGGGCGACTGGACTCCGCTTGGCGACGGCGTCGTGATGGAGCTGGCATGACCGACGGGCTTGTGCTGATCAAGGTCGGCGGTGGGAGTGCCATCAACATCGCCGGCATCGCGGCCGACCTGGCCGCCTATTCCGGGCCTGCCGTGCTGGTCCACGGCGCCAACGCGCTGCGCGATCGGCTGGCCGTCCAGCTGGGCTACGAGAAGCGAACGCTCACCTCGGTCTCCGGGTACAGCAGTGTCTACTCCGACGACCAGGCGATCGATCTCCTGATGCTGGCCTACGCCGGGCTTGCCAACAAGCGCATCGTCGAGGCCTTGCAGCGTCGAGGCCGAAACGCCATCGGGCTGACCGGGCTCGATGGTGCGCTGGTCCGGGGGCGGCGCAACACCGGGATCCGAACCAGCGACGGGACCCGGACGGTTCTGGTCCGCGATCGCTCGGGAAAACCCCGGGAGGTGAACGACTCCCTGTTCCGCCTGCTCCTGGAGCAGGGCTACACGCCGGTCGTCACCGTGCCGCTGATCGACGAAACCGGGTCGGCGATCAACGCCGAGAACGACGACGTGGTGACCGTGGTGTCGGCGGCGCTGCGGCCCTCGGTCGTCGTCCAGCTGATCGAGGCGCCCGGCGTCCTGGCCGACGCCGCCGACCCCGGCTCCGTCATCCCGCGCCTGACTGCCCGCACGTTAGGTGTCCTCGAGGCGGCGGCCGCCGGGCGGTTCAAGCGCAAGCTGCTGGCCATCAGCCGCACCCTCGACGCCGGTGTGCCGCTGGTGCTGATCGGCGACGGTCGGACCGAACACCCGTTGGCGGACTGCCTGGCCGGGAAGGGCACGATCGTCACCAAGGAGGAGTCCGATGGCTGAGACGGTATCGCGCCCGCTGCTCGATCTCTACCCCAACCGCGGGCTGGTCTTCACCCGGGGCGAGGGTGTCCAGCTCTACACTCGCGACGGCACACCCTACCTCGACCTGATGACGAATTACGGCGTGTCGATCCTCGGCCACGGCCATCCCGCGATGCTGCGGGCGATCGCCGAGCAGTCGGAGCGTCTGGTCACGCTGCACGGGAGCTTCGGCAATGAGGTCCGGACCCGGGCCGCCGTGGCCCTGCTCGAACGCCTCGGCATGGGCAGTGCCTCGATCTGCTGGACCAATTCGGGCGCCGAGGCGATCGAAGCGGCGCTCAAATTCGCTGCCGTGGCGATGGGACGGACCGGCTTCGTCGCCTGTGAGGGCGGCTATCATGGCAAGACGCTTGGCGCCCAGGTGGTGACCCACGGCGCCCGCTACCGCGAGGGGTTGCCAGCCCTGCTGTCGAATTGTCGCTGGGCCCCGTTCGGCGATCCGGAGGCGATCGACGCCGCCATCGGAGTCGACACCGCGGCCGTGGTGATCGAGCCGATCCAGGGCGAGGGCGGGATCGTCGTGCCGCCCGACGGATTCCTCCAGGCCACGGCCGAGGTGTGCCGGCGCCGGGGGGTCGTGCTGATCGTGGATGAGATTCAGACCGGGTGCGGCCGCACCGGCGCCTTCACTGCGTCGGGCGAGGCCGGCATCGTGCCGGATATTCTCTGTCTCGGCAAAGGTCTGGCGGGAGGGATTCCGGTCGGGGCTACAGTTGTGTCGGCGGCCGTGGCGACCCGGGTGCCGCGCGGGGCCCATACTTCCACGTTCGGCGGCAACCCGCTGGCGGCCGCGGGCGTGCTGGCCGTGCTCGACGCCGTGAACGAAGAGATGCTCACGAAGGTGCGTGAACGAGGCGCCCGGTTCCGCGAGGGGCTGGTGGCCGTCACCCGCGATTTTGGCCTGGAGGTGAGAGGCCGTGGTCTGATGATCGGCGTTGTCGTTGGAGACGGCCGCGATCAGATCCTCAAGACGCTCCAGCGGGAACGAGTCCTCGCGATACCGGCCGGGAAGGATGTGGTTCGGTTCCTGCCGCCGTACATCGTGGATGATGGCGATCTTGGTCTGGCGGCGGGCGCGTTGGGGGCGGCGGTCTCGGCCGCCGGCGCTAAGGCGGACCAGTCTCCCTGAGCCGCGCCTCGAGAAACCGGCGCTCCGGTTCCTGCTTCACCAGCGTCAACGCTCGCCGATAGGCGACGCGTGCCTCGTCCAGCCGGCCGAGTCGGCGGCAGAGCTCGGCCCGGGCTGAGTGGGCCAGGTGATAGTCGTCGAGCCGGCCGTCGGCGAGAATGGCGTCAATGAGTGCGAGTCCGGCCACCGGTCCGTCCCGCATGGCGACCGCCGAGGCGCGGTTCAGCGCCACCACGGGCGATGGGTCGGCTCGGAGCAGGATGTCGTAGAGTCCCACGATCTCATCCCAATCCGTCCCTGCGGCGCTCGGTGACTGGGCGTGCACGGCGGCAATTGCGGCCTGCAAGGTGTAGGCGCCGAACCGTCTGGTCGCCAGTGCGCGCTCCACCAGCGCCGCTCCTTCCGCGATCTGTTGCCGGTTCCAAACCGACCGGTTCTGTTCGGCCAGCAGGACGATCTCTCCCGTGGTCGATGTTCTGGCGGCCCGCCTCGACTCATGAAGGAGCATCAGGGCGAGGAGACCCACCGCCTCGGGGTCGGGCAGCAGATCAACCAGCAGGCGGCCGAGGCGGATAGCCTCGGCCGACAGATCGGCGCGGGTGACGGTTGCCCCGGCGGACGCGGAGTAACCTTCGTTGAAGACCAGATAGAGGACGTGCAGGACCCGGTCGAGGCGGGCGGGGAGCTCGGCCAGTGACGGCAGCTGGTACGGGATCCTGGCTTCCTTGATCTTCGCTTTGGCGCGCACGATCCGCTGGGCCACCGTCGGAGGCGCAGTGAGGAACGCCCGGGCGATCTCTTCGGTCGTGAGGCCGCAGACTTCGCGGAGGGTCAGAGCCGTCTGGGCATCAGGGGGCAGGGCGGGGTGACAGCAGGTGAAGATCAGCCGCAGCTGATCGTCGGCCACCTCGTCCTCGATGTCTGCCGCCGGCTCCCCGGTGACGCTGGCGAGATGCTCGGCCAGCTCGGCCACTGACCGGTCGAATCGCGCCCGGCGGCGCAGGCTGTCGATGGCCTTGAACCGGCCGGTTGAAACCAGCCACGCCCGCGGACTGGCCGGCACGCCGGCAACGGCCCAGGTCTCGAGTGCTGCGACGAAGGCGTCGTGGAGCGCCTCCTCGGCCAGGTCGAAATCGCCGAGGAGGCGGATCAGGGTGGCGAGAACACGGCGGGAGTCGGTCCGGTAGACACCATCCACCAGGGCCCGGATGGGTTCATCGCCGGGCTGGGTCATCCCCCGCCAGCGGGGGGCGTGGTGAAGGCGATCGGGCGAACCTCGATGCTCCCGACCTTGGCGCCCGGAATGCGGGAGGCGACCTGAATCGCCTCGTTCAGATCCCGGGCGTCGATCATATAGAACCCGCCGAGTGCTTCTTTGGTCTCCGCGAACGGCCCGTCGGTGGTGGACGTCTTGCCGTCGCGGATCCGAATCGTCACGGCCGCGGCGCTGGGCTCGAGCCGGTGGCCGGCCAGAAAATGGCCACTTTTCTGGATGCTGCCGCTGAAGGCTCCGTACTCGGCCATCATGGCCGCCTCGTCGGCCGTGGACATCGCCTGCCGGAAGGTTGCTTCCTCGGTGTAGATCAGGCACAGGTACTTCATCGTGAACTCCCCATTGGGTGTGGAAACGGCTCGGAACACCCTATGGTCGTTCGGGCCGGCTCGATTTCGACAATCGGGGCGGACTCAGGGCCGGATCGGCAGCGAAATCCGGGACGCCATCTCCCCGCCCCGGTGCACCGTCACGGTCGGCCGGCCATGGACCGGCGGCTTCTCGGTATTGTCGACGTCGGCTCCGGCGATCGTGACCCGGATCCGGTGGCCGGCGTTGAATACGGTGGCGGTGGGTTCCAGGCTGAATTCGAGCTCTACCATCTTGCCGGGCACCATGGGCTTCACGTCACCCTTCTGATTCATGTGCCAGGGCAGGTCGAGGTTGTCCCACGGCGCCTTGGCCGGCGTACCGTGCGACGCCCGCAGCATGCCTTCACTGACGTAGCGCGAGAACCCGGTCGAGTCGACTTCTTCCAGGTAGGCGTAGAAATCACCATCGGTCTGGTTGGATGACAGGTAGAGGGTGATGACCGGGTGGCCGATCACCGTCACGTCCTTGGCAAGCGGCGCAGTGGTATAGGTCAGGCCCTTGGCGTCGTTAGGTGCCAGGTCCGGATACTTCATCGGGCCCTGGCCCACGGCGTTGTCCCAGCGCGACGCGGTGCCGGTGGTGGTGGTGAGGTCCACCTGCCACTTGTCCTCGCCGGCCGTTCCTGCGGTGCCGGGCGCCAACAGGCCGTCGTTGCTCGACTTGACGCTGCCAGAGGGGCCGGCGTTCAGGAAGTAGTCGGTGTTCTGGACGGTCTTGAGCGGCCAGGCATCCGACTGTTCCCAGGTCCATTTGCCGGGATCGATCATCAAGGCGTAGTGGACCGGCGGATCCTTGTCGACCCCGTTCTGAATGCCCTTGAGCCAGCGGTCGAACCAGCGATGCTGCTCGGCCGAGAGGATCCGGCGTTGCTCGACGCCGGTCGCGCTGTCGGGGTAGGCATGGGACCACGGGCCCATGGTGACCCGGTCGACGCCGGTCCAGTTCCGGAACCACAGCATCTCGTCGCGGGCGAAGATGTCGTACCAGCCGCCCCAGTGATAAGCGGCCACGTTCGACTGATTCATCGCCATGACGAAGGTGGACGGCTGGAACTTGATGAGGTCGAACTCCGCCGTCTTGTGGTCGCGGAACTTGGCGGCTCCCCACTCGGCCACGACGTTCCAGTTCCTGGCGTGGTCGGCCAGCGCCTGGCGCCACATGGCGCCGGTCGAGTCTTCGTCGACCGGCGGTTCGGGGAAGCCGACGTCGAGCGCCCGGGTGAGGCGGCCCCAGTGTTCGATCATGTTCTGGCGATAGATCCCCCCGTCGTAGATGACGTCGTACATGTCGAACGCGGCGACGGTGGGGAAGATGGCCTTGAGGGCCGGATGCCTGGTGCTGGCCGCCATGTACTGGGTGATACCAAGGTAGGAGCCGCCGAACATGCCGAGGTTGCCGTCGCACCAGGGTTGCTTGACCATCCAGTCCATCAGGTCATAGGCGTCCTGCGTTTCAGCCGGGGAGAAGAGCCCCTGGTACCGGCCGGTCGAGGCACCTCCGCCGCGCACCTGGGCCGAAACGACGACGTAGCCGTGCTGGATGAGGCGCTGGAGGCCGCTGTTTCCGTCGACCTGCGATTTTGCCTTGGGGGGAATGGAGTCGGTATTCCAGGCGGCCACCGGTTTGGCGGTGAGGTCGTGGCTCGCGGCCGCGGCCGCCGCGGGTCCGGCGCCGCGATGGTAGCGCGAGTGGGTCCACACCACCGGCATCTTCCGGCTTACCGCCACGCCGTTGATCGCGGGCCGGATGATATCCACCGCCAGCTTGACCCCGTCCCGCATCGTCACGTAGTGCGATTCGCGGACCCACTCGGAGTAGAGCGAGTCGGAGTAGCCGCGGTATTCGCCGAATGCGGAAACCTTGGCCTCCGGAGCGGCGGGAGTGGCGGTGTCGGGCTTCTGGGCACAGGCCGAGACGGTGAGGAGCACGGCGGCGAGCGCGAGTCGTTGGGGCATCATGGAGGCGACTGGTGTGAGGGATGCATCAATACTCGCGTCCGGTTGGAAGCTCCGCAAGCGAAGGGCGGTTTGCCGGCCACGACACCCGGTTCCATATTCAGGCCGAGGGGAGTCCGATCGTGAGCCTGCAGGACCTGTACCTTCGCTACGAGACAGTGCTCCGACCGCTCCTTCGGATCGGCCCGGTGTTCGGCGGCGCCGCACTGCTGGCCTGGCGGGTCCGGGAGACCCGCGTTCCGGTCACCAGACCTGGCTTCGACCGGACCGACCTCGTCTTCATCGATCCGGTGGGCACCGGTTGCAGCCGGGTGACGAGACCTGAGTTCAGCGCCGATTTCTATCAGACCCGGGGTGATGCCGAATCGGTGGCGGAGTTCATTCGGGTGTTCGAGGCGCGGTTCGGACGCTGGGCCGCGCCGGTCTATCTCGCGGGCGAGAGCTTCGGAGTGACCCGCGCGGCCGGCGTGGCCGAGGTACTGGGCCGGCGGCGGATTCCGGTAAGGGGCGTGGTGCTGATCGGGCTTACGCTGCCGCTCGAGCCCATCCCGCCGACCCGCGGACGGCTCTGCGACTGACCAGCTATACGGCGGCGGCCTGGCATCACCGCCGGCTGACGGGGGTATCGCAGCAGGACTTCGATCAGGCGCTGAGCGCCGCCAACCGGTTTGCGCTCGACACTCTGGTGCCCGAGCTTCGGCGGACGGACCGCGCCTCCGTCGACAAGAACCGGCTGGTGCGTCCGATGGCCGCCTACACCGGCTATCTCCCCGGCGTCGCCGACACCTCTGGGCTGGTTCCGTCCTCCGCGCAGTTTGCCCGGCTCCTCCTGGCTGATCGCGGCCTCCGGCTCGGCCACTACGATTCTCGCCGGACCGGCCCGCTCGACCCACCCGATCAGCCGTACGATCCCAACACCGATCCGAGTCTGCAGGGCCCGCCGCCGCCTAACGGAACGGCCCGGTACCTTCGCGACGAACTCGGCTACCGGAGCGATCTCCAGTATGCCGGTCCGTTCGGAGGTGTTTACCCCCCGGCCTCAGGGTTCCGCGGCGACTGGATGTCGGTCCGGTGGAAGTGGGCCCCGGGCGAGCTGGCCGACTCGGTCGGGTCGGCGGCCGATCTCCCGCTCCGTCGGGCAATGGCGGCGAATCCCGACCTCAAGGTCTTTGCCGCCTGCGGGTACTACGACCTGATCTGTGCCCCGGCGGCCAACGCCTGGGTCCGAGACCACCTGCCGGCCGACCTCCAGCGCCGAGTGGCCGTCGCTGGGTACCACGGCGGGCACGCTACGTATCTGGACACCGATGCACGAAGCCGGCTCAAGACCGACGTCGCCTGCTTCTTCGGATTGTCCGTTTCCCGAGACTGACTCATGGAACGGACTCGTGTCGATTTCTGACGCGGTCGTTCGTCGGGTTAGTGAGCCGGGGAGGTCCCGCTCGTCTGATCCGATACCAGGGAGTAACACCATGCGCTTCATGATGTTGATGATCCCCAAGGGATATGATGACGCGTCGCCCGACGTCCGGCCCAGCGCCGAGGCGGTCGGCGCCATGCAGAAGTTCAATGCCTCGATGCAG
>JANXXJ010000252.1 GCA_025350665.1 Gemmatimonadota bacterium | reverse complement strand
GGTCGCGGACTACCGCGCCGGGATGGAACGGGCCGCCGAGGAATTGGTCAGACGGCTGGCCAGTCCGCTCGGGCGGTTTCTGTATTCGGCCGGCGCCGACCAGGGCGAGGTCGAGGATTTGGTGCAGGAATCTCTGTTCCGGGCCTTCCGTGCCCTCGATGGCTGGCGGGGGGACTCCTCGTTCCGGACCTGGCTCTTCCGGATCGGCACCAACCTGGCCCGGGATGCCCACCGCCGCCGCAAGGGGCGCGAGTTGGTGCCGATCGAAGACCACGACGTGGCCGATCCGTCCGATCCCGAGGGTGAGGTTGGAGCCGGCGAACTCGAGGAACGGCTGATGGCAGAGTTGGACCGATTACCACGGTTGCAGCGCGAGGTCTTCCTGCTCCGGGCTCAGCAGGGTCTCGAATACGACGAAATCAGCCAGGCGCTCGGCACGACGCCAGGTTCAGCCCGGGTTCACTATCACCACGCGATGAAGCGATTGAAGGAGCTGGCCCGATGACTGGGTGCGACCAGCTGTCCGAGCGGATGCCGATAGTTGCCGCAGGCCGTAGCACGTGGAGTGCGGATGAGGTGGCCCATCTGACGATCTGTCCGGATTGCACCGCTGAGTTGCGGCTTGTGGGCCGGGTTCGCCAGTTGGGTGATCGGCTGCCGACCGGCGATCCAGCGGCGATCACCTTGAAGATTCGGGAACGGATGGCTGGGGGCGGAGCTGCCGCCAAGGTGATTCCCCTTCGGTCGCGACGGCGCATGACGTACTGGGGCCTCGCGCTCGCTGCAGCCGCCGCGGCCGTGCTGGCGGTGGCCGTTCCCCGGTGGCGGTCTGCCGATCCGGCGAATTCCGCCACCGGCCGAACGACCATCGTCGCGGGACAGGTGTTGTCGGAACTGGATGATTTGTCGGCTCCGGAACTCGAGGCGTTGCTTCGCGAGTTCTCGACGCCGCCAGGATTTGGGAAATCGGAACCGGCCGGAACCGGGGATTTGAACGCCGAAGAGTTGGAGCGGGTGCTCCGCTCCTGGGAGGGGTGACGATGAAACGGGTAACGGGGGCGCTGTTGGCGGCGTTGGTGGTGGGAACGAGCGCATCGGCGCGGGCTCAGGACAGCACCGAGGTGGATGGGCCGCGGGCCGAACAGCTGCGACGAATGATCGAGGAGCGATTTGCCGACCGGCTCATGGTCGAGTTGGGACTCACGGGCGACCAGGCCTCCCGGACCCGTTCGATTCTGGTCACGTGGGGGGGCAAGCGGAGAAGTCTCGAGAAGGATCAGCGTGGCCTCCGTCAGCAGTTGACGTTCTCGATGCGCCCGGGGGTCGCGGCCAACGAGGCTGCGGTTACCAGGCTGGTCGACAATCTGGCCACGAACCGAGTGGCCTACGCCCAGACGTTCCGCGACGAACTCGTGGATCTGGCCCCGGTGCTCACTCCGGTGCAGCGGGCCCAGTACGTTCTGCTTCGTGATCGGCTGCTGCAGCGGGTTCAGGAAATCCGCAATCAGCGGCAGGAGGCCCGTCAGCAGCTACCGGGGCCTCGGCGCGGGCGGTTCCGCCCGTAGAGCGGCGGGTTGCCGGACCATCGGGCCCGATCCATATTCCTCGCGTTGGGAGCCCGAGTGGCGGAATGGCAGACGCAGTGGACTCAAAATCCACCGCCGGCAACGGCGTGCGAGTTCGACTCTCGCCTCGGGCATCGGCTGGCCGTGGTACCGAAGGCCCCGCTCGTTTCTGCGAGCGGGGCCTTTCAGGTCTCCGGCCTTTGGTGCCGCTGGTGATGCTGTCGGGGTAGCTTGAATGGAGCCGTGTTAGAGCGGGGCAGGCCCCCGGTCCTTGGTACCAACACCGCAGCCAAACTGGAGTACCCCATGTCCCGAGCCGGACGCCCGGTCGTCTGCCTGCTTCTCTTGAGCGTTGGAGGCTGCGGGTACGCATATGTGACGCCGGCGCCGCCGCCCGACCGTGCGCCGGTATCCGTTACCGCCCCGGCTGGCCGAACCTGGGATCTGGTGCTCGACGCCCTGGCCAAATCGGATCTGCTGGTCGCGACCAGTGACAGGGGCGCCGGACTCATCGTCACCCGGTCGCTCGTCGTCACTCGGCCCCTGTCGACTCAGTGGAGCGACTGCGGTCGGGTGAAAGGATCGACCCAAACGCGCGATCGTGGCTTCGCAACGCGGGGGGAGATGAGGATCCTGATTGCGGCCACGGGCCAGGCCAGCACGATTCGGGTCACGGCCACCTGGGCGAAACCCGACATGTATTCCGACCGCGCCAGCTGCACCACGACCGGGGCGTACGAACGCGCCTTCGAGGCTCGGATCGCGGCGGCGGCCGACCGACCAGCGCCCTGAAGGCGATGCCGGACATCCTGCACGATTTTGTGGTTCGCCGCCCACCGGAGGTGGTATTCAAGGGTATCGCCGACCCGGCTGGGCTCGACCAATGGTGGACCAGCCGCTCCAGGGGCCGGCCTGCGGTCGGGGAGGAATACCATCTTTGGTTCGGGCCCGATTACGACTGGCGGGCGATGGTCATTGAGATGGTTCCCGATCGCCGCCTGGTCTGGAGGATCGCGACGGCGATGCCCGACTGGGTGGGCACGGTGGTCGGGTTCGACCTCGCCGCGTCGCCGTTGGGCACCGACGTGCAGTTTCGCCACGAGGGCTGGGCTGAGGCGAGCGGGCACTTCCGAACCTCGTCCTATTTGCTGGGCGATGTATCTCCGCATCCTCGGTCGTCACCTCGAACACGGAGAGAAGGTGCGCTACGAGGACCGCCTCTCCGTGTGACCTAGTCGGTCGCCCGCGCGTTTAGATCGTACTTCATGATCGCGGCATGCTGGCCCCCAGTGGTCCGTTCGGCGGCGTAGACGTCGCCCGGAGGTCCCGGGTCTCGGCCGATCGCGGCACTGATGGCGGCCCCGTCTTTCGGGTCGAGCCGGATCGTCACGGCTCGCTCGAGCTCGTCGAGATGCCCGCCATGACGGGCTCCGACGATCGACGCGCCGATGCCGGGCTGGCCCAGTACGAACGCGATCGCCACTGCTGCGATCGACGCTCCCTGTTTGTCCGCGATCTCCCGGAGCGTTTCCAGGACCCGCTGGAACGCGGGCCATCCTCCGATCTCGTCGATGATGAGCCGGTATTTCACCAGCGAGCGGTTCTCGGCTTCGTTGGGAGCATTGGTGCCGAGCCACCGGTCGCTCAGGAAGCCGCCGGCCACGGTCCCGTAGCATAGCAGCGGAAGCCGGGCCCCCTGGGCTGCCGCCGCCAGGGCCCGGGCGGGACGCTGGTCAAGCACAGAGTACTGCACCTGGATCGACGCCATCGGGATGCCGGTGGCGGCCAGCTCCCGCAGGCGGGGCGTGTCGAAATTCGTCAGGCCGATCAGGCGAATCTTGCCGTCTCGGCGAAGATCGTCGAGGAAGCCTAACGTTGCAGCGTAGCCGGGTACCTGGTAGTCCCACCAGTGGAACTGAACCAGGTCGAGCTGGTCGACGCCGAGCCGGGCGAGGGAGCGGTCGACGATCCGTTCGACGTACCGCCGGTCGATCGTAGCCAGCATGCCGAGGTCCGGGACGAATTTGGTGTGGACCTGCGGCCGGGATTGCCCGGCCGCGCGGCGACGGCGCCCGTACGCGCCGATCAAGGCTTCAACTCCGGTATAGATATCGGCGCAGTCGAATGTGTTGAGGCCCCGGTCGAGGCAGCGGTCCCAGAACTCGAAAATCGAGGTCTGGTCGGTCGGCCCGGCGGAATGGCCGGCGGCGAGTTGCCAGCCCCCGAGGATGACCCGCGGCACTAGGTAGTCAGAGCCGAGGGCGATGAGGGGGATCATGGCCGGTCCGGGAGTGGCTCGCCGGACTCCTCCCCGTGGTGGAAGGTCCGGCGCCCGGTTCGGCTGATCCTGAAGACGGCGCCGCAGTGGACGTCGGGACAGGCAATGTCGGCGTCGGTGGTCATCCAGTCGTTCGGATGAGTGTCCCGCTGTTTGGCAGGCAGCAGCGGGAGCAGGGCCGCCAAGGCGTAGAGGGGGAACTCCTGGCCGGCGGGAAAGGAGATTCGACCGCCACGGACCTCAAAATGATCGCCGATCCGCTCGTGGCAGAGCATCCGGCCCCGGTTGGTGACGACTTCGACCCGCAGGTCGTACAGCGAAAACTCATCGTTCGGGGTGGCCAATTGTCCGCTCCTTGCCATGGGCCCGTCACAAGGTACAACGGCCGTTTTCTTTTGTCCCGCTTTGGTTTAGGTTCCGCTCTCTTCGGTCCCTGGTCGCGGTTTTCACCCGCTTTCCGACGGTTGGTTCGCCGATGCCGTTCTTCACCTCGCTTGCATCTACATCACTCGAATCGTATCGCGGCCCGCTGCTCATCGCGGTGGTCTCGCAAGGGGCGATGCCCTCGACCCTGGCCGCGTTCGACCAGCAGCTGGGCGGTGCGCTGACCCGGATCTACGGCAGCGGAGACTTCGGCGGAAAGAAGGATGAAACCGCGCTGGTGTACCCAGCGGGTGCGCCCAGTCGAATCCTGCTGGTCGGTGTTGGCAAGGACCCGGGCACCGCGGCCCTGCGGCGAGGCGCCGCGGTTGGCGCCAAGCGGGCCCGGCTGCTTGGCGCGCCAACAGCGGCGCTGGTGTGTCCGCCCGAGTGTCGGGGGGCCGTGTCGGTGACGGACACCCACCAGTCACTGGCCGAAGGCGCCGCCCAGGGGACCTGGCACTTTTCCGAAATGAAACGGCCGCCGGACGATGTGAAACCGGTTTTCGAATCGCTCGAGATCCTGACTGGCGGCGACGATCCGGCGGCGGCCGCCCGGGGCCACGGGATTGGTGCCGCGATCGGCGCGGGCCACCGGTACGCCCGAGGTCTGCAGGTGTTGCCGCCTAACGTCCTCACGCCGGCCGTCCTCGCCGACCGGGCCCGCGCGCTTGCCGCGGCCGCGGGATTCGGGTGCACGGTGCTCGACCGGGCCGGGGCGGAGAAGGAGGGGCTGGGGGGGCTGCTGGCCGTTGGGCAGGGCTCTGCCAACGACGTCCGGTTCATCGTGCTCGAGTACCAGGGCGGCGCCGGGGCTCCCGTTGTGCTGATCGGGAAGGGGATCACATTCGACACCGGCGGGATTTCCATAAAGCCGGCCCAGAGCATGGAGGACATGAAGTACGACATGTCCGGCGCTGCCGCCGTTCTGGGAACCTTCGAGGCCCTTCGGCATCTCCGGCCGAAGCTGAACGTCATCGGGATCGTCCCCTCGGCTGAGAACATGCCGTCCGCCAACGCCTATCGACCGGCGGACGTGGTCACCAGCCATTTCGGCAAGACGATCGAAATCATCAACACCGACGCCGAGGGCCGGCTGCTCCTGGCGGACGCGCTGTCGTATGCCCGGCGGTATCAACCGGCCTGCGTGCTCAATATCGCGACCCTGACCGGCGCGATCGGGATCGCGCTCGGGTCGGTGGCGGCTGGCGTCATGGGCAACGACGACGTCCTGATTGAGGAAGTGCTCCGGGCCGGACGCCGGGCCCACGAGCGGGCCTGGCCGCTCCCCCTGTGGGATGAGTACCGCGACCTGATCAAGTCGGACATCGCGGACGTCAAGAACTCGGGTGGGCGTGCCGCGGGCAGCATCACGGCCGGGTGGTTCCTCAAGGAGTTCGTCGAGGGCTATCCCTGGGCCCACCTCGATATCGCCGCCACCGCCTACACCGATCGGGACGACGCCGCCCTCGTGAAAGGGCCGACCGGAACCGGAGTCCGCCTGTTCGCGGAGTTCGTCCTCGCCCGGGCCGGCGCCTAACGGTGCTCCGCGGGGGGCTGGCCGTGACCGCGGCGGTACTCTGGCTCGGCTGTGGCGGTGGCACCACCGCGCCCGCGTCGGAGGTGGCCTACGACTTCTCCTTCGCGGATCCCGCGGGTGACACCACGGCTGCCACGGCCAATCCCGGGGCGGTGCCGGCGGCGGACCTGCTCGTCGTGTCCGGTACCGTCGACCGCGATCAAGTCACCATCCATCTCGAGTTCGGTTCCGCCGTGAGTCGGTGGAGCGACGCAGCGCCGGACGCCCTTGACGGCTTCATCGATTTCGACCTCGACCAGAACGGCGGGACGGGGACCCAGGTCCGCGACCTCGGTGTGGACGCCTTTGTCGACCTGCGGGACAACGGATCGGGGCTTGTGGCCTTTGTCAATCGGAGCACCGGCAAGATTTCGCTGCTGCCCGGTCGCTGGGATGGGACGACCTTCGAGGTGAAGGTGCCGCGGGCGGAACTCTTTTTCGGCGCGGACAACGACAACAAGTTTTCACTCCTGGTTGAGACGGGCGGGCGGGGCCGCCGTCCGGACGGTGATGACGCCCCGAATACCGGGCATTTCCGCGTCCAGCCTCCCGCCGTTCCGGCCGTACCGTGAGAGCGTTGGCCGCGGCGCTGCTGCTGTGTGCCCTCATCGGCCGCCCGGCCGCCGGGCAACGTCCGGACTCCACCCGGGCGGACTCGCTCCGGGCCGATAGCACCCGCGCCGACACCGCCGCCACCGACTATTCGGCCCTTTTTCTCAAGACGTATGAAGAGGGCCGGACGCGGGTGCCGGTCTTCCCGCGGCTGGGCCGCCCGGCCCTGCTTCCGGCGCTGTCGCGGCTCGTGTTCGATCGTGATTCGATCGAGTGGCATAACGCCGAGACGGTGTCGGATCTCCTCAGCAAGGTCCCGGGCGTTTTCGTCTGGCGCGGGGGGTGGATCGGGCGGCCTGAGCCGATCAACTATCAGGGCCGGACGACGGCGTCGGCTGATTTCCTGGTGGACGGGATGCCGCTTCGGGCTCTGGGGCCCGACAGCCTCGGTCTGGACCCCTCGCTGTTGCCGCTGAGCTTCTTCGATCGAGTCGAGGTTGAGCGGCTCCCGGGCCAGCTCCGAGTCCACCTCTTCTCCCGCCGCCACGACCGGCTGCCACCTCGAACCAGGGTCGGAGTGGCGAGCGGCGACCTGCAGATTGCTCGGTACCTTGGGTCGCTCGAGAAGCGGTCAGCCGGGGGGTTCGGCTATGTCGTGGCGGGTGAGTACCTCGCCTCACCGCTGCGTACCGGCGATCAGGGGGCTTTCCACAACACCCAAACCTGGCTTCAGGCGAGCTACGTTCCGGCCGGGCCGGTCCAAGCCATGGTGCAGCTGTTCCGCGGTGGGCCACGGCGCGAGCCGGTGCTGACCACTGGCGCCGATGGAAGTATCACCTCCGCCAGTGACACGCTGATCCAGGGTCTGGCCGGGAAACGATCCGACTTCATGGCCACTGTGGTCTATCAGCGAAACCGCGATGGCACCGGACTCCGGGCGGCCCTGCTCGCGGGGGCCAGCTCGTGGCGGGAGGATTCGACGGCGCTGGCGCTCTCGTCGCCTGACCGCCACGTTCGTTACCTTGATCAGTCGGTCACTCAACTGGGGGGGACCCTGTCGGCACGGAGCCGAACGTCGAGCTTCGAAGGCCAAGTGTGGTACCGGACTCGCTGGACGCCAATGGAGGTGAGGGCGAGCGCGGCTTCCACGCCGTTCGGGGCTCTGGCTGCAGGGATCGAGGCCGTGTACCAGCGGCACGATGGCGGCCGCACCAGTCGGTGGCTCACAGGCCGGGCCGGCCTCGTGTTGCCTTTCGGTATCCGAGCCACGGCGCTGGTCAGGACTGGATCCTGGGTGGCCACGCCGGCCCGATATGATGCTGAGGCGGTTGCTTCGACCGATCTCGGGGCCCTGGCCGCGATTGGCGGGGCTCGGGCGTCCGCCGAGGTTGGCTATTGGCGGACCGGCGGGTTTCGGCCTGAGGCCTACGCGACCTATCGGACCATCGATACGGTTGGCGCGAGCGGCCCGACCAAGTGGCTGACCGTGTCGGCCCGGCTTGCCCCCAAACAGTGGCTGGTGCTCGACGGCTGGTACAGCAACCCGGTTGGTGTGAAACCGGAGGGGCAGGCCCCGACGCACTCGATCGTGAACGCGACGATTCAGAGCAAGTTCCTCCCCACGTTCCGGAGCGGCATCTTTGTCCTCAAGCTGCAAGGCAGCATGGAAACGTGGGGCACCGGTGTCCTTGGGCGGGACCGAGTCGGGGCGGCGGTTCCGCTGAAGGGCGCCACCTTCTTCCGGGCCCAGATTCAATTCAAAATCGGCGATTTCGTCGCCTACTACGACCGCGTCAACCTGCAGGCCTCGCGGCTCGGCTACCTTCCCGACCTCCCGCTTCTTCGACTGGCCAGCACCTTCGGGGTGCGATGGGAGTTCTCCAACTGACCTTGGGGAGGTGCGCCGAGCATCGCCAAGCCCTTTGATGTCAGGCAGTTGCGGGCAACAAACCCAGCCCCACTTTGCTGTGCTGGCGCGGGAATGACCGGGTCTACCAAGCGACCATCGGGAAGGCTATTTTTCCGGGCTCTCCAGGACGGAGCCAGTGGTGCCGAACAGCATGACCGGATTCGGGGCGGCGGAAGGGTCCGTCGCCGGCGGGATCCTCCGGGTCGAGGTCAAGACGGTCAATCACCGCTATCTGAGCCTCGCCCTCAAGGCGCCCTCGGAACTGGCGGCCTTTGAAGGCGAAATCCGCGAGCGCCTGCGACGTGATTTTGAACGGGGCCACTTTGCGGTGTCGGTTCGCTGGCTCGAGGCGCCGGCGGGTGCGGCCGGCGGGCTCCGGCTGAACGTGGACGCCGCTCGCGAGGCGATCACTCGACTTCGGGCACTCGAGTCGCTCGCGGGGCTTGACGACAGCGTGACTCTCGATCTTCTGGCCCGCCAACCAGAGGTCTTCAGCGCCGACGGGGATGGCAGGTCGGCGGTGAGCTGGGGCGAAGTCGACGCGGTTGTCTCCGGGGCGGCGTTGGCCCTGCGAGAAACCCGGCGGCGGGAGGGCGCGGCCCTGGGTGGCGAGCTCGGCCAACGCCTGGCCTCGGTTCGCACCCACTTGGCGATGGTCGCCAGCCATGCGCCGGAACGGCTCCTTCGGGAGCGGGACCGCCTCAAGGGGCAGGTCGCCCAGTTGCTCGACGGCCGGGCGGTTGACGAACAGCGCCTCTCCCAGGAGTTGGCCTTCATCGCCGACCGGCTCGACATCACGGAAGAGATCGTGCGCCTCGGCGCCCATCTTGACGCGGCGCTGGCGGCGTTGGGGTCGGATCGGCCCGTGGGCAAGCAACTCGGGTTTCTCGCGCAGGAGATGGGACGCGAGGTCAACACCATCGGTTCGAAGGCGAACGACCACGTGATGCAGCACGTGGTCGTCGAGATGAAAGGGGAGCTGGAGCGATTCCGGGAACAGCTCGAGAACTTAGAGTGAGGCCGTTCCTGCTGGTCTTGTCGTCCCCATCCGGCGGCGGCAAGTCCACCATCGCGCGGCATTTGCTGGCTGGGCGGGAAGACGTGGTCTATTCGATCTCGGCGACCACTCGGCCCAGGAGGGATGGCGAGGTCGAGGGCCAGCACTACTACTTCCTGACCCGGGCCGAGTTCGAGCGCCGGGTAGAAGCGGGCGACTTCCTCGAGTGGGCGGAGTATGGCGGCAACCTCTACGGAACGCTCCGGTCGCAGATAGAAGCTGGCCTGGCTACCGGTCGGCATGTGGTGCTCGACATAGAGGTGCAGGGCGCCGAGCAGCTTCGGAGTCGGTTCCCCAATGCCGTGCACGTGTTCGTGCT
>JANXXJ010000238.1 GCA_025350665.1 Gemmatimonadota bacterium | reverse complement strand
CACGATTGTCGACTACGTCCGGACTTGGCACGCCGCCCGATGATGGCCTTGGACTTTGAGACCCCGCCACGGCTCGATGCGATCCTGACGGACGCGGCAGCCCGAGCGCCCAGCCGCCACGCGGTGGTGTTCGGCGACACGGTGTGGACCTATGCGGAAGTCCTCGATCGGGCCCGCCGGCTCGCGAGCGCCCTTGCGGCGCTTGGAGTGCAGAAGGGCGATCGGGTTGCCTTTTGGGCCTCCAACCGGCCGGAGTTCGTCGAGTTCCTGTTCGGCGTACCGATGTTAGGTGCGATCGCCGCACCGCTGGACCATTGGTGGACGGGGACGGATGCAGTGGTCGCGCTCGATCAGATTCGCCCCAAGGTCCTGATTGTCGGGGCACCAGAGGCCGCCAAGATCGCGGGGCACCACGACGCCATCGCGGCCACCGGCGTCGCGTGCGTGCTCAGCCTGGATGAGCTTCCGGCGGAGCGGTCCTGTGATGCCTACCCGCGCCACCTGGCTCGGGCGACAACCCTGCCGATGCTGACGCCGGTCGTCCCAACTGATCCGGCGGTGATCTTCTTTACCTCGGGCTCGACCGGACGCTCCAAAGGCGCCGTGCATACTCACGGCAGCATGCTGGCGGCCGCCAGGATCATGAGCCTCGAGCTCGGCCTTCTGGACGGCGAGCGGACCCTGCACTTCCTGCCGCTGTTCTCATCGTGCCTGGAGCACCTGATTCCTCTGACGCGGGTGGGCGCCACCCACGTCATCCTGCCGCATTTCGACGCGCCGGGTGTGTGGGAGGCCGTTCGCGCTCATGGCGTGACCCATTTCGACGCGGTGCCTACGACACTCCGCCGGTTGCTGGACGCGGCGCCGCCCACGCCGCCGCCCTCCCTTCGGATGATCTCCTATGCATCCGAGCGAATGCCGGCGCCGCTGATCACGGCACTGATCGCGCGGATGCCCCAGGTCGCGTTCATCCAATTCTACGGCATGATCGAGCATCTCTGCCTTACCGTCCTGAGCGCGTCCGACCAACTCCGAAAGATCGGCACCGTGGGGCGACCCATGGTGGGTGCCCAGCTGTCCATCCTGGACGCCCAGAACGACCCGGCGGGGCCGCAGGCGTCCGGCGAGATCGTCGCGCAGAGCCCGACGTTGTTTGCGGGCTATTGGGAGGATGACGCGGCCACGGCGCAGGTCATGCGCGGGGAAGGGATGCGCACCGGGGACATTGGCCGGTTTGACGACGAGGGCTTCTTGACGTTGGAGGGTCGGGTGAAAGAGATGATCAAGACCGGGGGTCATACGGTGATTCCGACGGAGATCGAAAGCGTGCTCCTGGGACATCCGGGGGTGAGCGATGCGGCGGTCATCGGCGTTCCCGACGAGCAATGGGGCGAGGCGGTCCACGCTTTCGTGACCCTCGCACCCGGTGCGCCGCTGCTCGAGGTCGACCTCAAGTCGTTTTGCCAGGAGCGCCTCGCCGGCTACAAGCGCCCCAAAGTCATTCACATCGTGCCGGAGCTACCCAGGACCGGGATCGGCAAGATCGCCCGTCGCCTGCTCCGGGATCAGGTCTTCGCCGTGAGGGCCCACTAGATGCCCGCTCCGATGGAGAGCCTGATTCGGCTTCGGATGTCGACCGCCGATGGTCACTACGCCGGCGGCTTGGTCGATGGCGCGCGAATCCTCCAGCTGTTTGGGGATGCCGTCACGGAGGTCCTCATTCGCCATGATGGCGACGAGGGGCTCATGCGGGCGATGCAGAGCGAGTTTCTCCTGCCGGTGCGAAGCGGCGACTATCTCGAGGTGCGGGCCACACTGGTGTCCATCGGCAAGTCGTCGCGGACCTTTGAGTGCACGGCCCACAAGATCATTGCACTGGTCGACCCGGCCGACTCGGCGGCCAACCTCCTTGCCGAGCCTGCGCTGGTCGTCAAGGCGACCGCGGTGGCCGTGGTGCCCGCCGCCAAGCAGCGGGTAGTCAGGCAATGACCGAGGTCGCGGCGCTGCTCGCGGGCGCGCGCCAGGGCCGGATCGCCCATATCGCGAGGCTCCTTTCGATCGTCGAGAACGAAGAGCCCGAGGCGGCCGACATTGTCCGGGCGACCTATGCCCAGACGGGCCGAGCGATCATCGTAGGGTTCACGGGGCCCCCCGGGAGTGGCAAGAGCACACTGGTCTCGGCCATCACCGCCGTCTACCGGCGGGCCGCCGCCCGCGTCGCCGTCGTGGCCGTGGATCCGTCGAGCCCGTACACCGGAGGGGCCATCCTCGGCGATCGCATTCGGATGCGGGATCGCTGTCTGGATACCGGCGTGTTCATTCGCAGTATGGCGAACCGGGGCACGTCCGGTGGCCTGGCCCGTGCCACGCGGGGCGTCGTCGGCCTACTCGACGCACTCGGCTTTGATGTCGTGCTGGTTGAGACAGTTGGGGTGGGCCAGCAGGAGATCGACGTGTCCCGGGTGGTTGATACCGTGTGTCTCCTGACGATTCCCGGCGCCGGCGACGATATCCAGGCGATCAAGGCGGGCATCATGGAAATCGCCGACGTCCTGGTGGTCAACAAGGCCGATCGCCCGGGCGCGGAAGAAACGGCCCGAGACCTGACCCAGATGCTGACCCTCGGGGCGCCCCGCC
>JANXXJ010000141.1 GCA_025350665.1 Gemmatimonadota bacterium | reverse complement strand
GGGAGAACCTGCGCCCCCGCCTCGAGCCGGACCACGAGCGATGCCAACCCATCAGCGACCGACACTTTGAGGGCTTGGGGGCGGAACCCGATGGCGCGGATGAATAGCGTCCCTCCGGAACTGGGGACGCCGGACAAAACGAACGCCCCGGCCGTGTCGCACATCGCAGTCCTTGGCGTCCCGACCAGCAGCACCTCGCACGCCCGGACGGCCGCTCGATCCGCCGACACTACCCGACCAGAAGCGACGAGCAGGGTGTCCGTCGATGGCCCTGGGTATCCCGCACCACCGACCGGCCGAAGGCTCAGCACTGCCCCGGCAAAACCGATGGCTATCACCCAATGTGACACGGGCATAGTGGGCCTAAACACCAATCATTGGCACATCGGCACGAGTTGCGAAGGGCGGCACGCATCGCTGGCGGGAATATGCGTCTTGAGAGGTCAAACGGTCAAAGCTCGTGATCGCCGCCTCAGCACTTCGTCACGGTGCGCTCTCGAAACCGAGGGGATGAACCGTCAGCTCTGCTCTACTCGCGATCAGATTGCACGACAGCCCGCTCCCCAAGGAAAACAAAGGCGGGTCGGACACTTCGCCCGACCCGCCCCGCCTTCATGCAGAACCTGGCTGCTCTACTTGTCTGCGGCCGCCAACTTGGAGTGGCTCTTCCCGTAGCCGAAGTAGATCACCAGCCCGATCGCGAGCCAGACGACAAGCCGGATCCAGGTTCGCAGCGGGAGGAAATACATCAGATAGAGGCAGAACAGGATTCCAGCCGGCGCCGTGAACCAGACCAGCGGCGTCTTGAATGGCCGGTGCAACGTCGGCTCGCGCTTCCGGAGCAGGAGCACCGCGGCGCAGACAATCACGAACGCCAGCAGGGTGCCGATCGACACCAGGGACGCGGCCTCGCGGACCGAGAGGAATCCTGCCGGAATCGCCACCAGGACGCCGAGCAAAATCTGGGTGATCCACGGCGTCTTGAACTTGGGGTGGAGCCGGTTGACGATCGGCGGCAACAGGCCATCCTTCGCCATCGAGTAGAACACCCGCGACTGGCCAAGCAGCTGGACCAGAATCACGGACGAGAGGCCCGCGATGGCCCCCAGCTCGATCACCCGGGTCATCCAGCCCAGGCCGGCCATTTCGGCGACCTTGGCGATCGGATTCGGCACGTCGAGCTGGGCGTAGGGAACGACACCGGTCGCGATGGCGGAAACGATGATGTAGAGCACCGTACAGATCAGGAGCGATGCCAGAATGCCGATCGGCATGTCTCGCTGGGGGTTCTTCGCTTCCTGAGCCGCGGTACTGACGGCGTCGAATCCGATATAGGCGAAGAACACGATCCCGGCGCCGGCGATGATGCCGCTAGGCCCGAAGTGCTCCCGGTCGCCGGTGTTGGCCGGGATGAACGGGTGCCAGTTTTCGGGGTGGATGCCCTTCCAGGCAAAGGCGATGAACATCAGCACCACCGCGACCTTGATGATCACGATCACGTCATTGACGGTGGCGGATTCTTTGATGCCTTTGACCAGGAGCGCCGTCACGGCCACCACGATCAGCACGGCCGGCAGGTTGAACAGCGCGGTGACGGTGGAGCCATCCGCCATCGTGACCTGGGTCCCGGCCGCCGCCGACAGCGTGGCCGGAATGTGGATCCCGACGTGGTTCAGGAACGACACCATGTACCCCGACCACCCGATCGCCACCGTGGTGGCCGACAAGGCGTACTCGAGGACCAGGTCCCAGCCGATAATCCAGGCGAACAGCTCACCCAGGGTGGCATACCCGTAGGTGTACGCGCTGCCCGCGATCGGCACCAGGGCCGCGAACTCCGAGTAGCAGAGCGCCGCGAAGATGGACGCCGTGCCCGCCAGCACGAACGACAGCACCACCGCGGGGCCCGCGTTCTGGGCCGCCACCGTGCCGGTGAGCACGAAGATGCCGGTCCCGATAATCGCCCCGATCCCGAGGAGCGTCAGACTCATCGGGCCTAACGCCCGCTTGAGCCCGGTTTCGCTCGCCGCCTCGGCCTGCAGGCTGGCGATCGACTTGCGCCGGAAAATTGACATGGGTCTGCTGTGACCTTTCGGGAAAGAGGGGACTGCTTACAGCGTCTTGAGTTCCGCGACCAGCTTGGCGAGCGACGCCTTGGCGTCACCGAACAGCATCGACGTCTTGGGATTGTAGAACAGTTCGTTCTCGATACCCGCGAAGCCGGTGCCCATCCCGCGTTTCATCACGATGATCGACTTGGCATGATCGGCGTTCAGGATCGGCATCCCGTAGATCGGGCTCGACGGGTCGGAGCGGGCCGCGGGGTTGACCACGTCGTTGGCCCCGATCACCAGCGCCACGTCGGCCCGGTCGAACTCGGAGTTGATCTCGTCCATGTCGAACATCCGGTCGTAGGGCACTTCGGCCTCGGCCAGGAGCACGTTCATGTGCCCCGGCATCCGGCCCGCCACCGGGTGAATGGCATACTTCACCTGGCCGCCCTTCTTCTCGATCAGGTCGGCCATCTCGCGGATCAGATGCTGGGCCCGGGCCACTGCGAGACCGTAGCCGGGAATCACGATCACGTTTTGGGCGTACGCCAGCCGAACCGCCGCGTCCTCGGCCGAGACCTCCCGGACCGACAGACCTTCGGCCGTCTTGACCGAGGTCGTGGTGGCGCCGAAGGCTCCGAACAGCACGTTGCCGAACGAGCGGTTCATCGCCTTGCACATCAGGACCGAGAGCAGGAAGCCGGAAGCGCCGTCGAGCGCCCCCACGACGATCAGCAGATTGTTGTTGAGCGCAAAGCCCATGGCCGAGGCCGCGAGACCGGCGTAGGCGTTCAGCAGCGAGACCACGACCGGCATGTCCGCGCCGCCGATCGGCAGCACCATCAGGACACCGATCAGCGTCGCGACCCCGACCATGCCGTAGAACAGCATCGGCTGGCCGGGAACGATGATCTGGTAGATCAGCAACCCGATCGACAGCAGGAAGAGCCCGACGTTGGCGTAGTTTTGCCCCGGGAACGTGATCGGCTTGCCCCGGATCAGCTCCTGGAGCTTGGCAAAGGCCATGAAGCTCCCGGTGACCGTTAGCGCGCCCAGAATCACTTCGAAACCGAGAGCGGCCATGATGGGCGCGGCCGGCGCGTTGCCCAGCGCCCGGTACTCATCAATGCCGACCAGGGTCGCGGCCACCGCGCCGAACATGTGGGAGATGGCCACGAACTGCGGCATGGCCGTCATCGGAACGTCGATCCCGAGCGGCAGACCGATCACCACACCGACGATCGACCCGATCGTCAGACCAACGAGCAGGAAATCGAACCGGACGATCTCGTGGTGGAGCAGCGTACCGATGACCGCCAGCAGCATCGCCACCATCGCCTGGCGCATGCCGTTCCGGGCCTTGGCCGGATCGGAGAGCCCGCGGAGACCGAGGATGAAGAGGACCGACGACGCCAGGTAGGCGACTTGAATCAGCACTTCACGGACCGCCGAACTCGGCTCGGTCATTTCTTGGCTCCGGGCCGCTGGAACATCTTGAGCATCCGGTCGGTGATCAGGAAGCCGCCCACCACGTTGATCGTGGCGCAGGCCACCGCAATCGAGCCGAGGATGTTGCTGGCGAGGCCCCGCCCGCTGCCGGCCGCCACCAGCGAGCCGACCAGCGAAATGCCGGTGATCGCGTTGGCCGCCGACATCAGGGGCGTGTGCAGCAGGGCCGGCACCCGGGAGATCACCTGGAAGCCGACGAATCCCGCCAGAACGAAGACGTACACCTGCATGAAAGTCGTGATCATGGACATGGGAATTTCACCTGACGTTGATACGAGAAGGGGCGAGCACTTTGCCCGCCCCCGCTGGATTCGCTATCGGCCGAGTGCCCCGAGCCAGGGCGCGATGACGAGGGCCACGACGGCCATCACCTTGATCGAGATACTGATCGCGGGGCCCGAGGTATCCTTGAACGGGTCGCCCACGGTGTCGCCGACGACGGCGGCCTTGTGGGGATCAGACCCCTTGCCGCCGAGGAGACCCTTTTCGATGTACTTCTTGGCGTTGTCCCAGGCACCGCCGGCATTCGCCATCATCAGGGCCAGCAGCGACCCGGCCACCATCGAACCGGCCAGCAGGCCGCCCAGCGCCGCCGTGCCGAGGAAGTAGCCGACCACCACGGGGCTCAGCACCGCGATCAGCCCGGGGACCACCATCTCCCGGAGCGCCGCGGTGGTCGCGATGTCGACACACTTGGCGGCATCCGGTTCGGCAGTGCCTTCGAGCAGCCCCTTGATCTCCCGGAACTGCCGGCGGACCTCCTGGACCACGGCGCCGGCCGCCTTGCCGACGGCGGTCATGGTCAGCGAACCGATCATCACCGGGACCACGCCGCCGAGCAGCATGCCGATGATCACCCGGTTGTCGAGCAGGCTCAGCGCCAGCGGATGGCCCGACGTCCGGCCGACTTCCGTCACGTAGGCGGCGAACAGCGCCACCGCCGTCAGTACGGCCGAGGCGATCGCGAAACCCTTGCCGATGGCGGCGGTGGTGTTGCCCAGCGAGTCGAGGTGGTCGGTGATGGCCCGGACTTCCTTGCCCAGCCGGCCCATCTCGGCAATCCCGCCGGCGTTGTCCGCCACGGGACCATAGGCATCGACCGTCATCACGACGCCGGTCGTCGCCAGCATGCCGACGGCCGCGAGCGCGATCCCCAGCAAGCCTCCCTGGCTGTGCGCTACGAAGAGCGCCGCGCAGATGACCAGGATCGGCCCCAGCACCGACTCGAGGCCGACGGCCAGGCCGGCAATCAGATTCGTCGCCGGTCCGGTCTTCGAGGCTTCAGCGATCCGGTAGACCGGACCCGCCGACGTGTAGAACTCGGTAAGAAGACCGACCAGGATGCCACCCACCGTCCCGGCGATGATCGCCCAGTAGAGACCGGCGCCGCCATTCCCCGCCTCGTTGACGGGCAGGGCCCAGACCAGGGCCAGGGCCATCATCAGGAAGAAGACCGCGCCCAGCACCTGGACCGCCCGGAGTGCCACCGCTGCCGAGCCCTTGGCGAGCCACCGCATGCAGAACAGGGCCAGCATCGAGGCGCCAAGGCCGGCCACGATCAGGGCGAACGGCAGCAGCGTCGCGTTGACGCGGGCCGGACCCATCAGCCCCATGCCCGTGGCGCCCAGCACCGCGGCGGACACCGTGGCATCGACGTAGCTCTCGAAGATGTCGGCGCCCATGCCGGCGATGTCACCGACGTTGTCACCCACGTTGTCGGCGATGACGCCCGGATTCCGGGGATCGTCTTCCGGGATGCCCGCCTCGAGCTTGCCGACCAGGTCGGCCCCGACGTCCGCCGCCTTGGTGTAGATCCCGCCGCCGATCCGGGCAAAGAGCGCGATCGACGACGCACCCATCGCGAACCCGGCGATGATTTCGGTGAAGTGCCCGAACTGGATTTCCGTGATGGCGGCCGGGTCCCTGAGATCGAGCAGGACGTTCAGCATGATGCCGACGCCGAGCAGGCCGAGCGAGGCCACCGCGAGACCCATCACCGACCCGCCGCTGAACGCCACCCGGAGCGCCGCTGCGGCCCCCTGGGCCCGAGCCGCCTCGGCGGTACGGACGTTCGCCTTGGTGGCGGCCCGCATGCCGATGAACCCGGCACCGAGCGAGCAGACCCCGCCCAGCACGAAGGCAAGGCCGACCGGCCACCCCACCGCGACACTCAGGAGACCAGCGACGACGAGGAGGACCGGCAGCAGGACCGTGTACTGGCGCCGGAGGAAGGCCATCGCGCCCTCTTCGATCCGACCCGCGATGATTGGCAGATCACCGGTCCCGGGCGAGCGACGGGCCATCGCGCGGTACACCCCCACCGCGGCGACCAACCCGATCGCGCCGGCAATCGGCGCGTAGTGACTCAAATTCAAAACCCATTCAGCCGACGACACGGTTCACTCCTGTCGCGCGCGACGCCCTGGTTCAAGCGGCACGCCGTTGTGGTCCTCCAGGCAGCGCCCCACCCCGGGGCGCCGGCCATGGTATTACTTGCTGTAGTTGGGTGCTTCTCTGGTGATGGTCACGTCGTGCGGATGCGACTCGCGCAGGCCCGCCGCCGTGATTTGAACCATCTCGGTGTCCCGCTGCAGCGCCGGGATGTCGGCCGTCCCGCAGTAGCCCATCCCGCTCCGGAGCCCACCCACCATCTGGAACAGTACGTCGCCAACCGGCCCCCGATAAGGGACCCGGCCCTCGATCCCTTCCGGGACCATCTTCGAGAGGGCCAGCTCACCGTCCTGAAAATAGCGGTCCGCCGACCCATCCTGCATGGCCGACAGGCTGCCCATGCCCCGGATCATCTTGAACCGGCGACCCTCGGCCAGGACCGACTCGCCCGGGCTTTCCTCGGTGCCGGCCAGCATCGACCCCATCATGACGGCCGAGGCCCCGGCCGCGATCGCCTTGACGATGTCGCCCGAGTATTTGATGCCGCCGTCCGCGATGACCGGCACCCCACCGGCACCCCGAACCGCATCGAGAATCGCCGTGATCTGCGGTACCCCGACACCGGTGACGACCCGGGTCGTGCAGATGCTGCCCGGGCCGATCCCGACCTTGATGGCATCGACTCCGCGCTGCACCAGGTCCCGGGCGCCGGCCTCGGTGGCCACGTTGCCGCCGACCAGCTGGGCCTCGGGAAACGCCTCACGCAGCGTGGCGATCGTGTCGAGCACGCCGTCGTGGTGCCCGTGGGCCGAATCGACGACCAGGACGTCGCAGCCGGCATCGATCAGGGCCTTGGCGCGGGTAACGGTGTCGGGCGCCGTCCCCAGAGCCGCCGCCACCCGGAGGCGGCCGTGCAGATCCTTGTTGGCGTCCGGGAACTGCTGCCGCTTGAAGATGTCCTTGACCGTGATCAGGCCCTTGAGAACCCCGGCGTCATCGACCACCGGGAGCTTCTCGATGCGGTGCTTGGCCAGGATCCGCTGGGCCTCGTCGAGCGTGGTTCCAACCGGCGCCGTGATCAGGTTGTCCTTCGTCATCGCCGACTGGATCGACTGGTCGAGATTCCGCTCGAACTGGAGGTCGCGATTGGTCAGAATCCCGATCAGCTTGCCGTTCCCATCGACGATCGGCACACCGGAGATCCGGAACCGCTTCATCAGTATGGCCGCCTCGCGGATCGGGCGGTCGGGACCGAGCGTGATCGGGTTCATGATCATCCCGCTCTCGCTCCGCTTGACCCGGTCGACTTCCGCGGCCTGGCGATCGATCGGCATGTTCTTGTGGATGACCCCGATCCCGCCGGCCCGGGCCATCGCGATCGCCATCTCGGCCTCGGTGACGGTATCCATCGCGGCGGCGATCAACGGAATGTTCAGCGGGATGGTCCGGGTGAACATGGTCCGGGTGGATACGCCGCGCGGATGCACCGAACTGTGGCGGGGCACGAGCAGAACGTCGTCGAAAGTGAGCGCCACTCCGGGTCGGAGCGTACTCACGGGTGAAAGCCGGTCATCGCAGTGGGGAACGGGACGGCGGGATCGTTTAACTGAGCCATAGACAAATCTATGTGCTCATTGGCGTTAGTCAACCCGCCAGAGGCCGGCGGCGGGGATAACTAGGCCGGCTTTTTCTCCCCCTCGAGCTTCGGCTTTCCGAATGGGCGCCGTCCGGGAGACGACGGGTGACGAGTACGCGACCCACGCGCGTCAGCTCGTGTAGTCGACCGGGCCGGCGCCGTCGACGCCGACCGCGAACGCGAAGCAGTGGATCGGCGCGTGATCGCTGACGGGCCGCAACGAGTGCACCGCGTTCGGCGG
>JANXXJ010000104.1 GCA_025350665.1 Gemmatimonadota bacterium | reverse complement strand
CCGCGGCGAACACCAGCGCGCCCACCAGCAGCGGAGCCGGACCCTTCCCGGCTGCCACCAGCACGGCCACTGCCACCCCGAGCGCCACCAGGCGCACGAACTCGCTCAGTGCCGCCCAGCTTCGCCCCTCGAAAATCGCTCCGATGTTGCTCAAGGCCAGCACCAGATAGAAGACCGCCGCCATCACCTGCGCCATCGGCAGGGCCGCCGCCCGGGCGAGGAGCGCGGTCGCCGCGATCACGACCACGATGAACTGCGTGGTGGCGTAAGCCTTGAGCGATCGGGGGACCACCGGATCGAACTTGTGGAACGTGGCCGGAGTGACGGCGTGCGGCGTCTCGGGGAGGCCGAGTTCGGCCGGCTTCCATCCCGGCCGCCCGAACACGATTCTCAATTTGTCGCGCCAGCGGGTGGCCCGGCGCGCGTTGTGGACGATGTCCCGGATGACGTGCAGGTTGGCCCAGACCGGGTTCCAGCTCGCCAGGGGTTTGGTGATGCCGTACACCGGCTCCTCCACCTCGGGCTCGAAGGTGCCGAACAGCTGGTCCCACACGATGAACACGCCGGCGTAATTCTTGTCCTGGTACTGGGGGTTCACGCCGTGATGGACCCGATGGTGGGACGGCGTGTTGAGGATCGCCTCCAGCGGCGCGGGCAGCCGGTCGATCTCGCGGGTGTGGATCCAGAACTGGTAGATCAGGTTCACGGCGTGACACACCGCCCACATCGTCACCGGGATGCCGAGCATGGCCAGCGGCATGTAGAAGACCCAGCCAATCAGGCCGTGCAGGCTGCTCTGGCGCAGCGCAACCGTCAGGTTGTACTCCTCGCTGGAGTGGTGCACCACGTGGCCGGCCCACAGGATGTTGATCTCGTGGGAGCAGCGATGGACCCAGTAGTAGACCAGATCGTCGAGGACGAAGGCCAGGCCCCACGCGCCGAGGGCCAGGGCGTCGAATCCGCCGGATGGGAACGGGCTCCGGTCGATCCAGGCCGGGGCTTGGAACAGGGTCTGGATCGACCAGTGCCGGGAAAACGTGCTGTAGAGCGCCACCGTGCCGAGGGTGATGAAGATCCCGATCAGCTGGCTCGCGGTCCCGCAGCTCAGGTCCGCGATCGAGTCGTTCAGGCGATAGAGCTTCTGACCCCGAACCCGGGCCACCAGCAGTTCCACGCCGATCAGGACGAAGAACAGCGGGATCGAGGCCTGAATGACGTCCACGTGCTTCAGCTCGCCTTGAGGTAGCCGCAGCGGGCGTCCTGGGCCCGGAGGGTGGCAAAGACGCCCGAGGGCTGGAGGAGGATCCCCGGGTGGAGCAGGGTGAGCGCCTTGGCCCGGGCGGTGGCTGGTTCGAGGTGATCCTCGTTGGCCACGTTGCTCACGATGTCCCCGAACGCCAGGTTGCAGGCCAGGACGATGCCCCCGGATTTGAGGACCCCGTCAATGTTGAGTCCGCCCATCGGCGCGGGCAGGTCGCCGTGCTCGACGGTGAGCATCGCCGGATTCCGGTCGGTGTCCTTGTCGGTGAACGGGTGCTTCACCTTGTTCTTCTTGCCGACCTTGTAGAGGTCCCAGTACTCCTGCTTCATGGCGAGCGGAATGGCGCTGTGCCGGATCACCACGACGGCCGTCATGTCGTCGGGCGCGGCCTGGAGGAACTGGGCGTATTGATTCTTCCAGATCACGGCGCGGAGGACGCCCGCCCCGCTCTCGATCTCGGTGCAGTCGAACACGGCCCGGTGGGTTCCCTTGACCCGGTCGAACCAGGTCAGGTCGAAAGCTTCGGGAGGGGGCTGGGTCGCGGCCAGGGCGTCGGCGGTCGGGGCCAGGTTCAGGGCCGCCGCCATGGCGGTGCCGGCGGCGAGGCGGCCGAGGAATTCGCGACGATCGGGATGCATGACGATCCTTAGCTCAGATGGTGGGCCTTGCGCCCGCCGCGGGCGATCGACGCCGTGGTCGGGGTCGTGTCGACCAGATCACGGGCCAGGCAGAGGGAACGCTCCATCAGCTGCTCCGCGCCTTCCTTGAGGTCGGCGCTCTGCCGGACCGCCCGGACGTTGTTCTCCATGTCCTCCGCCGACCAGCCCCGCGAGTGTGCGATGAACGGGAACTGGGGGAAAAGAAAACCCAGTTCGCCGAAAAACGTCAGCATCTGGCCCACGACGCCCTGGACGTTGTCCTGTCCGCCCGTAACGATGAAGGACGCGACCTTGTTCTGAATCAGCACCTTGTTCCTGATGGTGGTCTGATTTTGCACGCAATTCAACCGTTCCGCCATCTTGAAATAGAGCGAGCTGGCGGCGCCCCAGCGGATCGGCGTCGCGACCATGATGACGTCGGCCCAGTGCACCAGGGCGTCGTAGACCTGATCGAGCTGGTCGGTGGAATCCATTTGGGTGATCGAGCAGGGCCAGGTGCAGGCATGGGCCGACTTGGAGTAGTAGCCCTCGCAGTGGCGGAACGTGAGATCGCCGAGCCGGAGCATCCTGGTTTCCGCGCCGCTGGCGGTGGCATGATCCAGCGCCGCCTGCAGCAGCCACTCCGAGGTCGAGAATCGGGGGTAGGCCGGATCCATCACCGTGGTCGAGATCCCCGCCACCCGGATTCCGCCCGGCGCCCGAACCACCGGGCGGGCCAGCGGGTGCGGCTCGTGCGGGAGACGACTCCGCTTGGTGGCGGCCTCGAGATTGATCCAGAGATGGTCCCCGCGGATCTCGAGATCGTAGCGGGGGATCGACTCGGCCTCATAGCCGGGTTCGCCCAGCCCGGTGCGGCAGTGGTACTTCCAGTGATGCCAGGGGCAGACGACATACTCGCCGTCCAGCGTTCCGTCTCCCAGCGGGCCGCCGACGTGATTGCAGGCGCCCGAGATCGCCCCGAATTGGCCGCCCTGCCAGGTGAGCGCAATCCGGGTCCGCCCGACGCTCAGCTGCTGAAGCTGGCGCTGGCGGAGCTCCGCGACCGGTCCGAGATCGTGCCATTGGGGCTCGGCCATGCTGGCGTCCGGGTGCGGCATCGTCAATCCTTCCGTCGAGGTCAGAGACTCACGTGCGATCGGAGCGAGCGGCGATGGATCCTCACGAGGCGCCACAACTCGCCTAACGTGGCCGGCCGGGCCCCGCCCGCCACGTTCCGACCGGCGATCTCGAACAGGATCGACCATTGGCGCCGCAGGACCCGGTAGGCATCGCTGAGCCGGTTCCGGGGGTCGTAGATGCTGGGGGCCTCGGCGGTGGCACCATTC
>JANXXJ010000088.1 GCA_025350665.1 Gemmatimonadota bacterium | reverse complement strand
TGAGTTGCGGCCCGATGCTCGGCTGCCACAACGGGAATTTCTTCGAGGCCGAAGCCGAAGTGGTTCGGGCCAAGGGAGAGCCGAGCCCGGTCGTGCTGACCCTGGTCGCTTCTCCCGGCTATGTCGAGACGATGGGGATCCGGATCGTGCAGGGCCGATCATTCAGCGACAACGATGCCCGGCCGGAGGCCCCGAAGTCCGTGCTGATCTCCGAGGCGTTTGCCCGGGTGAAATGGCCGGACGGCCGCAGTCCGGTGGGCCGATGGATCCGGTTCAACGGGGACACGGCGATAAGCCACCGGTTCGCCGTCGTGGGTGTCGTGGCTGACGTCCGGCACTACGGTCTCGACCAGCGGGTTCGGCCGACGGTCTATCTGGCCACCAACCCGGCGCTGCCTCGAGACCAGGCCTCTGCCGCGGTAATGGTCCGGACCACGGGGGCCCCGATGGCGCTCGCTGGTCCGGTTCGAGCCGTGGTCCGGTCGCTCGATCCTGATCTGCCGATGTTCGCGATCGGGAGCATGACGGAGGCGATGGAGCGTTCACTGGCCGTTCGCCGGGTCTTCGCCGCTGTGCTGGCCATCTTTGCCGGCCTGGCCCTGATTCTGGCGATCGGCGGCATTTATGGAGTGGTCTCGTACGTCGCGGGTCGCCGGGCCGTGGAACTTGGCATCCGGATGGCGTTAGGCGCCCAGCGGGGCCAGGTGGTCGGCCTGGTGGTGCGCCAGGGAATCGGGCTGGTGGGCGGCGGCCTTCTCCTCGGGCTCCCGGCCGCGATGGCACTTGGCCGCCTCCTGGCCGCCAAGCTCGAGGGCGTGGTGGCTTTCGATCCGCTGACGCTGCTGGTCAGCGCGCTGGCCCTCGGCCTGATCGGGGCGGTGGCGGCCCTGGTCCCGGGCCGGCGGGTGTCCCGCCTGGAGCCTCGGGCCTCACTGTTCTCCCAGTAGCCTAGGAGACGACCTTCGGCTTCTTTTGCCGGCTCTTGAGGTGCTCCTCCATCTTGAGCCGCGGGATCCCTTCCTTCATCCAGTCGGGCGCCGGCTCACCCTTGAGGAAGTGGTCGAAGTACTCCTGCATCCGCACCGTGTAGTCCTTCTGGTTCTTGGGCAGCTGGAGTCCGTGGTTCTCGCCGACGTACTGCAGCATGATCACGTCCTTGTCCTGCTCCCGCAGCGAGTTGAAGAACGTGATCCCCTGATTGAAATCCACGGCCCCGTCGTGTTCGTTGTGGAGGATCATGATCGGGGTTTCGACGTTCTTGACGAAGAACGCCGGGGAGTTCCGGATGTAGGCGTCGTGGTTGTCGAGGTAGCTGCCCTTGAAACGGCCCTGGGAGCTTTCGAAAATCGCCATGTCTGCGGTGCCGGTGTTCCAGTAGACCGAGTTGTACATCGAGATCATGTCGGTGAGCGGGGCGCCGGTCACGATTCCGGCGAAGAGCTTGCCGGTCTGGGTGGCCAGGAAGGACGACTGATAGCCGCCCCAGGAGTGGCCCTGGAGGCCGACTTTGTCGGGATCGACGATCCCCGTGGCGATCGCCGCCTTCACGGCAGGGACTACGCACCACACCGATGACATCCCCGGGTCGTTCACCCGGTACACGATGTCCGGCTGGAACACCGCATAGCCCCGGCTGGTGTAGACGCTCGGATTGAACGCCCGGGTCTCGTTTGGAACCGCATACTGGTGGAGGCCCTGGGACAGTTTCTCGTAGATGTACACGACGGTGGGGTACTTCTTCCCGGGTTGGTAGTTGGCCGGAAGATAGAGCGCGCCCTGGAGTGAATCACCCTTGTCCGAGACGTAGTTCACCAGTTGCGCGCCCGACGACCAGGCGTAGTCCTTCTGCTGCGGGTTGGCGTCCGTCAGCCGGACCGGGCTGGTGAGCTTGGCGTCGGCCGCCCAGTAGTCGGGGAACTGTCGCACCGTCTGTTTGGTGAAGATCCACGCCTCGGCGTCCTTGGCCCGGGTCGCGAAGTATTTCGCGTCGTCGTAGAACAGCGACTCGGCGCCGGGCTTGGTCGGCATGACCCGGGCCAGCCCCTCCTTCTTGGTCCACTCGCCATAGGTCTGGAGGTAGAGCGGCCTGGTGAGGTCGATCCCTTTCTCCTTCGGATCGATCACGACCCGCCGCGTGTAACGGATCCGGTCGTGCTTGCCGTTGCCGGTCAAATTGACGAAGCTCCCGCCGCCCGCCGGCACTTTCCACACGTCCCAGTTGTCGAACAGCAGCACGAACCGGCTGTCGGCCGACCAGCCGAGCGGGGCGACCGGAGGCCGGTCCACGTTGTGATCGTCCTCGGTGTCGATGAACGTGGTCGGCGAACCGGTGGTGACGGCCTTGGTCTGCCCGGTGGCGAAGTCGTAGACGTGATACTCGCCATTGTCGTAGAGCAGGCCCTTGGTGCCGTCGGGCGCCGGGAGGAACGGGTAGGCCGCATGCGTCTTGATCACCGACCGCTCTCCGGTCCGGAGGTCGATGGCGTAGATGTCGCGGTGCTGGCCGCCGTCGATGTTGTCGCGCCGCTCGTAGGCCCGCCGGTCGCTCCCGAACGCATAGCGTTCGCGTGGGGTCAGCTGCACGTCGCGCAGCTCCTCGCTGGCGAGCTGGAAGAACTTCTTCTCCGCTACCCGGTACACGGCCAGGTACGAGTAGGTCTTGTCCCGGGACTCCTCGACCTGCTGTTGCGACTGGAGCCGCGGCTCCTTGCCGTGCCAGATCACCAGTGTCGGCAAGTCGTCCTCGGTGCCGCCGGCGCCGGCGGGAGTGGATTGCATCGCCCCCGGGGTGCCGGCAATCGGCTTCACATCGGGGCGGCCGTTCTTCGACTCCGGGCTGGTCCGCCGGGCCGTCAAACCGAACGACAGCAGGGTGAAATCGGCGCTCCATTTGGGGGTCCGGTCGGGGCTGATCCGCATCGTGGCGGCCAGGCCGTCCTCAGGCCGCGGATCGAACACCGTCCGGGTCATGGTTCCTCCGACGCCGGTCACCCCGACGACGGCGTACGTGGTATCGCCCTTGGTGCTGTCCGGATGCCCGCGCAGGACCGCGAGCGCGAACCCGCTGTCGGCCCAGGCCAGACGCCGGTACACCGCCGTCTCGCTCTCGACGGTCTTGACCTGGTCGTTCACCAGGTTGCGAAGCTGGACGCCGTTCCCGACCAGGTCCTTGGCCTCGGTTGTCCACGCGAGCCACGTCCCGGTCTCGTCGACGGCGTAGTCGGCCACCGAACCCATCGTGCTGACGGTCCCGTTCCGGAGGTCGAGCAGCACGAGGTCGGACGCCGAGGCGCCCTCAGCCGGATAGCGCTTCATGACCAGCCACGACGGCTTGTCGCCGGCAAAGCTCCAGCGCTGGATCTTCTCGAACTCGTGCTTCTCGCCGGTGGCGAGCGTCACGACCGTGAGGCCGTTCTGAAGCGGCTTCTTGTCCTTCTTGAGTTTCTTGGCGTCCGCGGCCATCGGGTAGGTGGTGAAGGCCGCCCACTTCGCGTCGCCCGACAGCACCAGGGAACTGCTCCGCGCCGTCTGGTCGAAGGGATTGAATGGAACTGTGATCGGTTCGCCGATCGCGAAGCGCCACACCTTGGCCTGAGCGGCGGTCGGGCGGATCACCACGTCGCCGTCGCCCTCGTTGGGGGCCAGGACGTAGGCGAACCATTGGCCGTCGTTCGACACCCCGGCGCTCCGGATCGACTTCCAGAACGCCAGGTCGGTGGCGTCGAGCACTTTCGGCTGGCCGGCGTGCTGCGCCGACGCGGGGGACCCGGCCAGAACGACGGCCGCACTTACGAGCAGGGAGCGGAAACGAATCATCGGGACCCTCGGCGGACGAACGGAACGTTGGTGGTGGATCGCTCAAGTATGTCGCCAGCCGGCGGTGTTGGCCAGCGGGCCGACCGGGACCAGACGGTTCCAGGATCGCCCGCCGTCAGCGGCCCGTCTTGGCCCGCTCCTCGCCCCCCGGCGTTTCCGCTCAGGCCGGGCGGGCCTGATGGCTGAACGCGTCCCGCGAGAATCCCATCCGGGCGGCGACGCCGGCCAGTCGGAGCCGGGTCGGAAGGTCCGCCGTCTCCAGCAAGCGGAAAAACCGGGTTTGCGCGTCGAAGGGAATGTCGATCTCCTCGAGCGACAGGAGATCGAGGGCCCGGACCAGCCGGTTCGTCTCGGTGGCCGCGGGGCCGGGCGGGTCGGGTATCAGCCGAATCACCGCGGCCCGGAGGGCATCGGCGTAGGTGACCGAGCCGTGGGCCACCCGGACCAGATCCTCGGGGCCCAGGACCTCGCGAAGAGCCTCCCGGCGGAGCACTTCGCGGACCTGGTGCCGCTCCCGTTCCGGGAGCGCCTCGACGCCTAACGTTTCGCTCGAGCCGCTGGCGGCGCGCACCAGATCGATGTCGACCCTGAGGCCGTCGCCCCGATGAACATGGGTCGCGAATATCTGGGTGACTCCGGTCCGTCGGTGCAGCGTCTCCACGACGCCCGCACCCCGGGCGCCCACCAGATAGCTTCCGATCACCGGCCGGGCCTGCTCGGCGGCCAGCTGGGAGACGGCGGCGTAGCCCGCCGCGGCGCGGGCCGCGCCCGACCACCGGGGCAGGGCATCGGTCCGATAGAGCGACGCCGCCGTGCCCCGGGTCCGGTCGTTCGACACGGCCCCTTCGAGCCGGGCCAGCAGTCCCGCCTCGAGACGATCGCGGCAGTCCCCGGCCAGCTCGATCGCCCGGGCGGCGTACTTGAGAATCTGAATGGTCTCGATCCCGGCCACGTCGTCGAAGAACCAGCCGCACGAGGTGAACATCCGCGACGCGTTCCGGGTCAGTTCGATCAGTTCGCGCGCCCGGGATGGGAGGTCGCTGGGCGCCCCGACGATGGCGTAGGCCGCACGGGCTTCCCACGGGTCGGCAAAGTGTCGCGTCCCTTCCTGGAGAAAGATTTCTTCGAGTTCCGCACGGAGCCATTCGAGGCCGCTCCGCAGGGGCGCTCGCCACCGCTGATTGGTGTCGCCCTCGAGCCGGCAGCCACAGTCGCTCCGCCATCGCTCGATCCCGTGCGAACAGCTCCAGGAGCTTGGCGCCAGCAGTGTGACCGGCGCGGTGGCTGGATGGCGGGCCAGGAAGGACGCGAAGTTCTCGATCCGAATTGCGCCCTGCCGGACCAGTCCGTCGATCGTGGCGGCAAGCGCCATGTCGCCGAACTTGTGATGATGGCCGTAGGTCTCGCCGTCGGTGGCCATGGCGGTGAGGTGCGGCCCGGTGGCGTCGGCGCCGGACGCGGCGATCCGGCGGATCCAGGCCCCCGCGTCCCGGACCAGTGGACCGAAGGCCACATCGTGGGAGAGCGCGCCGTCGTACGGCACCAGCGTGATGGTCCGCCCGCCGCTGGTGGTATAGAGCCCCGCCATCCCATTGGCCGGCGGGCCGTCCACCTGATAGGGTGCCAGGACCGTGAACTGGATCCCCTGGTCGGCCATGACCTCGAGCGTTTCGTCGTCGACCGCCGTCTCGGGGAGCCACATCCCTGCCGGCTCCCGGCCGAAGCGACGGCGGAAATCTGCGATCCCCCAGCGGACCTCCGCCGCCTTGTCCCGGCGCGACGCCAGCGGCAGGATGATGTGGTGATAGGGCATCGCCATCGCGTTGCCGTGGCCCAGCCGCTCCAGACTGGCGTGGTCGGCCGACAGGAAGCCCTGGTAGGTGGCGGGGGACTCGCGCTCCATCCAGTCGAGCAGGGTCGGTCCGACGTCGAAGCTGGTCCACTCCAGCGTGTTGACGATCCGCCGGATTGCCCGGTCGCCGTTGACCAGTCGGGCCGCCAGGACCGCCCGGTAACATTCGTGGTCGATTCGCTCATTCCAGTCGTGGAACGGAGCCGCGTTAGGCTCCCGCTCGACCTGGTCGAGCCACGGATCTTCACGGGGCGGCTGGTAGAAGTGCCCGTGGATCACCACCGATCGTTGCGGCACCGGCCGCGTCATGAATCGATCGGTCCTGTGAGCGCGAGGGCGGTGCGAAGCGCCGGAATGATCTCGGGAAAGACCGCGTTGGTGGTCTCGAACGTGCTCAGCGCCGTCTCGAGCGCGGGGTCCCGTTCCCCCGTCTCGAGGGCGCCGGTCAGCCGATCCAGATTGTCGAGATGTTCGTTGAATCGCTTGGTCGCGTAATCACCCGCCGTTTCCGACGAGATGATGAACTGCCAGTCCGACGACTGGGCCAGCAACAGTTCCCGGCCGGCTTGCGCCAGGATCCGGTGATCAGGCGCCCGGTCGATGCTCTGTCGGCACGCGGTCCAGAATCGGGCCTCCGCCGGCCAGAGCCGCTCCCAGGTCCACTCGGTGAGGGGATTCAGCCATTTGCTGAAGTCGCCGTTGGCGCCCCACGACCCTTCGGCCAGGGTCGCCGCCGCCGTGGGCGGGCGCCGGTCAAGGTGCGCGGAGGCGGTTGTGGGCGTCGGCCCGCCGGTGCGGCCCAGCTCACGATAGAAGTCGCCCAGGAAGTCCACCCCTTCGAACCACCAATGGCCGAACAGCTCCGTGTCGAACGGTACCGCGATCAGCGAGCCCTCGGCCGCCTCGTGCCGGACGATCTCGTTCATCAGCCGGGCGTAGTCACGGCCATGGCGCCGGGCGATTGCCCGGGCCGCATTCGGGTCGTAGCGGAGCTTGTCGCCGAGATCGGCGTCGGAGCCCGTCACTTTCCAGAACTTGAGGCCGCCCGGAAACCGGATCTTGTGGAACTCGAGATAGCCGCCGTCCCCGGGGTAGCCCTGATACCGGCTCCAGACCCGTCGCGAGGAAATCGGATCGCGGACCAGCGTGCTCACGCCCGTGCCGCGGGCCCGGGGCGCCACCAGATACGCCCGGTACGGGGATCGCGCCACCGGCAGGTCGAGTGCGTCGTCGGACGGGAGCAGGGCGCCGTCGGGAAAGTCAGGCTCACGATAGAGCCCCAGCGTCTTGCCGGCCTGGGCCAGGTGCGAATCGGTAAAGAAGTATCGGTAGCCCGCGTCGCCGAGGTGTTCTTCGATGCCCCGCCGGAGCGGGCTCGCGGGCGCGGCGGGGTGGGGGGCCCAGGGGCCGCGCGGGCGGTAGGCGCACTCGGGCGCCCAACAGCCCGCGGCGCGGGCACCGAAGAGCCGCCGGTGTTCCGCCAGACCGGCCGCGAGCTGAAACCGGATGCTCTCGTCGGTCGCCAGCAGCGGCAGGAACCCGTGCGTCGCCGCCGAGCTGATCAGCTCGATTCGGCCGTGCTCGGCGTGGCTCCTGAAGGCCGCGATCATGTCGCCGTCGAGGCGGTCGAACAGCCGTTCGAGCCGCGCCAGCCGGCCCCGCCAGAACTCGGCGATCGGCGTGAGCTTGGTCTCGCCGGAGGCCTCGAAATCGGCGATCGCCGCGTCACAGGCCGTGAGGCGCTGGGCGAAGAATGATCGCAGCTCCCTGGCAAACGTCGGGCTGGCCAGCTGGCTGGCAAGGATGGGTGTGATCCCCAGCGTGATCGGGGTCGCGGCGCCCTCCACCTCGACCGCGCCCAGCATCTCGAGTAGGGGCAGGTACGTGTCCACGGCCGCCTCGCAGATCCAGTCGGATCCATGGGGCCAGCGGCCGTGGTTGAGTACGTAGGGTAAGTGGCTGTGAAGTGCTACGACCAGATCCATCCCGTTCCGCCTATTCGCCCATCTGCCTGCTGACCAGATCCCGGTAGACCTCGATGTAGGCGGCCACCGAGCGTTCCCAGGTGAAATCGCGCTCCATGGCGGTCCGGATCATCCGCGCCCACTCCGGCGGATTGTAATAGGTATCGAGCCCTCGCAGGGCCGCCCCCACCAGCGGCTCGGCCTCGTACGGGTCGAACACGAATCCAGTCACACCGTCTTCCACCGTATCCGCGAGGCCGCCGACCCGCCGCACGATCGGCGCCACCCCGTAGCGCTGAGCCCGCATCTGGGTCAGGCCGCAGGGCTCGTACTGGCACGGCATCAGGAGGAAATCCGCCCCGGCCATCACCTGGTGTTCGAGTTCGTCATTGAAGTCGGTGTCCAGCGCCACCCGGTCGGGCATGAAGCGGGCAATCTGCCCGAGCGCTTCCTCGAACCGGGCCTCGCCGGCCCCGATGAAGACGAACTGGGCGTCGAGTTCGAACAGGCCGTAGGTCGCCACCACCAGGTCGAGGCCCTTTTGGGTCACCAGCCGGGCTGCCATCGAGAAGATCGGTTTCCGGTGATCGCGACGCAGGCCGAACCGCTCCTGGAGCTGGGCCTTGCAGGCCGCCTTCCCGCTCGGGTCCTCGATCGAATACCGGGCCGCGATCTGAGTGTCGGTTGCTGGATCCCAGGCCTCGACGTCGATCCCGTTCAGAATCCCGGAGAACCGGTCCCCGAGCGAGGCGAAGACCTCCTGCAGTCCGAACCCGCCCTCCGCCGTCCGGAGCTCGGTGGCGTGGTTCGGGCTCACCGTGATCACGGCGTCGGCAAACACGAGGCCGCCCTTGAGCAGGTTCAGCTTGCCGTACCACTCCAGCTGGCGGTAATTGAACAGGTGGGACGGGAGGCCCAGCTCGGCCATGACCGACGGCGGATAGTGCCCCTGATAGCCGGCATTGTGGACCGAGAGTACCGTCACAACCCGGCGATAGCGCTCATCGGTCGCGAAGCGGGTCCGGAGGAAGGTCAACGCCAATGCCGCGTGCCAATCATGGGCATGGAGCAGCACCGGCCCGTCCGTGATCAGTGGGATCGCCATCACGCTCGCCAGCGCGAAGAGGCCGAACCGGAGCGGGTTGTCCGGGAAGTCGCCGTTCGCGTTGCCGTAGAGCCTGGGACGGTCGAAGAACCCGTCGTGCTCGATGAAGTAGATCTGAGCCCCCGGCGACGGCGTCCGCTGCGTCATCAGGCGCACCGTTTCCCGCCGGGCGCCCAGCGGCACCTCGAACGGCTCGCCCACCGGGACCAGGTCACCGGCCTTGTCGCGGGCGCTGCGGTAGAGGGGGAGGACGGCCAGCGATCGGATTCCGCTTCGGGACTGGTGGCGCGCCAGGTTGGCCACGGCCTCGGCGAGGCCCCCGGACCGGGCAAACGGGTAGTACTCCGCCGCCACGTGGATCACGGTGACCGGCGTGCCGTCCGGCCCCGCCAAAGCGGACTGCGGGTGTCGCTCCCGGCGGTCGGACCGGCGTTCCTCCATCGTTATCCTGTCGGCGGATCGTCCGTGAAGGGATCCTGCCTCATGGCGGGTACGTAGTACTTCTCGCTGTAGTCCTGAACCATCCGCCGGGCGTTGAATTTCTGAAACGCGACCCGGAGCGCGTTCCGCATCTTGTCCACCCATCCGAGGGGAACCCCCCGGGCGTCCCGGGTATAGTAGAGCGGAATCAGTTCTTCTTCCAGCAGCCGGTAGAAATGCTCGGCGTCCGACCGGTCCACCGCCTCCGGGTCCTCGTCATTGTGGGCGAACGGGATCGCCCATCCATTGGTGCCGTCGTAGCCCTCTTCCCACCAACCGTCGATTGTTCCGAGTTGCGGGACGGCGTTGAACGCCGCCTTCATGCCGCTCGTTCCGCAGGCCTCCATCGGCACCCGCGGCAGGTTGAGCCAGACGTCGACGCCCTGCACCAGGGCGCTCGCCACATGCATGTCGTAGTCCTCGAGGAACGCCACCCGCCCCTCGAAGAACCGGTCATGGGTGAACCGGTAGACCTCCTGGAGAATCTCCTTGCCCGGGTTGTCGGCTGGGTGAGCCTTGCCGGCGAAGATGATCTGGACCGGGCGCCGCCGGTCGCAGAGCAGCCGATGGAGCCGGTCTACGTCCCGGAACATCAGGGACGCCCGCTTGTAGGTCGCGAACCGGCGGGCGAACCCGATGGTGAGGGCGAACGGATGCAGCAGTGTCCCGGCGGCCACCACCTGGTTGGCTTCCTCCCAATGGGAGGCGAAACGCTTCCGGGCGTCCTCGCGGACATATCCCATCAACGTACCCTTGAGGTCCTGGTGAACCGTCCACAACTCCGCCGGGTCGATATGCTTGATTTGTTCGAGCAGGCTCGGATCGTCCAGCCGGAAACCCCAGTCGGGCCCCAGGGACCGATCCAGCAGCGCCATCATCGGATTCGCCATCCAGGTGGCCAGATGGACGCCGTTGGTGACGGCGCCGATCGGGACGGCATCGCTGGCCCGATCCGGCCAGAGCGACGACCAGATCCCCCGCGAAACCTCGCCATGCCGTTCCGACACCCCGTTCACCCGGGCCGACAGCCGGGTGGCCAGGACCGTCATCTGGAACCGGTCATCTCCGTTGGCCCCGTGGAGCCCGAGCCGGAGCAGGGTGTCGCGATCGATCCCCATCTCGTCCCAG
>JANXXJ010000070.1 GCA_025350665.1 Gemmatimonadota bacterium | reverse complement strand
CAGCACGATCGTCTTGCCGCGCAGGTCGCCGATCGACTTGATCTTCTCCCGGACGACGATGCCGTCGCCACCGTTGGAAAAGTCCACCTGCTGAAAGACCCGGGGCATGGTCCGGGAATCCTTCTTGAGCCCTTCGAGCATCAGCGGCAGCATGTCGAGCGTGCCCCAGCCGATGTGGATGTCGCCGGCGGCATAGGCATCGCGCATTGCGACCGGATCGTCGATCAGCACCAGCTCGAGCTTGAAGTCTTTCCCGCTCGCCGTCTTCCAGACCTTGCCGGCCTTGAGCCCGTTGTTGGCGTAGATGACCGGCGCCCATCCGGCCCAGACGTTGAGCGCCATCCGGACGGTGTTGTTGGCCATCGGTTTGTAGTTCGAGACGCCCTTCACCTCGGGCAGCCGCTGGGTCGGGACGTAGCTGTATTCCTTGACCGTGGTGATGCCCTGGTTGTCCGGCGCCTCGACGCCGGTGTCCTTGGGCAGCTCCGACTTGCTCCCGTCCGCGGCACTCGGCGCACCGATCACGCCCTTGAGGGCACCGAACCGATAGAGCCCGAGCGCGACCAACCCGACCACCATGAGCAGCACCGCGGCGAAGAACGCCGGACGCGGCCGCCCGCCAGACACATCAGCCATCTTACGCTCCGTTCAGTTGGTCCAACCGCCCCTACGCCGTCTCTTTGCCCTTCTGTTCAACCGCCGGCCCCAGATTCTTGGCCGAATCGGCAATCGGAGTCGTCTCCGGCGCCCGGATGCCGAGTTCCACTTCATACCGGCGCAACGCATCCTCGGCCATCGACTTCTCGACCCGCTCCTCGGCCTCGATTTCGCCGACGCCCCGGGACGACAGGTCCGCCGACACCCGGACGGCGCCGCGGTTCTGGTCAATTTTCCGCTGGATCACGTCTTCGATCTGGCCGAAATCCGTCGTCACGTTGAAATCGAGATCCTCGGCCAGCTTGGCGATCTCCGCCTCGGCCGCGCTCATCTTGAGGTCAGCGTCGTACTTCTGAATCTTCTCCCGAACGGCGAGCAGATTCTTGCCGGCAAACTGGATCTTCTTCAGATTGTTGCCGTAAGCCTGCTCGTGCATGTTGAGCTGCTCTTCGTTCTGCGCCAGATCCTTCTTGGCCCGTTCGAGCTCGAGCGCGAACTTGGCAGCCGTGTCCCGCTCGCCGGCCTTGAGGTAGGCCTTGATCTGGGCCTCGAGCTTCAGGACGTGGTCCTTGTTGGCGGCCACCTGGCGGGTAACGCGCTCCACCAGGGCCCGATACATCTCGAGCCCCTTCCGACCCTCCTGCAGCTGTTCGACCGACTTGTCGTACTCGTACTGCATCTGGGCTATCGGATCCTTCTCCCAGAAAAAGTTCGCCAGCTTGTTCAGTTGGGCTCTGATGGCCCCGAAGAATTTCTCGAGAATCACGGCGCCGGTCCCCTCTTGGGTGGAATCGCTTGCCAGGCCACGAGTTAGCCCTTCGAGCGACTGATAAATGTACTGGGATTCGATGGTGGGTCTATGGGGCGCCCTGAATCCATCCTTTCCAGATGGTTTCGGCGGCTCCTACGGTCAACTGCTGCTGCCAGCGGACCAACGGCATCTTGAGCACCGCCGGCTCATCCACCAGGCGATCCAGCCAGGTCTCGTCGGAGTAGCGGGCGGCCCCCCAGCCGAGTTCCTGGTACCGGCGGGACGTGGAATCGATCAGCTTCCCGACCCCGAACTTCTGGGCGAACCGCTGCAGCTCACCCTTGGCCGGCCCGCGGACCGTGAAATCCACGAAATGGGTCGTGATCCGGCGTTCCGCGAAAAACCGGAGCGCGGCCCGGGTTTCCGAGCTCTTCTTGAGGCCGAAAATCTGGACTTCCATGACGTGGGAATGTAGTAGATTCAGCCGTCCCCGCCCCACCACCGCCGCCTTACCCGAGACCGCCCCGTGACCCGACCGACTCTGCTTCTGCTCTTCCTGGCGGCCGCCTGCAGTTCCCCCAAGGCCGCCCCGGACACAACCCCCGTTGCTGAAGGGTATCAGGAGGTCACGACCCGGCTCGCCGCCCTGATCGAACACGAGATGCGGGACAAAAAAATCCCGGCCGTGTCGATTGCGCTGGTCGATGGCGACCGGACCGTCTGGGCCCGGGGCTTCGGCAAGGCGGACGC
>JANXXJ010000016.1 GCA_025350665.1 Gemmatimonadota bacterium | reverse complement strand
CGGCCACGGCCTTCGCCGTCAGATAGCCAGGTAGTACTGATTCTGGGATGCCAATCTCGTCCGATAGGCACTGGCGGAGCGTATTGAGCAGCGTGAGGGACTGGAACGAGCCAGCGATCAACGCTGCTAGTTGGGCGGCCTTTGCCCCAGTTGCCGTCGAGGGTCGCGCGATGCGTATCAGTTCAGAGACGGCCTCCTGTGGACTAGCGTGGTGGAGCGTTCCGATGCGCCATCGGGCTTCAATGCTAAACACGCGAATTCGCGGATCGTCGTCACCCGCGTCACTTAGGGAGGCAATCGTGTCCAATCCGTCCTGCCAACGGCCGAGTTCGTGAAATGCTTCAACGAGAAGCAGGAGAGCCTCAGCCTTGTGGCTCTCGGGTAGCTCAGGAAGGCTGGTCTGAAGCGCAAGCACGACCTCATCGGGGGCTCCCCGGTTCAACGATTCAACCGAGCCGGCCAGGATGTAGTTCGCCGCGGCCTGTGGCCGATTGGCTCGCATCAGGTGCCAAGCGATCGCGAACTTGGAGAAGGGTTGACCGTTCTGGCTGGCCCAATCCGCGATTGCTCCGTGAAGCCGAGCCCGCGTCGTGGCGGCGATGTTCCGATAGACGTGAGCGCGGAGCAACTCGTTGATGAACTCGATTCCGCTCCCGACGTCTCGGAGGACCCGCCGAGTACTAAGATCGGACAGGCCATCGATCGCTTGGCCAACAGAAATGTCCGCGATCGAGTAGATGTTGAGGTCGTCGACTCGTCCCCCAAGGATGGCCGCGAGGATGAGTACTTGGCGGGAAGCGTGAGGGAGGCTCCCCAGGAGTCGCTGGGCTAGCGCGGCGTAGGGGTCGGTAGGTGCCGCGGTGCCGTGCACGAGACGCGTAGTCATTGCGAGCAGGGCTAAGCCAAGGCATTCCGGCCCACGGGCCCGCCAATCGTCGGCAAGCAGCTCGAGAACCATCGGGAAGCCGTTCGATGCTCGCACGAGCGCATTGCGTTCAGGGGTCGATGGTACCGACGCCGGTGCAAGAATCGCCGTCAGGAGTTCCCGGCTCTCATCAACGCTCATGGGCTCGACCGGCATGATCTCGATGGGCAACCGATGAACGGACTCCATTAGCCGAAAGCCCAGCTGGTCGTGGACTTCCCCGTGCCGGAGGGTCAGGACGATCATGAAGCGCCCTGTGCCGATCCGTCGCATAACCATGTGCAGCACCGCCATGCTCGCCTCGTCGGCGTAGTGCATGTCATCTACTACGAGGAGCAGCGATTTTTCGTCCATCACGGCTCGGAGCATGTCGATGACCCCTTCCGCGAACAACAATCGCGCTGACTCTCCCTCCGTCTGCTTGGGGGGCGGCAATGTGGGGAAATGGTTCTTGACCTGGGGAACGATGCGCGCAAGCTCCGCGAGGGCTTCCGGCGAGGTTGCCGCGACCCCGGGCCGGCCTAAAAGTCCCGCAACCAGGCCGCCCACCGCCGCGAACGGGATGCGCTGCTCCAGCTGATAGCACTGCACCCGTGAAACCGAGGCCCCCTCGAGTCCCGCCGACGTAACGAGCCGCTGGGCCAGGGTGGTCTTGCCGACGCCACTGTCTCCGGCGATCAGGAAATGCCGAGGGTGGTGCTGGTGGACCGCCTCCCAGGTCTCGTAGAGCTTCCGATATTCGCTCTTCCGGCCAACGAACCTCCGGTCTCTCCACTGCTCAGCGGGGACAGCAGGGGCTCGGTTCGGCTCCCTCGGCTCCCAGCCCCGCTTCCGGAGCTGCGACGCCATGCCCTCGACGGTCATTGAGGGTTCAGCCATCAGCTCCCGACTCAGCTGCTCCTTCCACTCGTCGAACACCCGGAGCGCCGAAAAGCGATCGCCCACCAGCGCCAGCGCCTCCATCTTGGCCCGGATCCCCTCCTCGGCCAGATGATCAATAGCCAGCAGACGCTCGGCCCGTTGCATGATTTCGTCGTGAGAGCCGCGGCGACGGCCATGGTCGATCAACGTAAGCAAGCCGGCGTGGATTGCGGGAAGCCACCGAGCGTGCTCAACCTCCTTCCAGAGGGTGAACTCCGGAGCGTCGTCGATGTCGAACCCGCGCAGGAAGCCATCGACATCAATGGCGGCTTCGCCGTCGCTCCCAACGATCTCGCCAGCGGCAAGGCGGTCGACATCGAGGGTCAGGTCAGGAGGATTGAAGCGGACTCCGGTCCGGGTCGAAGCAAACGACGCCCGCCCGAAGACGGTCCGCAGCAGGGACAGGGCCGTGGCACACGAATGCCGTCCCCGCTCCGACGACGATCGGGGCCAGAACAGCTCGACCAGACGGGCTCGTTCGTGGCTCCGCCGTCGCTCGATCGCCAGGTAGACCAGCAGGGCCAGGTGCTTCCTGACCCGGATCCGGACGACCCGGCCATCGGGGCCCCTCAACTCGGGGAAACCGAGACAGGTCAGGACGAAGGAATTTGGCATGGGCTCGAGAAAGGACGTGGCAAAGATGCTACGCGTTCCTCAATAGGACATCAACCGGCCGGCCGATCCCGAGGGGGCCGGTTGATAGTTTGTAATGTTCGGCGGCTAGGTCCGACGAACCTGCCACGCCGGGCCGGCGATCAACTCGCGGATCAGGTCGTCCGAGCTCCGGTTGGCGGCCTCCGCGGCAAAGTTCGTGACCACCCGGTGCCGTAAGACGAACGGCGCCACGGCCTTCACGTCGTCGAGATCGGCCATCGGCCGCCCAGCCATCGCCGCCCGGGCCTTGGCGCCAAGGACGAGATATTGCGACGCCCGGGGCCCGGCCCCCCATTCAACGTACTCCTTGACCAGGGCGGGCGCCTCGGCATCGACCGGTCGAGTCATCCGGGCGAGCGCCACCGCCGCCGCGATCAATCCCTTGGACACCGGGACCCGACGAACCAGCTGCTGCATGGCGTGCAATTCGGCGGCATCCAGCACCGGTTCGAGTTTGACCCGACGGGATCCCGTGGTTTGCTCGACGATGGTTTCCTCTTCGGCCCGCGACGGGTATCCCACGCGGAGTTCGAGCATGAACCGATCCAGCTGAGCCTCGGGAAGGGGATAAGTCCCCTCCTGCTCGATCGGATTCTGCGTGGCCAGGACGAAGAACGGGTCGGGCAGGGCGTACGTCTTCCCGGCGGCCGTGACCTGATGCTCCTGCATCGCCTGAAGCAACGCGGCCTGGGTCTTGGGGGGTGTCCGGTTGATCTCGTCGGCCAGAACCACGTGAGCGAAGATCGGGCCGGCCACGAATCGAAAGGCCCGCCGTCCGGTGGCCGGGTCCTCCTCGACGATTTCAGTACCGGTGATGTCGCCAGGCATCAGGTCCGGGGTGAATTGGACCCGGTTGAACGTGAGTTCGAGGGCCTCGGCGACCGTCTGGACCATGAGCGTCTTGGCCAGTCCGGGCACGCCGACCAGCAACGCGTGCCCGCCGGCCAGGATTGCCGTCACAATCCCGTCCACCACCTCCTGCTGGCCGACGATCCGCTGGCCGACTCGCTCTCTGAGGGAAACCATCCCCACGGACAGGCGCCGCAACTGCTCGACATCATCGGTTGGAACCCGGTCAGGCAAAGACATGGATCTCAATTGTGGTGAGGGCAAATGGTGGCAGCGCTGGTACGATCGGGAAAGGAAACGTTGTGGTGTGGGCGGTGGCAAGAGCCACCCTCGAAATTGGCCGCGATGGGTCGAGACTCGATCCGGTTCATGACCGTCTAACACGTTGCCGCTAATGAGTTTGTACCTCACCAACACCAGCTTGCGAAATTTTTCACAAAGTGCTAATTTCCGACATGGCGGATCAGGAGCCCAACGGCTTGGGCGAGGGCACGCAGTACCTTGGGGCCGCGATGCGGTTTGCGGGCGCGGTCGTGATGTTCTTGTTCGCCGGGCTCGCGTTGGACCGATGGCTCGGGCTTACCCCGCTGTTTACGCTGATCGGGGCCCTTGGGGGGGCCGGGCTCGGATTCTTGAGCGTCTATCGAGAGTTCCGAGCCGACCAGGAGTCGCTCAAGTCATGGTCCGACAAGCCGCGGCGCTAGGGATTTTCCTCACGGCCGTCGTGAGTGCGCTGGGACTGATTCTGGGCGATTCGGCAAGCATGCGGGCCGCGGCGATGTTCGGCGGCCTGGCTACCGGGCTCGAGGTCGGGGCGGTTGCACTCGCGGCGCCGATGCTCGAGTCGCAGGACTACCAGGGCTTGATGGTTCGCTGGGCCCTTGGGATGCTGCTCCGAATGCTCGGTGTAGTGGCGCTGCCGATCGCGGTGCTGGCGGACCGCTCGGCTTTTCCGCCCTTGCCGTCGGCGCTGGGTTTCATTGGGGTGTTGGTACCGCTTTTACTTTTCGAGATGCGACGGTTTCGATGAGCCCAGGCCAGGAAATTGACATCGGCGAGATCGTCCTTCACCACACGTCGGACGCCTACTCGATCGATTTCGAGCCCTTCGGCTCGTTCACCTGGTCGAAGTGGCCGGATATCCACCTGGGTGGGTACGCGCTCAACCTGACGCCGACCAAGCACGTCGTCTTCATGCTGGTCGCGACGGGCTTGGCGTATCTCGCCCTCGGGCTGGCCGCCGCGGGCCTCAAGAAGCAACAGGCCGGCCGGAAGGCGCCAACCGGTTTCGCCGGCTTCATCGAGCAACTGGTCCTCTGGATCCGCGACGACATCGCCATCGCCAACATTGGCAAGAACGGGGCCCGCTATGCCCCATTCCTCGTGGCTCTGTTCTTCTTTGTCCTGATGATGAACCTGATCGGCCTGTTGCCGTGGGGCGCTACGGCCACCGGCAACCTGGCGGTGACGGCGGCGCTGGCACTGATGGTGTTCCTGGTGGTCGAAATCGGCGGCGCGATCACGATGGGGCCGCGCGCCTATCTCGGCACCATCTTCCCGCACGTTGACGGGGTCGGCGGGGTTGGCGGCATTCTCCTCACGGCGTTCATGGCACCGATCGAGGTGCTCAGCAAGTTCACCAAGCCATTTGCGCTCGCCGTCCGGCTGTTCGGCAATATGGTGGCCGGTCACTTCGTGATCCTGTCGCTGGTCGGGATCATTCTGATGTTCGGCAGCTGGGTGATCGGGGTGCCGACCGCGCTGTTGCTGGCGGCGATCATGTTGCTCGAGACGTTGGTGGCGGCGCTGCAGGCGTACGTGTTTATCCTGCTGGCCTCGACCTTCATCGGGCTGATGCAGGAACCGCATCATTAGCTGGATCCGGCCTGGTCGTAGCGTTCCGATCAGACTGGCGTAGCCGGCCGCAGGGCCGGTGATGGCCCGCCACCGAAAGGTCACGGCGGGTGTCTCGAGGGGTGGATTGGTCGGGAGAATGGATCCTCGGCCTCGAGCGGCGCAAATCGACCATGGATTCTCCCAAGGTAAGAAGAGGACTGGAACATGCTGAACATGCTCGCATTGCTGCAGGAGCCCATGTCCGCTGAGGCGGCGAAGAATCTTGGCTTGTTCGGGGCCGGCATCGGCTTCGGTCTGGCCATTCTGGGCCTGGGGATCGGGATGGGACGGATCGGCGGGGCGATCGCCGATGGTATCGCTCGCCAGCCGGAAGCGGCGAAGCAGATCGCCAGCGGCCCGTTCATCATCGCGATCCTGCTCGAGGGTGCCACGATCATCGCCCTGGTGTTCGGCCTGCTGTTCAAGATCATCAAGTAGGCGACGATGACGACGACCCTCGGAATGCTCGCGATCCTCGCCGAGGGCGAGGGCGGTGGTGGACCGTTTTCGGTGAACCCGGGTCTGATGCTCTGGACCTGGCTGGTCTTCATTGCGTTTCTCTTCTTCTTCCGGAAGACCTTCTGGGTCACGATCGTGAGCCGGGCGGAGGAACGTGAACAGACCATTGCGGCGCAGCTCACCCAGGCCGAAACGATGAATGCGGAGGCCCGGGCGCTGCTCGAGGAGCAGAAGAAGGCCACGGCGGAGGCCCGCGGCGCCGCGCAGACCATGTTGGCCGAGGCCCGGGCCGCGGCCGAGAAGGAGCGGGCCCTGGGACACGAGAAAGCCAAGGCGGACCAGGAAGCTCTGGTCGACCGGGCCCGTCGGGACATTGCAGCCGAGAAGGACCGAGCGGTCGCCGAACTCCGCCGGGAAGCCGTCGATCTCGCGTTGGGGGCGGCGTCGAAGGTGATCGGTCAGCGGCTTGACGGTGACCAGGATCGCAAGATCGTGCTTGACTACCTCGCGACGGTGGAGCGGAGCCACTGATGGCCGGCTCGTCCGTTGCGCAGAATTATGCCGAGGCGCTGTTCGAGCTCGGGCAGAAGGCCGGCCGGCTCGAGGACTACGGCCGGCTGATGGCCGCGACGGCGGAGGCGCTCGCGGCCTCGCCGGAGGCGCAGTTGGTGCTGGTGAGCCCGCGGGTGCCCAAGGCCGTCAAGAGTGAACTGGTCGGCAGGGCGATCGCGAAGATCGGCGCTCCGAAGGAGTTCGTGCTGTACCTGCAGGCCGTGGTCAAACGGGGCCGGCAGACGATGTTCAGCCAGATCGCGGACGCCTATGGCGACCTGGTGGACGGTCAGATGAACCGGGTTCGGGCCTCCGTCGCGACGGCTCGTCCCGCAGACGCCGCCCTGGAGCAATCGGTGGTAGCGTCGCTGACCAAGAAGCTGGGCAAGACCGTCGTTGCCACGTTTACCGTGGACGCCGAGTTGCTGGGCGGCGCCGTCGTTCGGGTGGGAGACCGGGTGTACGACGGCTCGCTCAGACGGCGACTGCTCCGGCTTCGCCGGCAGTTGGCGTAGCCGTCCCGACGTTCGCAGCACCTGAGGGCGCCGCCGGGTCGATCCCGGGGGCGCCTTTTTTACGGGATTCTCCGCCGGGCCCCCTCATTAGCTTGCCCGCATGCGATTGATCAGACTGCTGTCCGCGGTGCTGCTCGTTGGCGCCCGGGCCGCTTACGGCCAGGAATGCCGGCCGGCTCGGACCGCCCTCGTGCTGAGTGGCGGCGGCGCCAAGGGCCTCGCGCATATCGGGGTGCTTCGGGTTCTCGACAGCCTCGGGATCCGGCCCGACCTGATCGTCGGGACCAGCATGGGGTCGATCGTCGGCGCCCTCTACGCCAGCGGGTACGACGCCGGCCAGATTGATTCGCTGGTCCGGGCGCTGCCCGTTTCGGAGTTGGCCCGGCCGTTCCACCAGCCCGCGCCACACCCATGGGATCACCGGATCCCCCTCCTTTTCATGGTCCGCGGCAGCAACGGGTTCGAGTTGCAGACCGGGATCGTCGACGAGACCGGGCCTAACGCCAGGCTCAACGCCGCCATGCTCCGGGGCAACTTGCTCGCCCGGGGCCGGTTCGACCAGCTTCCGATTCCGTTTCGGGCGGTGGCGACCGATCTGCGCGACCGGAGCACCGTGGTGCTGGCCGACGGGGACCTGGCTCGTGCGGTCCGAGCGAGCAGTGCCATTCCCCTCGTGTTCCCGCCGGTCGTCGTCGGCGCCGCGATCCTGGTCGACGGCGGTCTCTCCGCGAACATTCCGGTGGCCGAGGCACGGGCGGCCGGAGCGGAACGGGTCATCGTGTCGGATGTCACCGAGCATCCGGAGCCCTCGCTCGACGTGGAGTCACCGCTGGCTCTGGCCGATCAGTTGCTCGATTTCCTGTTTCACCAGACCCCCGCGATTCTCGGCCCGGACGACATCATGGTCCGGCCGGCCGTGAACGGGTTCCGGAGTCTCGACTTCTCCCGTGAATCGGTCGCCGAGATCCTGCGGCGGGGCCGCGAAGCGGCCGATACCACGATCGGCCGGGCCCGTTGTCTGTCGAGGGGTCCGCGGCCGTCAGTACCTCCCGTTCCCGGGACCCTGACGGACTGGCGGGTGACCACCGCCTCGGCCGGCGACAGCACCCTGGTGGCCCGGATGCTCGGGCTCGTGTCCGGCGGTCGCATTGACGAACCGCGTCTGGCCGACCGGTTGATCGGTCTCGCGGAGGCGGAGACCTTCCGGGGGATCTGGCTCAATCCGACCGGCACGGCGGACTCGGTTCGTTTCGCCGTCGAGCCGATCCACTCGCCAACGACCGTGGGTGGGGGCGGGTTGGCCTACGACCACGAACTCGGTGGCCGGGCGTGGGTCGGGCTCTTCGACCGGACGCTGTTCGGCCCGGGAGGCGAGGCCAGCGCACTGGCCTCCCTGGGCCGGTTTCAGCGCGAGCTGTACGCAACCGCGCTCTGGCACTTCGATGCCGGCTGGTCCCGGGTAACGCCTAACGTGGTGCTCCGGATCCGGCGTGAGAATCTGCGCCGGTTCGGCGCGGACGGCGTTGAAGGGCCCGACCTTGGGACTACGGACGGGCGGGTAAGTGCTGGGGCGGAGGTCCGGGTCAAGGACACCTGGAGGATTCGCCCGGCTGCAGAATACCTGGCATGGGGCGGAGACGACCTGATCGGCCGGTCGGGGTTTGGCGCCTCGATCCGGGCGGAGCGGTCCGGGCGGTCCGGGCCCGTGGTCACGGCCGAGGCGATGGGCGCGGCGCGGATCCAGTCACTCCGGGTGGCGGCCTCCTGGCCCTGGGCCCGACACCGGTGGAACATCCTGCCGGCCCTGCGCCTCGGCTGGGGATCCGACGCCCTTCCGCCGCAGTGGACATTCCCGCTCGGCGGCGAGGACGGTTTCCCCGGGCTTCACCTGGGCGAGCGGCGGGGTACCAGGGACCTGGACGGTTCGGTGCGGGTTGGCTATGCGCTTCGCGGGCCGATTCAGGCCCGCCTCCTGATCGCGGCGGGGCGGGCGTGGAGTGTCGCCGGTGATTCGGATTGGCTGGGGGGGGGCCGGGTCGGCGTCGGGGCCGACTCGCCCCTGGGGCCGCTCGAGGTGGCATATGGCGTTGCGACCAACGGCCGCGGGGCCTTCTACCTCCGGATCGGCAAGTGGTTCTAGCGGCGTGAGCGGGTAAGTTCCACGATCCTCGTCACCCGGGTCCGAATGCTTGTCCCACTCCTGGTGCTGCTGCAGACCGTCGCCGGCGCCACACCCTACTGGCAACAGCGAATCTCCTACGACATCACGGCTACGCTCGATGAACCGGCCGGCATGCTCAGGGGTACCCAGCGGATCGTGTACCAGAATCATTCGCCCGATTCGCTCAGCTCGATTTCGTTTCATCTCTACCTGAACGCCTTCCGGCGCGGCTCCCGCTGGTCCGACGCGGACAGCGCGGAGCACCGTCGCCGCTTCAACGATCTCAAGGACCCTGATTTTGGCTTGAACGGGGTGCGGGACGTCCGGATCATGGGCGTCCCGGCGATTCCGGTCTATCCGTTTGCACCGGACAGCACGGTGGTGCGTTTCGCGCTGCCGCGGCTCCTGGCCCCGGGCGATTCGCTGGTGGCGGAACTGGGATGGTACGCGCGACCGTCGACCACGCCCCGGCGCCAGGGGCGGCGGGGGCGGGCGTTCGATTTTGCCCAGTGGTATCCGCGGGTGGTCGCGTACGACAAGCATGGATGGGAAGAACACCCGCTCTATCCGGCGGGCGAGTTCTACGGCGATTTTGGCGATTTTACCGTTGCTCTCGATGTGCCCGAGGACCAGGTGATCGGTTCGACCGGTGTTCCGCTCTGCGGGGATCCCGGGTGGGAGCGGGCCAATCGGACACCCGGGCGGGCGATCGAATACCGGCGCGATTTCTACCCAGCCGCGTTGGCGGCGCTGCCGGCCGGCGCCTGCGCTCCGAAGGCCGCCGGCCGGAAGACGATTGTGTGGCGAGCCGAAGACGTGCACCATTTCGCGATGTCGATGCGTCCCGATTACCGCTACGAGGGCGGGCACTCGGGCGACGTGAGCGTCCACGCGCTCTACCAGCCCGGCGATGAAACCACTTGGGGCGGCGGGGTGGCGGTCAAGCGGACTGAAACCATGCTGCAGTGGCTCGATGGCCTCTTCGGGCGCTATCCATGGCCCCAGATGACCAACGTGCACCGGATCGAGGGCGGCGGGACCGAGTTCCCGATGATGATGCACAACGGCTCGGCCAGCCAGGAGTTGATTCTCCACGAAGGCGGTCACAACTATTTGATGGGGATCCTCGCCAACAATGAATGGAAGGAAGGATTTCTCGACGAGGGATTCACGAGTTTTCAGACCAGCTGGTGGGTGGAGACCAACAGCGCCCACGCCGCCGATCCGGATTCCGATCGCTACGGCAGCATTGAACGGCAGATTCTGCTGATGGACATCGACGGCTGGTCGGAGCCGACCAGCTACCAGAGCGAGCGATATCGCGATTTCCTCACCTACAACACCATGATCTACACCCGGGGCGAGCTGTTCTACCATCAACTCCGGGAGATCGTCGGCCCAGAGACGATGCGGGAGATCCTCCGGGTCTACTACGCCCGCTGGCAACTCAAGCATGTCGATGAGGAAGCGTTCCGGCAGGTGGCCGAAGAGGTGTCGAAGCGGGACCTGTCGACGTTCTTCGGGCAATGGCTGCACGGAGTGACCCGTTATGGCTGGTCCGTTGGCCGAGTGCAGACCATCAAGGAGGCCGGCGCCGCGGGATCGGTGCAATGGCGGACCCGGGTCGAGGTGCGCCGCGACGAGCCCGGCGTATTCCCGGTGGAGGTCGTGGTACGATCGAAAACGGACTCCAGTGTCCGGCGAATCGAGGGCCTGGCCGAACGGGAATGGGCCGAATTCGTGACGGTGGGGCGGCCGCGGGAAGTCGTGATCGACCCGAGGGCGCGAGGTCACGACTGGAACATGCTCAACAATCGCAAGCGCCGCGGCTGGCTGGGCTGGGCCGGATCGGCGCCGGGCTCATTTTCGATCGACCGGGTGTTCTCGACTCGCAGCTATCGCGATCGGGCGGCTCGTGAGTTCATCCCCACGCTGTGGTACAACGACGCCGGCGGGGTGATGCTCGGCGGGCGGATTCGATCGAACTACCTTGGCCGATTCAATCAGGTCTCGTATCAGCACAGCGTCGCGCTCCGGGACTGTTGCGACCACAACGGACGAGCGGCGGACAACTGGTCCTTCAGTCTCCGGAACCCGACCCTGCTCCACGCGCCACGGCTCAGTACCGAGCTGTCGGCGTTTCACACCGAGGGGCGGCAGGGCGCGGCCGTTGGCTTCGAGCGACAGCGCCTCGGCCACCTCGGCTTCGGCCCGACGACGTCGTCGGGATTCTCGGTGCGCTGGATGGCCACGTATGACCGGCGCTATCTCGATCCCCGGCTGTACGACAATGCCGGAACGGTCGAAGGCGTGTGGTCGATTCGGTCCGCGGAACGGCGGGGAGCCTGGCTGGTGACCGGTCTGGGGTCGGCCGGCCTCGGCCTTGAATACCGGAACCGGGGGGGCGGGATCGACACCGACGACCGCTATGACACCCAGGGGTACGGCCGGGTGTTCGCGGAAGCGACCGCTCGCCGTGGCCTGGGGCGGCGGGAATCGGTCGGGTTCCGGGTCTTTGGTGGATGGCTCGAGGGGGGCGGCGGGACCGACCCTGTCAGGCAGCGGTGGTTCTATCTGTCCGGCGCGGATCCCTATCAGCAGTTCGCCAATCCATTCGTTCGGTCGCGGGACGCGATCCTCACCGGGGACCTCCACTTCCAGACGCCCGGGGGTGGCGATGTCCGTGGCCTCGAGCGGAGCGTGGCGGTCACTCGCCTGGTGGCGGCCAACGGTGAGTGGGAGCATGCCTTCGTGCGCCGCCCGAAGGCCCGGCTCTTTCGTGAGGCGAGGTTGGCGGCGTTTGGCGACGTGGCGGTGTCAAATGGCTTCTTCAGTTACAACGGTGGTGGCCGGGTGGCGGGGGATGCCGGCCTGGGGCTGCGGTTCACCCACACCATCGGGCAGACCACGTTTGTGACCCGGTTCGATGTGCCGTTCTGGGTGTCTCATCCCGATCAGGCGATCGGCGGGGCGCCGAGCGACGGTCGGATGAGATTCCGGTGGACGATTGGCGTCGGGCCGACGTTCTGAGCCGGCGCCTAAGCTGCCGGCGGTCGGGTGCGGGCGGCCTGGATGGCGCTGCCGAGGTCGGCGATGGTCACGGCGAGCAGCGAGTACTCGCCGATCTGGGGGTTGGCCCGCCCGGCCCGCAAGTCGGCCACGAGCCGGAGGCTCAGATCGATCGCGCGCTGAACCCGAAACCGCTCCTCGAAGCCGGGCGGTGACGCCTGGTGGGCCGCCTGCAGCTTGCCCCAGAGGTTGAGGCGAACGTCGTCGAGCCAGCCCTTCAGTCCCTCGAGTTCCGGAAGTGACGCGGGACCGGCGGCGGCATCGCCGGTCGGTCGGATGGCGGCCTCGAGGGCGGTGACGCGAGCCTCGAAGGGAACGTCAGTCATGCGCTTTCTCCCTGCCGAAGTACGGGCGCTGGGTGCGGGAATGCTGAGGAACCTATCGAGGGCCGCGGGGAGACGCCACCATCGCGATTGCCGCGCCCACGGGGGCGTGCTAGAATGGGGCGCGGCCATCCCGCATCCCCATCCGTGTTTCATGCTCGCCGAGGCCTCAATGATTCGACCGGTCCTGCCCTGCCTAACGCTTACGCTGGTCCTTGGCCGTGATCTCAGCGCCCAGGGCCGGGCCTTCACGCCCCAGGACTGGTACCGGGTCACGACGGTGTCCGGCCCCGCGGTGTCGCCGGACGGCAAGTGGGTGGCCTTCAACGCCACGACCGTCCGCGAGGCGGAGAACAAGCGCCACACCGAGATCTGGATGGTGGCGACCGGTGGCGGGCAGCCGATCCGGATGACCTCGCCGAGCACCGAAAGCTCCGGGCCCCGCTGGTCGCCGGACGGCAAGTTGCTGCTGTTCAGCTCGAGCCGCAGCAACAGCAAGGCCAAGACCTGGGGTCTCCGCCTCGACCGGCCATCAGGCGAAGCCTTCGAGGTGGACAGCATTCCGGACGGCTCGTTCACAGCGGACGGACGGACCGTGGCCTGGGCCGATACCGTAGAGTGGAAGCGCGATACGACCGCCAAGGATCCCTACGAGAAAATGGGGCCGATGGCGCGTCCGCCGTACCGGGCCATCACCAAGCCCCTCGATCCGGCTCGGTTTGACGGCCGTCATATCGTCGACCTCGGCTACAAATTCAACGGGCCGGGGTTCATTCCGGCCCCGAAGGAAGCCCGCCGCTGGAACCCGGCTCAGATCTGGACCCGGCCGGTGGACGGTGGTGCGAAGAAGCAGCTGACCAATACGGCTTATTCGCATCGGGACGTGGCCGTATCGCCGGACGGCCAGTGGATCGCCTTTGTGGCCGACGCCCAGCTGCGGTCCGACTCGCTGGCGCAGGCCGAGCAGGATTCGCTCCGCCGGGCAAAGTACGATCCCAAATTGTCGGAGGCACCCCGCAATGACGCGGACGTGTTCGTCATTCCGGCCGCGGGTGGCGAACCGAAGCGGATCACGTCCGCACCAGGTGCCGAAGGGAATCTGGCCTGGTCGGGCGACGGCAAGGTGCTGGCGTTCAACTCGCAGATCGGTCGGGCCGGCCCGGTCCGGATCTACACGGTGCCGGCAGCGGGCGGGGCGGCGGTCAACATCCTGGGAGACTGGGTCTACGAACCGACCTGGTTTTCGTGGCTCCCGAATGGTGACATCAGAATGGGCGCGGCGATCGGGGGGCGCGACGCGATTTTCACCGTCCATCCCGCCACCAGGGCAATCAAGGAGATCGTTGGTGGCCGGCGCCGGCTCCCGGGCGTGGATTCCGATTCGTCGGGCAAGGTGCTGGCCTACGTCGGCACGAGCATCACGGCACCGACCGAGCTCTACCTCGCCAACGGCGATGGAACGGGCGAGCGGAAAGTGACGGCGTTCAACGACAAGCTGAATCAGGAGATCGCCTGGCCCGACGCCGAGCGGTTTACCTACAAGAGCGTCGGCGGGCTTGAAATCGAGGCCTGGCTGCAGAAGCCGTACGGCTACCAGGCGGGCAAGAAGTATCCGCTGGTGTTCTACATCCACGGCGGCCCGCACAGCGCCTACGGGGAAAACTGGTTCGACGAATTCCACAGCATTACCGGCGCCGGGATGTGGGTCCTGTTCACCAATCCCCGGGGGTCGAGCGGCTATGGCGCTTCGTTCACCTATTCCACCCGGGGCCGCTGGGGGCTCGAGGACTATCAGGACCTGATGAAGGCTGTGGACATCGCCGCGCAGCGGGCCGACGTCGATTCGACCAGGATGGGCGTCACCGGCGGGTCGTACGGCGGGTTCATGACCGCCTGGGTGACGTCCCACACCACCCGATTCAAGGCCGCCGAGGCCGACCGGATGATCAGCAACTGGTGGTCATGGTGGGGCGTGTCCGACGTACCGGGGCTCACGGAGTTCGAGTTCTACGGCATGCCGTGGGAGCGCGCGGCTTTGTATGACTCCCTTTCGCCGATCCGGCATGTGGCGAAAGTGCGGACACCGACCCTGATCGTGCAGTCGGAAGAGGATCACCGCACCCCGATGGCGGACGCCGAGCAGTGGTTCGTATCGCTGCAGAAAAATCACGTGCCGGTCGAGTTCGTGCGGTATCCGCGGTCGACGCACGACCTGAGCCGGACGGGGGAACCGTGGCTGCTGGTGGACCGGCTGGGCCGGCTCCGTCAGTGGTTTGAGCACTGGCTCAGGTGACCCGGGCCTCGCCCGAACCATCGGCGGGTTCTCCCCCCGGGCGCCATCTGGTTGTGGGTGCGACTGGCGCGCTTGGTGGCGCCATTGCCAGCAAGCTGCTGGATCGAGGAGCGGTCGTTCGCGGCATGAGTCGGGACTCGGCCCGACTCGTCGAACTCGCCGCGCGCGGGGGTGAACCGGTGGTCGGCGATCTGGGAGATTCACGGTCGCTCGACCGGGCCTGCGAGGGTGTCACCCAGATTGTCTCGACGGCCAACAGTTTTATGGGATCCGGCCCGACCAGTCCCACCAGAGTGGACGTGGCGGGCTATCAGAGGCTGCTCGACGCGGCGCGCCGAGCCGGTGTCGCCCGGATCGTCCACGTATCGGCCAGCTGGGTCAGTCCAGACAGCACCGTGGACTACTTCCGGGTCAAGGCGCTGGTCGATGACGTGATTCGGCGAAGCGGGCTGCCCTACGTGCTGCTCAAGCCGGCCGCCCTTCTGGATGTCTGGGTGAACATGGTGGTGCAGGAGGTGAAGGCCGGGCGCCCGGCCCGGATTTTTGGCGATGGCACGCGGACCGCGAGCTACATCGCTACGGAGGATGTGGCGGAGTTTGCGGTGCGGATCCTGGCGCTCAGGGATGTGGTGAACGAGGAGATCGAGGTGGGCGGGCCGAGGTCTCTCTCTCAAAACCAGCTGGTCGACTTGATCGAGGCATCTCTCGGAGTGCCGATTCGCCGCCAGAAGATCCCTCGACTGGTGCTCCTCGCGGCGGCGACCGTCCTCCGGCCGTTCAACGAGTTGCTGGCCCGACTGATGTCGCTCGGTGCCTGGTCGGCTTCGGCCGACCACCTGGTCGCCGACTGGCAGGGGCCGGCGATCCGGTTTGGAGTACAGCCGATGACCGCGGAGGCGTTTCTCCGCCCTCGGGCCTAGAACGAGAAGTAGTAGTTCGCCTTGATCAGGAAAACGTTCTGCATGTCGTCCGAGAAGATGCCGCCGAGGTTGTTGAGGGGGCGGAACCGCGGATCAGTCCTGAAGTTGAACCGGTTCTGATTCCAGACCACGAACAGGGTTGACCCCGGCCGGTATTCCCACCGAAGCACCAGATTGCTCCGGATCGAACGGATCGAGAAATCGGGGTTGGCGATCGTCTGGCTCGGGGCCGGCCCGTTGCCGTCGGCGTCGACGGTGACGGTGTTGTCTTTGGTGTTGGTCGCCACGGTCGAGCCACCGGTGCCGAACCGGTCAAAGTCGTAGCCACCGGCCTTCCGGAGCCCGAGCGGGGATCCGTAGTCGGCGCGGGCCACGAACGGCTGGGCGTAGAACTGGAGCGACAGCGCCGGGGTAAAGTAGTAGTTGAGCCGGGTGCTGATACCGATGACGTCCTGCACCAGCGGCGCGAAGAGGTAGCGACCGGCGAACGTCGCGGTCGCCGTTGGATCGGCGTAGGTGCCGAGGTAGAAGGACCGGGAACGCGACCGCTGGTAGCTCGGTGTCAGCTGGAAGGTGAGACGGCCGCTGCTCTGGCCATTCAACTGCACGAAGGCGAAATGACTGGTCGAGCCGTCCGCGTCGAAGTTGAGGTCGCTCCCGACAGTGACCGAGAGGGGCTTGCGGCTATCGGTCAGGAAGTGAACGGCTACTTCCGCGGAGCCAGGGGCCCGGACCAGTGGCCCCCCGCGGGTGATGCGATCGTCGAGTCCGCGGAACCGGTACCCGAGGTTCAGGTAGACCGCCGTGAAATTGTGACGCTGGAGGTCGGTGCCGAAGCCCAGCTTGGGGGCGAGCCGGGTGCCGCCGAAGTTGAACTGCTCGTTGCCATTGACGGTCAGATTCGCGGACCGGCCGAGTTTGCCCGGGCTGACCCAGCGCCGGGTCACCAGCCCGGCCAGGCGGACTCGGTCGGCTCCCTGCTGGAAGCCGGCGTCGTTCACCTCGAAGCCCGGCGAGGTGTAGTTGCCTGCGGCTGTGTAAATCCATTTGCCGCCGAGCTTGTCGAAAACAAGCTGGCCCGTACTCCCGGTCATTCGGGTGGCGGCGGGGTCGAACGTCGCGTAGTCCTGGTCCGGACGCTGAAAGTACCGGGCCGACGACAGCTGCGCCGCCTGGATCGCCTCAGCGGGGCCCGCGATCCGCGACTCCGCGAAGAATCCACTCAGCTGGTAGCCGTTCTTGTTCCAGCGATGGAAGAAATCGGCCGCGCCGACGTAGGCGGACTTGTTGATGCTGGGGAACACCGCCGCTGCCGCGTCGCGGTTCACCGCGGTGCCCATGAAGCCGAAGCCGCTCGAGCCGTTGCCCAGGTCCTTCTTGAGGCGAAGGATGCCGTAGTTGGCGAGCGGTTCGACGGGGACGCGTCCGATCGGTCCGGCGCCGGTGCTGACCCGGGCGAACTCGCGCCCGGTCAGCGCGTCGAGGGCGCCGACCGACCACCCCGAGCGGGTCCGGCCGGAGAGTTTGACCGCGCCCAGAATCGACGCGCTGGCCGGCTCATCGACGTAGGCGGCCGAGCCCACCGCTGATTGTCCGGGAGCGCGGCCGATTCGGCGGGAATAGAAGAGCCGGTCGAGCTCGAGTCCGGAGCGGAACTCGAACAGGTTGGAGCCCTCGACGAAGAACGGCCTTCGCTCCTCGAAGAACGTTTCGAAGGCAGTCAGGTTGACCACCGAGGGGTCGGCCTCGACCTGGCCGAAGTCCGGGTTGATCGTCGCGTTGAGGGTGAGGTCGCTGGTGATGCCGTACTTGGCGTCAATGCCGCCGGTGATCGAGGTCTTGCTCCCGTCATCGAACGGGTTGCCAGCCGGAAGTCCCTGGGTGAGGGTGGCCTGGCTCGAGGTATAGGGCAGGAACTCAAGCCGTTTCGGGGCCGGGATGCCGCTCAACCCGACCAGGTGGCCGTACTTCGAGACCGAGCCGGGTTCCGCTTTCGAGGACCACTGCCAGTCGACCGCTTCACCGGCGCGGACGTTGTCGCGACGGAGCTGGATGCCCCAGACCTGATCAGTGGCGCCGGAAAAACGAAGCTGCGAGAACGGAATCCGCATCTCGGCCACCCAGCCGAGGGAGTCGATCGAGGTCCTGGCCTCCCAGACGGGATCCCAACCGGTGTCGAAACTGCCGGCACCGTCGTTGGTGATGATCGCATCGCGCCGCTCGCCCGCGGCCGTCACGCCCAGGGCGAACTGCGTCCGGTGATCGTGGTAGGAATCGATCAGGACGAAGAAGACGTCATTGAAGGCGCTGAAGGAGTCGCGCCGGTTGAGACGGCGGGATATCAGTTTGGGCTGGCGGTCGTACAGTCGAGCCCCCACGTACAACGCATCCTTGTCGTACGCGATCCTCACCTCGGTGGCCTCGGTCGCCGGATTGCCGTCGCTCGGCACGTCGCGGCGGAATCCCGTTTCGGGCGTGATCGTGGCCCAGACCGGATCGTCGAGCCGCCCGTCGATGTGGGGCGGTTGTTCGGTCCGGACCGCGCGGACGGCGCGGGGAACGCGGCCATTGCTGTGAACGAGCGGGGACGCCTGCCCCTGGCTGCGACGCGGCGACCTGAACCAGCAGGAGAGCAAGACCGAGCATGGCCGTCGGGGAAAGGAAGGCAGAAGACTAGCTCGTGTGCACCGTCTGTCCAAGTATCTCCCGCGGTTAGATTATGCCGGTATGCATTCCCTGTTGAAGACGGCTCTGGCGGTGGTGGCTGTCGCCGCGATCGGCCCCGATTCCCCGGTGTGGGCCCAGGTGGCCAAGGGTCGCGCCAAGGTTCCCGACCGATTCACGCCGGCCTGGGCGCCGGTCCGGGACTTCTTTCATCGCACCCTCGACGAAGAGGGCGTCGTGGGTGGTGCGATGGTGTTCTTCCACGGCGATACCGTCCTCGCGCGGGAGTTCTACGGGTTCGCCGACCTGGCCACCCGCCGCCCGGTCGATGAACGGACCATCTTCCACTGGGCCTCGGTCACCAAGACCTTCACCGCCGTCGCCCTGATGCAGCTTCGGGAGCGGGGCCGCTTTTCGCTGGACGATCCGGTCGTCAGGTACGTGCCGGAACTCCGGGCGGTCCATGACTCCTTCGGCCCGATGGAGTCGATCACCTATCGCCATCTGCTGTCCCACTCCGCCGGGTTTCGCAACCCGACCTGGCCCTGGGGCGGCGACCAGCCGTGGCATCCCTTCGAGCCCAAGGAGTGGTCCCAGCTCGTGGCGATGATGCCGTATACGGAGATCCTGTTTCGCCCCGGCTCGCGATTCAGCTACTCCAACCCGGGTTACATCTTCGTCGGCCGCACCATCGAGGCGCTGTCGGGCGATGATTACGAGGCCTACGTCGAGAAGAACGTGCTTCGGCCCCTGGGGATGAGCTCGAGTTACTTCGACCTGACGCCCTACCACCTGCTGGCCTTTCGGTCGAACAACTACGACGTCACTGACGGGAAGCCGGTCGCCAACGGCCTGGACTTCGACACCGGCATCACCGTGGCCAACGGCGGTCTCAACGCCCCGGTGTCCGACATGATCAAGTATCTCCAGTTCCTGGCGGGGGCCCCCGGCGTTCCGGCCGATGGCCGCGGCGTGCTGCAGCGGTCAACGCTCGAGGAGATGTGGCGGCCGGTCGTGCCTCTGGGTGGGGCCGAAGGGGGCTCGATGGGCTTGGGATTCTTCCTGGTGGAGAAGGACGGCGTCTCGCTGGTCGGGCATACCGGCAGCCAGCGGGCGTTCCGGTCGTTCTTCTACTTCGATCCCAGAACCCAGGCCGGTGTGATCGCGGTCTTCAACACCGCGCCGACCGACGACCCGCGGAATCCCACGGACACAGGTCCCGCCAAGCCGCGGCTCAGCCTGCTGTTCGGCGGGCTGTTGAGCCGAATGACGTCCGCCGTGTTCCCGATCTTCCGTCCGTGAACCTCTGGGAGCGGGGCCCGGCCGATCGGCGGACCGTGTTTCGGGACAGTCTCGGCGAGTGGGTGCGGGGACTGGTCGAGCGGACCGAAGAGCGGATCGTCCAGCAGCGCTACACCCGGCCGCCGGGCTCGCTCCCCGAGGTGGCGTTCCTCGCCTCTTGCACCCGGTGTGGCGCCTGTTCACCGGTGTGTCCGGTGCATGCGATCCTGACGGTGCCGCCGTCAGGCGGCCTGGCGGCCGGTACCCCGTTCCTCGAGATCGAAAGCCAGCCGTGCGTCGCCTGTGCGGACATGCCGTGCGTCAAGGCATGCCCGACGGGGGCGCTGACGCTTCCGGCTAACGGGTGGACCGGCTACCGTTTGGGCGTGATTGCGTTTGCGCCGGAGCGCTGCGTCACGTTCGAGGGCAGCCCCTGCCGGGTCTGCGTCGACGCCTGTCCCATGGGGACAGCGGCTCTCAGCCAGGACGAAGCGGGCCATCCGGTTCTCAAGCGTGAGGCGTGTGTCGGCTGCGGCATGTGCGTTCGGGAGTGCATCGCCTCCCCATCCGCGTTCGATTTTCGGGCCCTGGAGGGGTGATGGCTGGCGTTCCCTACCGAGTCGACAAACCATGGGGGTACGAGCTGATCTGGGCTCGCACTGATCGCTATGCAGGCAAGATTCTCCATGTCGCAGCCGGGCACATCTTGAGTCTGCAATTTCATCGGCACAAGGACGAGACCATGCACGTCCTGGCCGGCGAGTTGATCCTCCGGACCCAGGCTGAGGGGGCGCCACTCGTGGTCCGGCCGTTCCGGGCAGGTGAGTCCTTTCACATCCCGGCCGGGCTGATTCATCAGATCGAGGCCGTGGTCGACAGCGATGTGCTCGAGGCGTCGACGCCGGAACTGGATGACCTGGTCCGGGTTACCGATCGTTACGGGAGACTGTAACCGTGCAAGTGATCATTCCGCTGGCGGGCAAGGGAACCCGGGTCCGGCCCCACAGCCACCTGGTTCCCAAGCCGATGCTCAAGGTGGCCGGTCGTCCGGTGATCGACTGGGTGATGGACCGGGTCAAAGGCCTCGATGTTTCCGAGTTGATCTTCATCACCGGACACCTCAAGGAACAGGTGGAGCAGTATACCACTGGCCGCTACGGGTACCCCTGTCGCTTCATCGAACAGAAGATTCAGGACGGCACGGCGGGGGCGGTGAACCTGGCCCGGCCGTTCGTCAAGGAACCGATCCTGATCATCTTCGTCGACACCGTGTTCGAGGCCGACCTCACGATGATCAACCGGGCCCAGGCTGACGGGATCATCTGGGCCAAGGAAGTCGAAGATTATCAGCGGTTTGGTGTCGTGGTAACCGACCGCCAGGGCTACATGACGAAGATCGTCGAGAAGCCCTCGACGCCGATCTCCAAGCTCGCCAACATCGGCCTCTACTACATTCGCGACGTCAACGCGCTGTGGCAGGGCATCGACCACACGCTGGCGGCGCCGGCCAACAAGGGCGAGTACTATCTCACCGACGCCTTCCAGTGGATGATCGACCAGGGCCGGAAGATTCTCACGGCGGAAGTCGGCGGCTGGTACGACTGCGGCAAGCTCGACACGTTCCTCGAAACCAACGAGATCCTCCTCGCCAAGGGCGCCGCCCGCCACGGCATCCATCCGGGTGTCACGTTCGTCGAGCCGGTGCTGGTGGAGGACGGCGTTACGATCACCCAGTCGACGATCGGGCCCAACGTCACGATCGAGAAGGGATCCGTCATCGCCGATTCGACCATCGCCCATTCACTCCTGGGCCAGAGTTGCCGGATCACCGGCAGCCGACTCACCCACAGCATGATCGGGAACCGGGTCGTGGTGAAGGGATTCACCGGCTCGCTCAGCGTCTCGGACGACTCGGACGTCGCCGGCGCCTGAGGGCGACCGGTCCTCAGCATGCTGCTCGCCGACCTGGCGGAGAGCTTTCTCGATCTCTGGCATCACTTCGACGGCGTCGAAGCCTGCCGGTACGATCGCGAGGGCCCGCCGCCCAAGCTCGTCGCCTTCGACGAGGACACCACCCGCCAGCACGGTGCCGCCTTCCGGGCGTTGTCGGCCGCCGTCGAGGATCTCGATCTCGACCGAGTTGACGAGGAAATCGACCGGACCATCCTGCTGGACCTGATCCGGGTCCGGAGCCGCCGAATCGAGCACGAACAACCCGAACGCTGGAACCCGCTGCTCTGGTCGAACCGGCTCCGGACCGTGCTGGCCTCGCGGCCGGCCGATGCCGACACCGTGGCGTTGATCCCCGACTGGGTCGAGCGGGCCCTCGCCACGGTCGCCGCGCCCCCGGTCCTGCATCTGGAGCTCGCGTGCGAAGATGTCCGCGCCGCCCAGGCGTCGCTGAGCGAGGATGCGGCCGGCGTCGAGGTCGATCTGCTCGTGGCCGCGAGCCAGGCCCTGGAGCGATTCGACTACGTCCTCCGTCACGCGACCGAGCCCGATACCGGTCCGACCGCGGGGGCGCTGGGCGAGGATGCCGTGCTGTGGCGGATTCATCACGACGCCCGGCTGGAACTCTCCCCGGGCGAGGTCGAGCGCCGGCTGGGGAAGCGGCAGATCGAACTGGCCACCGCGCTCGAGGGCGCGCTGCGGTCCGGTGAGCCTGCGACGGACATTCCCGACGCGGTGGGCGTCGCGACGCGCCAGGCCTCGGCGATCCGGCGTCGCCTGGTGGCTCCGGACACGGTGCGGGGCTGGCGGATATTCGCGCGCGAGGCGTTGACGGCCGGCGAGCCGGCGGCCCGCCTCGCCGCGCTCGGCGAGTCGTTCGTCGCAACCACCCTGGGCTCGCTCGATCTCGCGATCCAGACCGGTCGGACCCCGGCCACCCGCGGCATCGCGGAGACCGCGGCGCGGTTGCCGGGACGGATCGACGCCCTGCGGGACGTCCTGACCTGGCCTCTCGAAGCATTCGCCGCCGCCGCCTTTGCCGCCCAGTGGATCGACCTGTTCCGGACCACCGGCGGATCGGCGCTGGCGTTCGCCGATCGGGTTGGGACCAGCGGACTCCTGCACCCGACATTGGCCGCCTGGTATTTCAGTGCTGACGGATCGTAACGGCACCATTTCGGCCCCGGTCAAGGGCCTGGCCCTGGTCTCGCTCCTGAACGACGTCGCGAGCGAGATGGTCTATCCCCTGCTTCCCGCGTTCATCACCACGACCCTGGGCGCCGGCCCCATCGCGTTAGGCGCGCTCGACGGCGCCGCCGATCTCACGGCCTCGACCATCCGGTGGTGGAGCGGGCGGTGGGCCGATCGGCGAGGCCTCCGGGCCCCGCTGATCCTCGGCGGGTACGCCATCGCCGTGGTGCTCCGGCCGGTCATGGCGGTGGCGACCGCG
>JANXXJ010000309.1 GCA_025350665.1 Gemmatimonadota bacterium | reverse complement strand
GTCACCCACGCGTGTACGACCGCCGGCCTGAGCGAGCGGCAGGCGTGCCGCTATACGGGCGTTGCCCGGACCAGTCAGCGCTACCGGGCGCGGCGGCCGGCGCGCACGGCCCTGCGGGAGCGCTTGGCCACCCTGGCGCTGCTCCGTCCGCGCTGGGGCCATCGCCGGTTGTACCGGCTGCTGCGCCGCGAGGGCGAGCGGGTGAACCGGAAACTCGTGTAACCGCCTATATCGCGAACTGGGCCTCGCGGTGCGGTGGCGCCGGCGGAAGGGGGTGGCGGTCGTCCGGCAGCCGCTCACGCCGCCGGCGGCTCCGCAGATCCGGTGGAGCATGGATTCCGTGAGCGACGCGCTGGCGGACGGTCGGCGGTTTCGGGCCCTGACGGTCATCGATGACTTCACCCGCGAATGCCCCGCCATCGAAGTCGATCATGCCCTCTCGGGCGAGCGCGTCGTCCGGGTCCTCGAGGCCCACCTTCCCCTGTCAACGACTATCTTCGACAAGATAGGCCTGCAGTCGAGGGAGGGGCTACATGTTGACCCGTAACCCTTGGGTCGCCTTGACCACACAGCCTAAGGGGAACGCTAGATGACTGGATATTCCGTCGTCTTTGACACGAACATCTATCGGTCGGTGAAGCCCGATAGGATTGCGGCGATTCGGACCAAGGAATTGGGCTTGCAGGTGCAACCGCGCGCCACGTATTTCACGGTGCTCGAGCTCTGCGCCCACCTCGCTGACCCGGCCGACCCCGACGCCCGCGCCTGCCTCGCGGCCGTCAAGAAACTCTGGCAACATTGCCATGTTGCGTGCGCAAACGGCTTGCTGCTCCCGTTCGTGGCCGACGGCGAGGCGCAGTTGTTCCGCGAGATATTCGGGGCCATGCTCCCCAACCGCCTGAGCGCGGCGGCCTCCGACAGTGCAGCCGTCGAACAGCTGGTTTCGATCCCAACGCCCGCAGACATTCCAGCAGACTTACGCAAGGTGATGGAGGGCTTCCGGAGCCATCGCGACACCGTTGAGCGAGATTTCGCCGCAGATATGGCGGGTGCTGCCGCCTGCCTGGGGGCTCTAGCCGGTATGCTGACCCCGGCCTCAGCCAGCACACCCAACGGTCTCCAGGCCCTTTTGCACTCTAACTCCTTCACGGATCACATTTGCAGCGCCCTGGTAGACAAGGCCGCCAGTGAAACCAGCACACCGCTTTCACCACGCGACCGAAACAGACACATTGCTTCTGTCGCAAGAACCCGCGCGGCCGCGGTTGAATTTTTCCGCGACAAGCTTGCCAACGGCGCCGCGCCAAGGGCCAACCTTACGAAGGGCGTGCACGTCAACTCAGTGTGGGATTTCCAACTGGCACTGATGATCAATAAAAACTACGCCATCAATGGGCAGCGCCACGTCTTTATCACAAACGAGAATGCCATCATTCGCGCTGCCGAACGCGCAGGGCACCGCGACGCAGTCGCGAACCTTGGCGAGTATGAGCGCATGCTGACCCAGTCCCCGCCGTAGCTGGCTCTAGGGGCCTTCGCCGCGGCTCGGTCGCTAGTAGACCACTTGCTCGAAATTGGCATCCTCGCTGGCAACCCCTTACGGGACATCGCCCCTCCCCCGCCGAACCCACCGCGGACGCTCTTTCTCGAACTGGATGATGCGCAACGGCTCGTTGAAGGGTCAGACCAGCCGTATCGCGCCATCTTCGCACTCGCCTACGGAGCTGGCCTGGAGATCAGCGCGATTCTGGCGCTGGTCGAGACTGACCTCCATCGGCACAACCAAGCGGTCCGAGCCCGGGGCACTAAGGCCTGGCCCAGGGATCGAATCGCTTTCGTCGCCCCGTGGGCGTGGGCCCACTTAGAGGCCCATTTGTCGGGATTGACCCCCGGCGAGCGGATCTTTCGGGGGATCGACCGGTGGGAGGCCGGGGATTATCATCGGACCCGCTGCACGGCCCTGGGACTGGTTGGCTACCGGCTCCGCGACGCCCGGCTCCATTTGGGCCGTTGAGTGCATCAGGTCCGGAGTCCCAGTCGAACTGGTTGCCCGCCAGCTCGGCCACCGCGACGCAGTTATGGTCCTGAAAGTCTACGGTCGCTTCGCCCCCTCGGGACACCGAATGGACCTACTGGCGAGCCAAGGTCAGCGACCAACAGACCAAACGCGCGAAATCGGATTCTCTTGGTACCGCCTGTGGTTCCGACCGTAACGGCGGGCTGATCCGAGAGCGCAAGAACGCCCCCATAAGCAACGCTGGGGGCGTGGTTTCCGAGGATAGCAGGGGCGGGACTCGAACCCGCGACCCCGGCATTATGAGTGCCGTGCTCTAACCACCTGAGCTACCCTGCCAAGGGCGCCAATCCTAGCCCCTGACCGCCGCACCGGTCAAGGTTTGGTCTCCGGAGGATCATCCAGGATGAACGCATGCTCCCCTTTCCGAAGCATGCCGTGCTGCTCCCGGGCCATATGCTCTTGGGTCTCGATGTCCGTCTCCACCAACCTGGCCACCCGGCTCAACGAATCAACGGCCCGCTGCAGGACCTTGACCCGGGCGCGCTCCGCCTTCTCCTGACTCCGGAGATCGAGCCACTGCGGCGTGGAATACTCACCGCCCTGGAAGGCGAAGACGACGGCCAGCACCAACACGGTCACGACAAGCCACCGAGACGGCGTCACAGGGCGTAGAGGTCCCGGCCCGGGTAATGCCCAACGTCGCCCAGTTCTTCGGCGATCCGGAGCAGCTGATTGTACTTGGCGACCCGATCGGTCCGGCTGGCGCTGCCGGTCTTGATCTGGCCCGCGCCGGTAGCCACCGCCAGGTCGGCGATGAAGGTATCTTCGGTCTCGCCGGACCGGTGGGAGATGATGACGCCGTATGAGCTCGACTTGGCGAGTTCGATGCACTGCAGCGTCTCGGTCAAAGTGCCGATCTGATTCACCTTGATCAGCACCGCGTTGGCGACGCTCTCCTCGATCCCCCGCCCCAGCCGGTCCACGTTGGTGACGAAGAGATCATCCCCCACCAGCTGGACCCGCTCGCCTAACGCCTCGGTCAGCTTGCCCCAGCCCTCCCAGTCGTCCTCGGCCAGGCCGTCCTCGATCGACACGATCGGGTATTTGTCGCACCAGGCCTGGTAGAGCTCCACCATCGCCTCGGCGCTTCGCCGGCTCTTGTCGCCCTTCTTGAAGACGTACTCGCCCTTGGCCTTGTCGAACAGCTCCGACGCGGCCACGTCGAGGCAGATCGCCAGATCCTTGCCGGGTTCGTAGCCGGCGCCCTTGATGGCCTCCATCACCGCGTCGAGCGCGGCCTCGTTGGAGGGCAGCATCGGCGCAAACCCGCCCTCGTCGCCAACCGCAGTGGACAGACCCTTCTTCGCCAGGACCTTCTTGAGCGAGTGGAAGACCTCGACCCCCATCCGGAGACCGTCGCTGAAGTTGTCGGCGCCGATCGGCGACACCATGAATTCCTGGGCATCGACGTTGTTGTTGGAGTGAGCGCCGCCATTGAGAATATTCATCATCGGCACTGGGAGGACCCGGGCCATGGGACCGCCCAAGTACCGGTAGAGCGGCTGGCCGCACTCGTCCGCCGCCGCCCGGGCCACAGCGAGCGACACGGCGAGAATCGCGTTGGCGCCGAGTTTGCTCTTGTTGGGTGTCCCGTCGATTTCCATCATCTCGGCATCGACCGTGATCTGGTCCTCGGCCGCGAGCCCTTCGAGCCGGGGCCCGATGATCTCATTCACATTCTTGACGGCCTCGAGCACGCCCTTGCCGAGGTAGCGCTTGGCATCGCCATCGCGGAGCTCGACCGCTTCGTGCTCGCCGGTCGACGCCCCGCTCGGCACGGCCGCCTGCCCCCGCGCTCCGGTGGCAAGGACGACTTCGGCTTCGACGGTCGGATTGCCGCGGCTGTCGAGAATTTCGCGGGCGTGGACTTCGATGATGGTGGACATGGTCTCACAGGCTGTGGAGTGTGAACGGGAAGAATAGGCGGCCCCGACCGCCCGGGACAACCGGCCCTACTCGACCGCGCCCAAGGCCAGCATGGCCTGGCGGGCCCGGGCGGCCAGCTCGTCGCGGGCCTCATACGAGTACCCGGCGGTGGCGATCGGCCGGCCGATCCGCACGGTGACCCGCCCCGGCTTCGGCGAGATGCTCCCCGAGGGCAGCAGTTCGTAGGCGCCGACCACGCACACCGGCACGACCGGGACCTGAGCCGCGATCGCCAGCACGAACGGTCCCTTCTTGAACGGCAGCAGCCGGCCGGTGCGACTCCGGGTGCCCTCAGCGAAGACGATGGCCGATGTCCCGCCGCGAATCTGCCCGGCGGCCTGATGGTAAGCGGCGAAGGCGGAGGTGCGATTGGCGCGGTCGATCTCGATGTGCCCCATGGCGTGCGCCGAGGCACCGAGAAACGGCACCCGGCGAAGTTCCTTCTTGAAGACGAAACGGACCGTCCCCGGGAGGCCGACCAGCAACACCCAAATGTCGATCCACGAGAGGTGATTCGACACGAACACCACCGACTCACCCGGCAGCAATTGGTCGGCACCTTCGACGACGAGTTCGATCCCGGTGGCCCGCATCAGACCCTGGCCATAATCGCGCTGCAGCCGGTCGTAGACTTTGTTCGGCCCCTGGCGAATCCCGGCCGCCGAGGCCAGGAGGATCCGGGTGCCGGTCCACACGGTATGACAGACCGTGGCCGCGATGTAGCGGAGGGCCAGGATCATGCGAAGTGGTTGAATCCCCCAACCACGGTGACCCGGCCTCCCACCCGGAACCGAACGCCGGTGCCCGCTACCACGACGCCCACCTTGGTGATCGGAACCCCGGCCACTTCGGTCGCCGAATAGTCCGGTGGCATGGCGGCCACCAATTCGTAGTCCTCCCCGCCCCGCGCCGCGAACACCGCCGGCGGCTCGCCGATCCGGGCGGCCTCGGCGAACACGGACGAATGGACCGGGAGCAACCCACCATCCACCTCGACCCCGACCGCGCTCGCCGCGGCGAGGTGGCCGAGCTCGCCGGCCAGACCGTCGCTCACGTCGATCATCGCCCGCGCGCCCGCCGCCGCGAGGGCTTCGCCCTGGGCCACGCGCGCCATGGGTCGGGCGAACCGACCGAGCGCCCGGGGATCGGGTGGGCGGCCGTCGAGCAGGGCGAGCAACGCAGCCCGAGCGCCGCCTAACATGCCGGTGACCCAGATCCCGTCGCCGGGCCGGGCGCCGGCGCGGCGGACGGGATGCACCGCCCGCCCCATGACCGTCACCGCCAGGACCAGCTCCCGGCCGGCCGTGAGATCGCCGCCGACGATCCGGGCCCCGACCGATGCCGCCGCCTCGCCGGCGCCCCGCATCATCGCGGCCAGGGCCTCGGCCGGTTCATCCGCCGGCGCCACCAGACCGACCAGCACCGATTCCGCCCGGGCCCCGACCGCCGCCAGATCCGAGAGCGCTCCGGACGCCGCCCGCCAGCCAATGGCCTCGGGATCGATCCATCCGCGGCGGAAATGGACGTCCTCCACCGAGACGTCGGTACTGGCGCACCACCCGCCCGGGAGGAACGCGCAGTCGTCGCCGAGGCCCGAGGCCAGGCTGCCTAACGCGCGCTCGATGATCCGGATCCGGTCGAATTCGGGCCCCGGCCCGAGCGGCGTCGTCACGGGTCAGACCCGGATCGGCGCGGCGAGTTCGTGGAGCACCGGCGCGGGCGGCGTGGTCGGCGCTCGCCGGTACCTGTCGTAGAGGCGCCAGACATCGCCCAGAGCGGCGATCACGTCCATGGGCCGGGCGCCCCGGGCGGTGAAACGCCGAGCGGCGAAATCGGACGCGTCGCCCAGGGCCCGGGCCGCGAGTGCGGCGGCCGTCACCGGATCGGTGTCCTGCCCGAGCCACGCGGCCAGGAGTCCGGCCAGCGTGTCGCCGCTACCGCCGGTCGCGAGGCTCGGATTCCCGGCGGCCACCGTCAGCGTCGCCTCGCCCGGCCGGGCCACCACGGTGGGCACGCCCTTGAGCAGGACAGTGGCGCCACAGAGCGCGGCGGCTTCGGTGGCCACTCGCCACGGGTCGGTGGCGAGATCGGACGCCAGCGACGGAAACAGGGCCCGGAATTCCCCGGCGTGCGGCGTGATGACGATCGGCCGGGTGCCCCCGCAGCGGGCCAGCGCGTCGACGTGGCCGGCGAAGGCCATCAGGCCGTCGGCATCGATCACCAGCGGCGCCGGCGTGGCCCGCGCGGCGGCCTCGACCAGCGCGAGCCGGCCCGGCGCCCGGCCGAGGCCCGGTCCGATCACCACGGCATCGGCCCGCGCCAGCAGCGCCAGGGCCGGTGCCGACAAGGCGTCGAACGACGACACCGTGGTCTGCAGATCCGGCTCGGCCGCCGCCAGGACCGCCACCGACTCGGCCGGCGCGATCACGTGGACCAGCCCCGCCCCGCCCGCAAACGCCGACCGCGCCGCGAGGCGGGCCGCGCCGGTCATGCCGGCATCACCGCCCAGGATCACCACCCGGCCCCGGCTGCCCTTGTGACTCGAGCCGCCTAACGGCAGCGCCGCCCGGGCGGCGTCGGCTTCGGTGAAGAAGCGGGGCCAGGCCGGATCCGGCCCGGCAAAGCCGCAGTCCACCACGACCACGTCGCCCACCTCGTCGCGGGCCAGCAGCTGCCCCCGCCGATACCCGCCGAAGGTGATCGTCAGCTCGGTCCGGATCGAACGGTGCGACACCCCGGTATCGAGGTCGAGCCCGGTCGGGCCGTCCACCGCCACCACCGGGAGCACCAGTTCCTCGAGCCGGCCCAGCAGTTCGGCGAAGGCCGGTCGCGGCGGGCCGCTGGCACCGGTACCGAGGAGCGCGTCGATGACGAGGCCGACCGTGGGCCAGGGCCCATTGGGATCGACCTCGCGGACGCCGGCCTCGCGCGCCAGCCGGGCTTCGAGCCGGCAGAGCTCGGACGCGGGCGCGGCAGGTCCCACGACCCACACCCCAACACCCTGGGCCGCGAGGGCCCGGGCGATGACCCAGCCGTCGCCCCCGTTGTTCCCGGGGCCGGCGGCGATCAATACGCCCTGACGCAGGGGACGGGGAAAACGAGTGGTCACGACCGCGGCGACCGCGCGGCCGGCACTCTCCATGAGCGCGACCGCCGGCAGACCGGCATCGGAGGTGAGCCGATCCCAGTCGCGGGCCTGTTGGGAATTGAGAACGGGAAAACGAAGCATGGGCGGGAGGAGCCCCCTTCAGCGTTCGCTGCGCTCCGCCCCGTTCCTCCCGGTAATCCCGGGCCAGACGTACGAGGTCGAGAACGCTTCGTCGAAGTCGAAGACCGCGCGGAAATCTTCCTCGCGGTCGGTCGACTGAGTGACCAGCAGGCCCACGTCCACGAGCGCGAAGACGATCCGGCCGATGTCCTCGGTCCGCCGGATGCCCCAGTGACGGAGCACCTGCAGCGACATCAGACCGTATTGCTCGAGGGCGTGATCGCGGCAGGCCCGGGCCAATTCCATCCCGGTGACATGGCGCCGCGCGGTCAGGTGCTGCTGGAGGTACTCGATGCTTTCGAGCACGAACAGATAGGCATGCTCGTCGTAGTGGCTTTCCCGCTCCCGGAGCCGGGTGAGCAGTTCGGACGCCAGCCGGACTTCGATCATCGTCGCTCGCGGCGCATGGCTGCCTTCGCCGACTCGTAGAGCGGGAACCCCCGGGTGAGGTCGTGCACTTCGCTCCGCACCGCCGCGATGGTGCCGTCGTCCGGATGGGTCAGGACCCGGTCGATCATTTCGGCGATGAAGGCCATCTCGGCCTCCTTCATCCCGCGCGTCGTCATGGCCGGCGAGCCGAGCCGGATGCCGCTGGTCACGAACGGCGGCGCGGGATCGTTCGGAATCGAATTCCGATTCACCGTGATTCCCGCCCGGCCCAGGAGGTCCTCGGCCTGTTTGCCGGTGACGCCCTTGGGGCGCACATCGACGAGCATGACGTGGGTATCGGTGCCGCCGGAGATGATCCGGAAGCCCCGTTCCAGCAACGCGGACGCCAGGCGCTTGGCGTTGCTGACCACCTGGGCCGCGTAGACCTTGAAATCGGGGCGGAGCGCCTCGGCGAACGCCACGGCCTTGGCGGCAATGACGTGTTCGAGCGGGCCGCCCTGCGTCCCCGGAAACACCGACTTGTCGATCGCCTTGCCCAGCTCGGCGGTACAGAGAATCAGCCCGCCGCGCGGGCCGCGCAGGGTCTTGTGGGTGGTGGTGGTCACGATCTGCGCGTGCGGCACCGGCGACGGATGCACTCCGCCGGCCACCAGGCCCGCGAAGTGGGCCATGTCGACCAGCAACGTCGCCTCGACTTCATCAGCGATGGCGCGGAAGGCCTTGAAGTCGATGATCCGCGAATAGGCGCTGCCGCCGCAGACGATCAGCTTTGGCCGCTCCTTGCGGGCCAGGTCCCGGACCTGATCCATGTCGATTCGGCCGCTGTCCGGATCCACCCCGTAGTGGAACGCCCGCCAGATGGTCCCGCTGTGATTGACGCCGTGACCGTGCGAGAGGTGTCCACCATGGGCCAGCGACATCCCGAGCAACGGGCTCCCGACCGGCAGCACCGCCATGAACGCCGCGAAGTTCGCCTGGGCGCCGGCATGGGGCTGGACGTTGGCGTGGCCGGCCTGGAACAGTTCCCTGGCGCGATCGATCGCCAGCTGCTCCACTTCGTCCACGACTTCGTTCCCGCCGTAGTAGCGCTTCCGGGGATAGCCCTCGGAGTACTTGTTGGTGAGCGGGGTGCCCATCGCATCGATGACCGCACGGGAGGCGAAGTTCTCGCTCGCGATCAGCTCGAGGCCGTCCCGCTGACGGAACAGTTCCCGGTCGACCAGGTCGGCGACCACCGGATCCGCGGTACGGAGCGACGCGGTCAGATCGGCCATCAGATGTTCTCCACTTCGATTTTTTCGACTCGGCGCTCGTGCCGGCCGCCCTCGAACGGCGTGGCAAGCCAGGTCTTGAGAATCTCGATACCCTCCGGCTCGGTCACGAACCGGGCCGGCAGGACCAGAATGTTGGCATCGTTATGCAGGCGGGCCAGCCTGGCAATCTCGGGCTCCCAGGCCACCGCCGCCCGAACCCCGTGGTGACGATTGGCGGCGTACGCCATGCCGAGACCGGTACCGCAGAGGAGGACGCCGCGCCTGGCCTGGCCGCGCGACACCTGGTCGGCGACCACATGGGCGTAGTCGGGATAGTCGGTCGACGCGGTGGAGTGGGTCCCGACGTCATTGGGCGTGAACCCCAGCGTCTTGAGTTCCGCGACGAGTCGCTCCTTCAGCTCGAAGCCGGCATGGTCGGCCCCGATCGGAATGATCTCGGCCATCGATCACCCGCCGTACTGGTAGAAGCCCCGGCCCGATTTCCGGCCCAGATAACCCGCCGCCACCATCCGGCGGAGCAGCGGACAGGCGCGGTACTTGGGATCGCCCAGGCCCTTGTGCATCACCTCGAGAATCGCGAGGCAGACGTCGAGGCCGATGAAATCGGCCAGCGCCAGCGGCCCCATGGGATGCGCCATGCCGAGTTTCATGACCGTGTCCACCGCCTCGGGCGTGGCCACGCCCTCCATCACGGTGTAGATCGCCTCGTTGATCATCGGCATCAGGATCCGGTTGGCCACGAAGCCGGGATAGTCCTGGACTTCGACCGGCGTCTTGCCGAGTTCCCGGCACATCTCGAGCACGGTCTGGGTGGTCGCGTCGCTGGTGGCGTGGCCGCGGATCACCTCGACGAGTTGCATCACCGGCACCGGGTTCATGAAGTGCATCCCGATCACCTGGGCCGGCCGCTTGGTCCGGGCCGCGATTTCGGTGATCGAGATCGAACTGGTATTGGATGCCAGGATGGCGTCGGCGGCACAGATCCGGTCCAGGGTCTCGAAGATCGAGAACTTGAGGGTGGGATTTTCCGTCGCGGCCTCGACCACGATCTGGGCCGCCGCGGCGCCGTCGAGTGAGGTGGCGGTCTGGATCCGGCCGAGGATCTGGCCCGGCGCGTCGGCCGCGATGGTGCCCTTCTTGGCCTGGCGGTCGAGATTGGCCTGGATCGTGACCCGGGCCCGGTCGAGCGCGGACTGGGAGACGTCGATCAACGTCACACTGGCGCCCTGCTGGGCGAAAACGTGGGCGATGCCGTTCCCCATGGTCCCGGCGCCGATCACCGCTGCCTGCCTCATACGTCCTCCTGAAAGTGCCGCCACCGAAGCACCACCACCACGCCCGCCGCCAGAACCGCGGTGGCGAGGAGGCCGCCTTCGGGGCCAAACGAACCGCCGGTCACCCAATCGGGCGAACCCGGCCGGAAATCAATCCACGGAATCTCGAACGGCAATCCACTCACTGACGCCGCCGAGGCGGCGAGCGCCACGTTCCACCCGAGGTGGGCGCCGGTGGCGGTCCACAAGCCGCCGCGCGCGAAAAACGTAGCCCCCAGAAATACCCCGGCAAGGGCGATGTTGCCGAGCGCCAGCACCGACACGCCGGGATTGGCCCGGTGCGCCGCGCTGAAACAGAGCGCCGTCACGAGTACCGCCGGTCCGCGGCCGATGCCCCGCGCCATGGCCGCGACCGCCGTACCGCGGAACGCCAGCTCCTCCATCAGCGCCGGCGGCAGCAGCACCAGGAGCAGCACCGCCAGCCGGCCAAGATAGTTGACGAAGGTGCCGCCGTCGCCGGTCCAGGAGGAACCCGCCGGCAGGCCGAGCAGAATCGCACCGAAGCCTAACCCGAAGGCCAGAAGAAACCCGCGCCCGAAACCGGTGAGCCCGGTGCGGCCGCCCTCGAGCCCGAGCTCCGCCGCGGGCATTTGCATCGCCCTGGCCCCGATCAGCCAGGTGAGCGCCCCGTAGATCAGGATCCCTACCCCAGCCTGCACCAGCGACGGGATGACGGGGCTTTCCCAGATGGCCGGGTTCCTGGCCGACCAGGTGCTCAGGACCGCGCCGGCGAGCGACCCCATCGCTGCGTACCCC
>JANXXJ010000265.1 GCA_025350665.1 Gemmatimonadota bacterium | reverse complement strand
GAATCAGCTGCTCACCTTCGTCCATGGGGCGGTCGCGGCCGAAGCGCTGGCGTTTGCCGAGCGCTCGGGGCTCGATCTCGCCGCGGTGGGCGAAGTGATGAAGGTGAGCTTCGGCCAGTCGAAGATGCTGGAGCGGACGTTAGGCCGGGTGCTGGCCGGCAACTTCGAGGCGGGGGCGGCCCTCCGGCTCTACGCCAAGGACCTCAGTCTGATCAACACGGTCGGGAAGGAGACCGGGGCGCAGCTGCCGATGACCGTTGCCGCCGGGGCCCTGCTGGCGCAGTCGGCGTGGCGGGGGTGGTCGGACCGGGACATCGCGGGGCTGATCGGCCTGTTTCGTTAGGGCTTTCCCCGGGTTCCGGCCGAAGTCGCCCATCCGGCCGCTCAGGAGATGATTCCGCCCCCGTAGCCCGGTTCCCCGCCGAGCGGTAACTTGGTGCCCAGGACCAAGCTACCAAGGAATCGAGCATGGCAAAGAACGGAACCAAGGGGGCCAAGGGCGCCAACGGCGCCGCCCCCGACGAGGCTGCGAACCCCGAGAGTCTGGACCAGGTTCGCGACATTCTCTTTGGCGGGCAGATGCGGGTGGTGGACTCCCGCCTCCGGAGCCTGGAAGAGCGGATCCACGAAGAACAGGCGGCCATGAAGGCGGAGTTCACCCGCCAGTTGGCCGACCTCGACGAGTCGACCCGGAAAGGCTTCGCCGCCCAGACCGAGAAGCTCGCGACCGAGCGGGCCAAGCGGGTCGACGACCTGAAGGCGATGGGGTCGGAGCTCAAGGAAGCCCTCAAGAACCTCGAACGCCGCCACCTCAAGCTCGAGGAAGTGGCCGGTCAGGCCGACGCTGAGCTCCGGGACCAGTTGCTGAAACAGGGCGCCGCCCTGTCCGCCGAACTGGCGCGCGTCGCCGACCGGTTCGCGGCCGAGCTGGACCGGCGGGCCTCCGCGCTCCAGGACCAGAAGCTCGATACCGCCGTGATGGCGACCGCCCTGACCGAGATGGCCGCGCGGCTGACCGGCAACGGTCGCCCCGCCAAGAGCGCCCCGCGGGGCTAGCCCGTGCCTGACAACCAGACCACGGAGTTCGCCGAGCTTCGGCAGCTCCTGGTCGGGCCGGAACAGCGCCGGCTCGAGGCCCTGGCCGACCGGCTCGACGGCATGGGCATCACGCCGGCCGAGCTCGCGGACCTGCTGCCGGAAGCGATTGCGCTCCGAAGCCGCCGGGACCAGCAGCTCGGCCGGGCCCTCGCCCCCACCGTCGAAACCGCGCTCCGCGAGTCGATTCGCCGCAATCCCCGGGAAATCGCCACCGCGATCTTTCCGGTCCTCGGCCCGGCCATCCGCAAAGCCATCGCCGAGACGATGGCCAGTCTGGTCCGGTCGATCAACAGCGCCGTCGAGCACAGCCTGTCCCCGCGGGGGCTCAAATGGCGCCTCGAGTCGTGGCGGACCGGGGTCTCGTTTCCCGAGATTGTCATCAAGCATTCGCTGGTCTACCGGGTGGAGCAGGTCTTTCTGATCCACGCCGAGACCGGGCTTCTCCTCTGCCACGTCTCCGCCTCCGATCTGAAACTGCCCGACGCGGACCTGATCTCGGGCATGCTCACCGCGATTCAGGATTTCGTCCGCGATTCGTTCCGGCCCGCCGAGGGCGGGACGCTCCGGACCTTCAGCGTCGGGGACCACACGGTCCATGTGGAGGCCGGTCCCGCCGCGGTGATCGCCGCCGTGGTCCGGGGCGAAGCACCCGAAGGCCTGCTCCGGCGGCTCCAGTTCGCCCTCGAGTCGATCCATCTCGAGTTTGCCACGGCGCTCGCGGAGTTCTCGGGCGATGCGGCGCCGTTCGAACCGGTCCGGCCGGTCCTGGCGGATTGTCTGGAGACGGTGCTGGCCGAGCCGGGAACCGGCTCGCGGAAGACCTGGCTCACCTGGGCGCTGCCGCTCCTCCTGCTGGTGGCGTTAGGCGCCGGCCTCGCGATCCGCTCCAGCCTCCGCTGGCGGCGGGCGATCGCGGCCCTCGACGCCGAGCCCGGGATCGTGGTGATCGGCGGCACGAGAGATTGGGGGCGCTGGCAGATTCACGGACTCAAGGATCCGGTGGCCCGGGATCCGGAAGCGGTGGTCCGCGCGGCCGGCGTGTCGGTTGCGTTCCTGGGACGCTGGGAGCCTTACCTTTCGCTCGACTCGGCGGTGGTTGTGGCCCGGGCCCGGAAGGCCATCGGCGCTCCGGCCGATCTCGCCATGCTGTTGCGCCGTGATACCCTGGTTCTCCTGGGGACCGTGCCCCTGAATTGGCTGCGGTCGATCCGGTTGGCGGACCGGGTGGTCGGGGTCGGTTCGGTGAACGTGGGCGAGTTGGCCCTGACGTTGCCGCCGGACCTCGATTCGCTGCGCCGGTCGGTCGCCACCACTCTGGTTCGGTTCGATCCGGGTTCGGCCGATCTCACCGGTGGTGCATCGGCGACCGTGGCCGGTCTGGCGGCCTCGGTCCGGTCGCTGGTCGCCGGGGTGACTGGGGCTGGCGCCTGGGTCCGGATCGAATTGGTGGGTCGGACCGATCCGAGTGGAAGCGACCTGACCAATCAGGATCTGGCCCAGCGGCGGATCGATCGGGTGGCCGCCCGGTTCCGGGAAGCCGGGATCGCCGAGGCGGTGTTGGTGCCGCGGCCCGTGGCCACCGGCCGGCCACTGGCCAGTGATGACCCGGCCGAGCGGGCCCGAATCAACCGGAGTGTGGCGGTGCAGGTTACGGTGGCGAGCCGTTCCATTGACGGGGGAAAGCCCTGATGCTGCAAAAGAAAATCTGCATGGTCGGCGTGTACGGAACCGGCAAGACCTGTCTGGTCCAGCGCTACGTTCACTCGATTTTCTCGGCCCGTTACCTGAGTACGGTGGGCGTCAAGATTGACCGGAAGGAAATCGCCCTCGACGGGCAGTCGGTCATGCTGCTGCTCTGGGATCTCGAGGGCCGCGACGATCATCACGACGTCAACACCAGTTACCTCCGCGGGGCCCACGGGCTGATCTACGTGGTCGACGGGACCCGGCGCGAAACCTACGACCAGATCTTCGAGATCCGCGACATCGTCACGGCGGCACTCGGGCCCATCCCCTCGGCCGTGGCGATCAACAAGACCGACCTCACGGCCGAGTGGAAGCTCACCCCGGCCGACGAGGCGGCCGTCGAGACCCACGGTCTGCATCGAGTGCGGACCAGCGCCAAGACCGGCGAAGGGGTCGAAGCGATGTTCCAGTGGCTGGCCCGGTCGGCGGTGGGCGGAAACGGGGCGGCCCAATGAATACCCCTGTGAAGTCGCCAATCGCGATCGACGCGGCCGGCCTGACCGACATCGGCCGGGTGCGCGAATCCAACGAAGATCACTTCGTCATCGCCACGGTGCAGAAATCCGTAGCGATCGACGCCACGAGCCTCGCTTCCACCGCGCTGACCGGCCGGTTCGGCGCCTCGGGCGCCCGGCTCCTCGCGGTGGCCGACGGGGTCGGCGGGAGGCCTGGCGGGGAACTGGCCAGCGAATGGACCGTCACCGCCTTGCTCGACTATCTCGGTCACACGGCCGAATGCTTCCAGGGGTTGGATCCGGCCAAGGAAGAGGACCTGTTCGAGCGGCTCGAAGCCACCATCAAGTCGGTCCACGAGCGCTTGCTCCAAGGTGCGGCGACCGAGGGCGAGAAGGCGCCGGCCACCACCGTGACGATGATCCTGCTGGCCTGGCCGCGGGCCTATCTGGTCCACGTTGGCGACAGCCGGGCCTATGTCCGGCGTCAGGGCCGGCTCCAGCGGCTCACCCGGGACCAGACGGTCGGCGAGTACATGCTGAGCGTCGGTGCCTGGACGGAGACGCAGGCGGCGCGGCCCGGTCCGGCGGCGGTGCTGGCCAGCGCGGTGGGAGGGTCGGAGCTGATGCCGACGGTGGGGCTGGTGGATCTCGAGCCCGGCGATGCGCTCGTCCTCTGCACCGACGGGCTCCACAAGCATGTGCCGGATGAGCGGATTGCCGCCGCGCTCGAGGGGCCGGGCTCGGCCGGCGATATCTGCCGACAACTCGTGGACGAGGCCCTGGCAGGCGGTGGTACTGACAACGTCACTGTCCTCGTCGCCAAAGCGAACTGAAGTCCCTCCGAACCCTCCGGATTTTCCATGCGCCTCTCCCATTGCAACAACATCGCCGACCTCCGCCGGATGGCGCAGTCCCGGCTTCCGGCGCCGATGTTTCACTACATCGACGGCGGCTCGGACGACGAGTGGAGCCTCAAGCGCAACACCACCGCCTTCGACGACTACCAGCTCTGGCCAAACTATCTCCGAGACATCAGTGCCATCGACACCTCCACCACGCTGTTCGGGCAGAAGATCAGCTGGCCGGTCTTCCTGGCGCCGACCGGGATGTCGCGCCTCTTCCATCATGAGGCCGAGCCGGCGGTGGCGCGCGCGGCGCAGAAGTCGGGAACGTTCTACACCCTGTCCACCATGGGGACGACCCGCATCGAGGAGATCGCCGCCCAGGGCGCCGGGCCGTGGATGTTCCAGATCTACATCCTCAAGGACCGCGGGATCACGGCCGAATTCGTGGAGCGCTGCAAGGCCTCGAAATTCCAGGCGCTCTGCCTGACGGTCGACACGGCCATGGCCGGCAACCGGGAGCGGGATCGGGTGACCGGCATGGTGCTGCCGCCCCGCTTCACGCTGAAGAGCTTCGCGAGCTTCGCGGCCCGCCCGCGCTGGGCGTGGAATCTGCTCCGGAACCCCAACTTCCAGATCGCCAACGTGGTCCATAAAGTCGGCGACCTCGGCACCATCTCGCTGATCGACTGGGTCAACAGCCAGTTCGACCGGACGGTCACCTGGCAGGATGTGGCATGGCTGGCCAAACAGTGGGGCGGACCGTTTGTGCTCAAGGGCCTCCAGACCGCCGAGGACGCGAAGCGGGCGCTCGACGTCGGCGCCACGGCCATCATGATCTCGAATCACGGCGGCCGGCAGCTCGACGCAGCGCCCGCTCCGGTCGACTGCATCGGCCCGATGCGGGACGCGGTGGGTGACAAACTCGAACTGATCGTCGATGGCGGCATCCGGCGCGGGACCCATGTGGTCAAGGCCCTGGCCCTCGGCGCCAACGCCTGCTCGATCGGGCGGGGCTACCTCTACGGTCTTGCCTCCGGCGGCCAGGCGGGGGTGGAGCGGGCGATTGGGCTGCTCAGGGCCGAGGTGGAGCGGAGCATGGGGTTGCTCGGGTGCCGCAGCGTTGGCGAGATTCGCCCGGAACATGTCGGGCGGGTAAACGGATCTCAACGGGGTTGAGGTTCTCGGCGTGCCTCGCTCTAACGAGCGATTGTTCCCTTGCCATCATGGGTCCATTCTCCCACGGAGTGAGGGACCATCCCGTTCGTTGGAGACGCCATGGCACGCCGCACCAAAGTCACCCCGATTCACCGGACGCGGGATTCTCGCGAGTCGACCCGCCCCGAGGCCGCTGGCCTGTTTCGTACCAAGAACGATCTGCCTGAACGGGCCCGGCAGGAAACCGTCAGCCTGCTGAACCAGCGGCTGGCGGACTGCATCGATCTCCAGACCCAGGCCAAGCAGCACTGGAACGTCAAGGGGCCCAACTTCATCGCGCTCCACACCCTTTTCGATTCGGTCGACGTCGAGGCCTACGCGGACCTGCTGGCCGAGCGCGTGGTGCAGTTGGGAGGCCGGGCCGACGGAACGGCCAGGATCGTGGCCCAGCAAACGATCTTGCTCGACTATCCCCTGACCCTGACCACCGGCGAGGAACACGTCGCCGCGCTGTCCGATGTCCTGGCGCAGTTCAGCCGGTCCACCCGGATCGACATCGAGGAGGCGACGGAACTCGAGGACGCGGCCACGGCTGACATCCTGACCGAGATCACCCGCGGCATCGACAAGTGGCTCTGGATGGTGGAGGCCCACCAGCAGGGAGGCCGCGCCGTCTAGGGTCGCCACCCGTAGCCGATCTTGGCGAAGAGGGTCCGGCTCGCGGTCGTGAGGCCGAATCGATCCGCCCCGGCGGCAGTCCCCGAGTACCCCAGGAAGATGACCGTCTGCGGGTTGGCCTTGTAGGCGAGCAGGAACTGTCCCGTGAGGCCCTTCTCGTTCCGATCGACTCCCGCGCCGTACTCCAGCGGATTCCGATCCACGTTCCGGTACTGGAGAATTTGCCGCACCATCGTCCGGGTGCTGAAGTTGTAGGCGATCTTCGATTGCAGGATGTTGGCGGTGAAGATCGTGGCGCCCTGATGTCGGAGTCGCTGGAAGGCATCGCTCGCCTCGAGCGCCAGGCCTCGGCCGATGTTGAGCGTGGCGGCCGAGCTGACGGTTATCTCGGAGGCCGGCCGGGCGTTGGCGTAGTCAACCGCGCCCCCGATCTGCCAGGTTCCCGTCAGGGCGACGCCGGCGGTCGGCTTGAGGTTCACATAGCCGGTGCTGCGGGTCAGCCGGTAGAGTGTTCCCTGGTACCGCTCCCGGTGCGCGATCAGTTGCGACGCCAACGTGCTCTGCGCCGGACCGGTATAGTACAGGCCGAAACCGACCTCCTGGTCGGTGAGGGTGCCACCATGGTCCCGCGTTTGTGACGCGTACGGACCCAGCGACAGCAGATTGAACCATCCCGTTCCCCGATAAAACTGCTTCGCCACGCTCAACGACAGCGTCCGGAAATCGGATCGCGGTACGAACCCCGCGTCGGCGCGGAAGCCCGGGCTCACATCGGTGTAGGAGAGGTTGGACTGCCAGCGATTGGTGGTGTGGCTGATGTCGACCAGCGCCGCCCCGCCCGAAAAGGTTCCTCGATGCTGGCCGTTCGCCATGGCCGTTGAGTCGGGGTAGGCGGTGGCCGAACCAAGATACTGGGCGCTGACCCGGGTCGACCGGTCCAGCTGATAGCCCAGGTCGGCGCCTCCGACCTGGTTCTGATAGCCCGATCCGACCCGGCCCGTGTAGAGCAGCCCGATGTTCGAGACCCGGCCCAGATCACGCCGGAACCGGCCCACCGTGGTCCAGGCATCCTGATCGAGCGACGTGACCCCGGTGCCCTGATTGGACGGGAAGAGCAGGTTGGTCAGGCGGTCCCGGGCCGCGAAGACGCCGATCGTGTTGCCGGTGGACCCGCCCAGCTTGCCCGTCATCTTGAGGCCGGCGTCGGGATCGGCTACGGTCCGGCTGAAGACGGCCTGGATCGGCGTCGTGAAGATATCGGCGCCCTCGAGGAAGAATGGCCGCTTCTCGGGGTAGAATAGCGCGAACCGCTTGTTGACGTCGAGCTGGGCGACGTCGGCCTCGACCTGGGAGAAGTCCGGGCGGACCGTGGCGTTGAGGGAGACGTTAGGCGTGATGCCCCAGCGGAGATCGAGGCCCGGCCGGGCTCTGGCCTCGCCGTGGGTGAGCGGCCCGCCAGGGAAGGAATCGCGGGTATCGGTCCGGCCGGCCGTGAACGTCGGGGAGATCTCCACGTTCTTGCCGGGGCCGATGCCCTCGAAGCCGGTCAGCTGGTTGGACTGGCAGATGGCGCAGGTGTTCCGCCGGTCGTAGGGCCCCGCCTCCATCCGGTACCGCATGTTCCGGGGCCAGGCGCGGACGAAAACGAAGCCCCAGGTCTGGATGTTCGCGGTCCTTGCGAACCGGAACGACGTGAACGGGATCGCCATCTCCACCTCATACCCGTCGCTGGTGATCCGCCCGGCCGAGCTCCAGACGGCATCCCAGGAAAAATCTTCGGACTGGTTCGCGCTGACGCCCTCGGCCTGGACCCCGAGCGCATTGACGGCGAAGAAGAACGCCCGCCGATGGTCGTTGAACGGATCGACATAGAAGGCAATCAGATCGTCTCCGTCCATGGCGATAACGTTGTCCCGGTCGACGAGGTGGGCCCGGATCTGTTCCGGCCGAGGATCGAAGGCGTGGCAACCGACGTAGAGTTTGCTCGAGTCGAAGGTGACGTGACAGGTGGACTGGGCCAGGGCCGGGGTGTTGTCGCCCGGGGTGATTTCCCATTTGATCGGGATGTCGGCCGTGCCGGCCCATCCGGCGTCGTCGAGGCGGCCGTCGACCACGATCGGGCCGGCCGCCCGGTGGACGGCAAAATTGGGAGTGGGCGGCACCTGGCCGGCGGCAGGCGTCTGCATGAGGAGCAGGGCGGAGAGCAGCGTCAGCGGGCCACCTCGCCGCCGATGAGAAGCAGATCGACCCGCCGCATGGCCGCCGGCCGGGTCTGGTGGTTGATGAACCGGAGGGTCGGGGCGCTTACCTGAAAATGATCGAAGCTCTGGATGGTTCGAGGGTCGGGGGCCTGCTGGCGGTCTGATTTCACCAGCATCAGGTAGGGGCGGACGGCGACCACCGACGTGTCGGCCGGCTGCTGGACGTAGACCGGCTCTCTGACGAGCCCGAAGGCGAAGCTGGTGACCTGTCCGTCCCGCGGCACCACCACGGTTGCCTGCGGACGGTGCTGGTTGACCCACGCCGCCGCCGCGAGCCCGCCATCGTAGGTATTCAGGGTCGGGAAGAGGGCCCGTTCGAGGTAGAGGTTGACGCTGGTGGCTCCGAGGATCGACACCGTCAGGATCCAGGTCCTTAAGTCGTCCACGGCATACCGGACCACCGGCATGACGAAGAGGAGCAGGATCGCCACGCCTGTCACGTCCGACGCCCCTGCCGGACGCACCAGTATCCCCAGAACCCCGGCGAAGATCACCATCGTCACGACCACCGCGATCTGTGCCCGGGACACGGTTCGGATTTGAGTTGGTGATGTTCGATCGGCGAACTCCGCCGCCGTGAGCACCGCCAGAAGCGGGAAGATGATGTTGAGGTAGTAGGGCAACTGGAACTTCGAAAGCGAGAACACCAGAAACATCGCGACCGCACCGGCCGCGCAGTACCACTCGACCGACCGCCCTTCCCCGGCCCGGAGGACTCGGACCCTCCGGACCAGGGCGAGAATCAGCGCGCACGACCACGGCAGGAATGCCCACAGCAGCGTGTGCACGAAGTAGATCGGGCTCCCGTTCTGGCGGCGGATCGGGCCGGTCCCGAGAAACCGGCCGAACTGGCTGTCCCAGAAGAAGAACCGGATTCCCGAAACGCCCGTTCGCCCGAGGACCAGTTTTTCCGGGTGGCTGTCGAACTGGGCGTACAGGGCCCACAGTTCCGGGGTGATTCCCACCGCCGCGACCAGCGCCACGGTGAGCCAGCGCCGCCACCGGATCGGCGGCCGGCCGTGGAGGAACCAGTGCCCGCCCAGGGCGCCCGCCATCGGGATGATCGTGAACGGCCCCTTCGACATGAGCGCGGCCGCTGTGGCCAGGCCGCACCCGACCGCCGCACCAATCCATTGGTCGTCTTCGGCCACCCGAACCAGGTACCAGATGCTCGCGGTCACGAATAGCGCCACATATGGCTCGGCCCGGACGTCCGCGCTCGACAGGATGGTGTGTTGCGCGGTGAGCAGGATGGCTGCGGCCCAGACTCCGACCGAACGGCCGTGGAAGCGGGCCGCCAGCCCGAACGTGTACCAGGCCGCGGCCACGATCGCGAGGAATCCGGGCAGGCGATAAGCCCAGGGTGTAATGCCGAACGCCCGGAACGCCGCCGCCGTGAGCCAGAACGGAAGATGCGGCTTGTCGAGCCAGTCCTGGCCCCAGGCGTAGAGGCCGAGGTAATCGCCGCGCCTGACCATTCCGGCGGCGATGGCGGCATAGAGGGTGGCATCGTCGCCCATGAGGGGCTGGTCGATGGCGACGAGGTTGATCAGAACCGCGAGGCTCAGGGCCACCATCGCCCAGGCGCGATCCCGCGGACTCTGCGTCATGAGAGGATTCTACCGCCGCGGGGCCGCGCGGGGCTACGGCCGGTCGCGTTCGCCGCGGGTTCGGTTGATATTTGCACCTCCGTTGACCTCGAGGTTCTGTGCCGACGTTTCCAATCCGGGCCATGGCCCGCCGCCCCGCGGCGGCCCTCCTCTTCGTGATGGCCGCGGTGCCGAGCCTGTCGGCACAGGATCGCGCCGCCGACCGGCGCCGCTTTCTCGCGCCCACGTCGCAGACCACCGATGATCCCCGGCGGGTATTGATCGGCAACGCCCCCCGAGGCCCGGACGGGTCGATCGTGCTGGTTGGCGGGCGGGTCTTCGATGGGACCGGCGCCGCCATCCGGGACATGAACGTGGTGATCGAGCGCAACAAGATCACTCGGCTCGTGGCTCCCGGGACCGCCAACTGGCCCGCGGGCGCCCGGGTGATCGACGTCAAGGGCATGACCGTGATGCCCGGCCTGATCGATCTCCACACCCACCTGACCGATGGTCAGATCGCCACCATCCCACCCCCACTGGTCGACAACATCGCCGATGGGATGCTCCGGGGGATGGAGCGGATGCGGTTCTATATCGAGAGCGGCATCACCACGACCCGTGACGTGGGCTCTCTGGACGGGATCTTTCGTCTCCGAGCGTGGGTCTCCGACCATCGGCTGACTGGTCCGCGGATCTTTGCGGCCGGCCGGCTCATCACCGGACCGGGCGGGCACAGCGCCGAGGGATTGGGCAGTGCGCCCGATCAGGGGAACTTCCGGATCGCGAGCGGAGCGGATGACTGGCGGAAGGCAGTCCGGGAACAATTCGACAGGGGCGCCGATTTCATCAAGATCACCAGCCACTTCAGCCGGGACGAGGTCAGGGCCGGGATCGAGGAAGCGCACGCGTTGGGGCTGCGGGTGACCTGCGATTGCGAGACCTTCTACATCGACTGGGCCGTGGATGCCGGGGTGGACATGATCGAGCATCCGCTGCCGCGGAGCGACGAGGCAATCCAGAAGATGGTTTCCAGGGGCGTGGCCTCGGATCCGACCCTGGTTCCCTACCAGATCATCTTCGACGACGACGGCGGCTACTTCGGGTCGACGTCACGGCGGTTCACCTTCGGCAAAGAGGCGAACCTCGATGTCCTCCGCCGCCTCAAGAAAGCCGGCGTGACCCTCGGCGTCGGCACCGATCTGATTTCCGATTGGTATCGCCGGCTTCCGGGGCCGTACATCACCGAGCTCAAGAATCTGGTCTCGGTCGGCATCACGGTGCCCGAGGTCCTGGGCATCGCGACGAGGACCAACGCCACGCTGCTGGACATGGACGACAAACTGGGCACCCTGGAGCCCGGCAAGCTGGCGGATATCCTGGTCGTCCGCGGCATGCCGGACGTGAATCTCGATGACCTGACGAAGGTCGAGCTGGTGATCCGCGACGGCGAGGTGGTGGTGCAGGGAGGCGTGGCGGTGATGCCGAAGCGAAGCCGGACCGACGCGGCGCCGGCCAAGCGGTACTGATCGAGCGGGAGTTGCCCGGGCCGGCTGCGTCACATCCGGCCGCTTGAATGAATCGAAGGGCTGACAACAAGCGCACGGCGATCGGTCCTGGGCCTGGGCACCGCCACCAGGTTCGGGATCGTGGGCCTGGTTTTGGTGCCCGGCTCCCGCCGCCGCCTCGACCGGTACAGGCGGCCCACCGTCTGGCCGCATGACAGCACGGCGAACACCCCCACCACCAGCAACCCGGCACCCGCTTCGATCAGACCCGACATCGTACCGACTCCGCTTGAGGACCCGGTCAATATCGGGAATTGGCGGGAGGGTACAAGTTGGGAAAAAACCTTGGTACCGGATCGAGTCCATCCGGTGGCCATTCCGGCACCCGGCCGTCGTGTCAGCGCCGGTTCGCCGCCTCGATAACGGCCGGGCCGGGCGGCGGAGTCGGACCGGCGGCTCCGGGTTGGGGGTCGAGCGCCGAGGTCGCCGCCGTCGCAAAGCCGACCCGCTCCATCTTCCCCCAGCCATGCTTGCCCCGGAGGGCCGAGAAAGTCCCGGTGAGGCGCCAGAACATGGTCATTTGCCGGTAGCCGAAATTTTCCGCCACGCCGAGCCAGATCAGCCGGGCCAGGTCGGCCGACTTGGGATAGCGATGAAACGAGAGCTCCTCCAGTGCCACCGCCGCGATCGATAGCACCGAGCCGAGGACGATCGAGACCAGCAGGAACGCGGTGAAATACTGGCCCGAGCCGCGGCCTGACGCCAGGGTCGCGGCAAACGCCAGGTAACCGAACCCCTCGATCACCGGGCCCAGCATCTCCATGAAGAAGTAGAACGGGAAGGCGATCAGCCCGATCCGTCCGTACCGGGCCCGGAACAGCATGGCCCGGTGCTTGACCAGGGTTTCGATCAGGCCCCGTTGCCACCGGTCCCGCTGGCGCCGAAGGACCCGGAACGTGGTCGGGCATTCGGTCCACGCCGCCGGGTCGGGCACGAAGGCGACGTGATAGGCGATGCCCCGCTCGAGACAGTAGCGATGGAGCCGGACGGTCAGCTCCATGTCCTCGCCGACCGTTGCGGTGTCGTACCCGCCGATGGCCGCGACCAGATCCCGCCGAAACGCGCCGAACGCCCCGGAAATCAACAGCGTCGACCCCGCGGCCTCCCAGCCGACTCGGCCGGCCAGAAACGCCCGGAGATACTCGAGCGCCTGGAGCTGGGCCAGAAACGATGACGGCAGACCCACCTCCACCACGCTGCCGTCCCGAACCACGCAGCCGTTGGCGATCCGAACCACGCCGCCGGCCGCGACCGTGGTCCGGTCCTCGAGGAACGGCCGAACGATCCGGGACAGCGCGTCGCGGTCGAGAATGCTGTCGGCGTCGATGGCGCAGAAGATCGGCGTCCGGCACCGGTTGAGACCGGCATTGAGCGCGTCGGCCTTGCCGCCGTTGACCTTGTCGACGACCCAGAGATTGCGGTGGCTCCGGCTGGTGAGGATGCCGCGAATCTCGGCCGTGGGCACGGTCCCGCTCGCCATCCGATCGGCAGGCGTCAGGTCGAACGCCTCGGTCAGACGCTCGATCGTCCGATCTTTCGAGCCATCGTTGACGACCACCACTTCGAAGGCTGGGTACTGGAGCGTCAGTAACGACCGCACCGACTCGACGCAGGTGGCTTCCTCGTTATAGGCTGGCGCAATCAGCGTGATCGGCGGCGCCCCGACACTGGACAGCAGATCGTCGAGGTCGAGGGCCCGGAGCCGCCGGATGTGGCGACGGAGGGTGCGGAACGCCATCATGCTGGAGGCGGTGTAACTCAGATTGAGGATCAGGAAGTAGGCGAGCACCAGCCCGTTGAACCACCAGACGACCCGCCAGAGCGCCTCCGTCATGCCCGATGGGCGGCGGCGTTGATTTCGGCGACCAGCCGGCGGGCGCCGATCGATTCGAGGGCCTCGACCACCCGGATCGGAACCCACGGCGATTCGTCCCGGAGCACCTGGGCGATCTGGTCGGTCGAGAACCCCGGATCGAGCCGGGCCACGGTCGCGTAGGCCCGGGCTCGGACGGGTGCGTCGGGCGACGCCACCAGCGGGCGGACCACCTTGAGGTGCTCGGCCCGCCCCGCGACGAATACCAGCCCCAGCAACGCGACCACCAGATTCCGGTCCGTTACGCCGGCCAGCAGGCGGGCCGCCGCATCGGCCGCGAGCGGATCGCTCAGTTCGGCGAGCGCCTCCACCGCAATCACCCGCACGGCCGGTTCCGCCGAGGCGTCCGCCATCATGGCGCGAAGCGGCTCGGCCATGGCGGGCCCGACCCGGACCAGCATCGACGCGATCAGACTGGGCCTCCACCGGCCAAAGCGGGACAACTTCGCCAGCACCGCCGCCGCCAGCGCCGGCGACCCCGACTGGGTCAGCGAACGGGCCGCGGCCATCGCAACCAAGTCGGAAGGATCGTCCAGCGCCGCCACGATCACGTCGCGGTAGCGCGCCTGGCCCAGGGTGCCGACCGTCCGGATCGCGCGGGCTCGGAACGCCTCGTCCCGATGTCCGATCCGGTTGACCAGGGGCCCGAGGTACGGCTCCGCGATCCGCTCGATGACCGCGCGTTCCGGCCCTTCAAGGCGTCGGGCGTAGCGGAGGAGATATTCGATGAAGTAGAGCCGGTCCGCCGGGGCCACCGATTCGTGAATGGCCAGGTCGGGCCCGGCGCCCGAGAGCACCATCAGAATGAGCGGATCCCAGGTTCGTTCCCGGCGGGACCATTCTCGGCCGGTCCGGTTGTTCCTGACCCGAAACCGGACCGCCGTCCCGATCAGCGCGAGCGCCAGGACGATCAGGCCGACGATCCCGATGACGAGAGCCAGAATGAGCGGGTCTCGGCCCAGGTCATCGATCATGGGTCAGGTTTCTGATCCGGGCGAGCAATTCTGCCGGGGAGAAGGGTTTGCGGACGTAGTCGTTGGCGCCGAGCTCGAAGGCCCGGACCGCGTCCTGGGACCCGGTCAACGCGGTCAGCAGCATGATCGGCGTCCGGGCGTGCCGGGGCGTCTGGCGGAGCCGGGCCAGAATATCGAATCCGTCGAGCCCGGGAAGCTTGGCGTCGAGAATGATCAGGCTCGGGCTCAGGTCACCGGCCAGCGCCAGGATATCGTTGCCGTTGACGCGATGCTCGACGACAAAGCCTTCCCGCTCGAGCCGGTCCTTCACCAGGGCCACGATCAGAGGATCATCCTCGCCGAACAGGACCGAACGTTCAGAAAGTGCCGTGGGGGCGGCCGGAGTTGAGACAGGTTCGGGGGTCGGGGCGGGCTCGAGATCTCCCACGATCGCCTCCAGCTCGGTCACCATCCGCGCCAGCCGGCTCGGCAATTCCCGGGCGAGGCTCTTCTCGACCAGGCCGGCGGCCTTCGAGAGGGCTTCGAAGCCATAGCTGCCGCCCGAGCCTTTCAGCTGGTGAGCGACCCGCGTCAACGTCGCGATCGAACCCTGGTTCAGAGACGCCATCAGCGGCCGCACCTCGGCGAGGGCGCGGCTCGCGGCCAGCCGGAACTCCCCCACCAATTCGGTTGGGAGATCGCTCATGCGGGCTGCCGGGCGGGATTGGGGTCGGAGGCCATCACCAATCGGTTCATGACCTGCTCGGGTTTGAGGACCTCGAAAGGTAGCGCCCCCCGCTAGCGTTTGGCGGCCGCCTCGATCTCCACCTTGAGGGCCTGGTAGCCCTTCACGACCGCATCCTGAAAGTCCTGGCGTTGCGCCGCCAGTCGGGCCACCCGCTCAGCCTCGGTGCCGGCACCCGGGGTCATCTCGGTCGAATAGGAATCCATGACGAAGTGCGTGATCCCGCCGGCCTCCTTGAGGTCGACGCTGTAGATGATCGAGATCAGCGGAGCCGGGGGCAGATAGGTCACGTGGGCCACGTATCGGACCCCCGGCTCCCAGTGGAGGACTTCGATCCGGTCGTGCCGGGTGACCATGCCAGTGGTGTCCTTGAAGATCGTGTCGAACTTCGACCCGTACTGGTCGCGGAGCCCGTTGAGCGAGACTTTCTCCATGTTGGGCCGCTGACGGATGCTGGGCAGGAAGGTCCAGACCAGGCTCGCGGGCGCCGCGATATCGAGTACCACCCGGTTGACGAACGTGGCCGGCACGCTGTCGGCGATGGCGGCTGGGGCCGGCGCCGGGACGTTGTGGCGGCCGGCCGGGGCCAGCCCGACGACAAGCAGCAGACTGAGCGAGTGACAGGCGTCCATCGGGGCCTCGAGTCGGAAAGGGGGCGCAAGGCGCGCGCTTTCAGCATACTGGATTGTCGCGAGAACCCCAAGATGGCCCGTCTTGCGGGTCGCCAGGGAGGCGATGAGCGGCTCGTCGCTTGACGATGCCTTGATTGGCCTTCGCAACACTTCTCCCCGGTTGCGACCGTCGCCACCAGCCATTTTGCGAGTCCCCTACCAGACTGGAGGAGTTCCATGCGCCAAATTCACCTGCCCCAGCGTCTCCCGTTGCGGCTCACGGTTCGAGCCCTGCTTGGCCTGATGGCCCTCGGGGCCGGGCCAACCCTGGCCTTCGCGCAGACAGCGCCCGTGGTCGAGATCGGTACCAGCCTGGGACTTACCGTTGCCAATGGCGGCGGCGCCACCGTGACAACGGCTGGCATTCCGGGGGCTGGGTTCCTGGGTCAACCAGCGATCTATCTCTCGTTCTTTGCCGGGAAGTCCCTGCTGGTCGAGCCCTCGGTCGGTTTCACCCTGATCTCTGGCGGGGGCGAAACCCAGACCTTGGTGCATCTGGGGGGCCAGATCGGGTATTTCGTCAACGGCTCGGCCGTGAATTCACCTTATTTCGCGGCAAACGTGGGCTCGGTGTTCGGGAGCGCCGTGGACCCGGCCCAGGTTGGGGTCGGCGGCAAGATTGGCTATCGAACCGTGGTGGGCTCGAGCCTGGGCGTTCGGTTCGAAGCTGGCTATCGCCGGTGGTTCAACGCTCACCTGAACGAGATCACCTTCGGGATCGGGATCGGCGGGATCGTCCACCGCACTCACTAGCGCGGCGGGATCAGGGACCGGGCGCACATCGGCCAGGGTGCGCCCGCTCGAAGCCCGTCCGGCTGGCAGACCGATCCCGAGTCGGGTACCATCCAGACGCGCCGGATGCGGTCGCGCCGGCGATTCCCCGGCATTCGAGACCTGAGCATGAAACCACAGACGCGCCCGAACTGACCCGCCATGCCCTCTCGTCGTGAATGGATCGCGCTTACTACCGGCGCCAGCGCCGCGCTTGCGTTCGGTCCCAGCCTCCTGGCGCAGGCCACGCCCCTGATTCGCCGCACCATCCCGTCCTCCGGCGAAGCCATTCCGGTCGTCGGTCTTGGCAGTGCGGCCACGTTTGCCCAGGCGGCGCGGGGCGAAGACGTCTCCGCCATTCGAGAAATTCTCAAGACGCTGGTCGACCTGGGCGGGACCGTGTTCGATACGGCGCCGAGCTATGGCGCCTCCGAGGAAGTCGCCGGGAGCCTTGCCGCCGAACTTGGCATCGGCGCCAGGCTCTTCTGGGCCACGAAAGTGAACGTCGCGGCCCGAGGTGGCACGGCCGACCGCACGGCGGCCATGGCCCAGATCGACGCCTCCTTTGCCAAGGCCCGACGCAAGACCATCGACCTGATCCAGGTCCACAATCTGGGCGACGTGCCGACGCAGCTCGGCCTGCTCAAGGATTTGAAGCGGCAAGGCCGGATTCGCTATCTCGGGGTGACCACGACGTTCGACGCCCAGTATGGCGAGCTCGAGTCGATCATGAACAACGAACCGCTCGACTTCATCGAGATCGACTATTCCATCGCCAACCGCAACGTCGAGGACGTAATTCTGCCGCTGGCCCTGAAACGGAAGATTGGCGTGATCGTGGCGCTCCCGTTCGGACGGGCCTCGCTCTTTTCGCGGGTGGCCGGCAAGGCGCTGCCGGAGTGGGCCCGGGAGATCGATGCCACCACCTGGGCCCAGTATTTTCTCAAGTACCTGATCGGCCACCCGGCGGTTACGGTCGTGATACCGGGCACGAGCAAACCCGCCAACATGCGGGACAATTTGGGCGCCGCGATGGGCCGGCTTCCGGATGAGGCCACCCGGCAGCGCATGGTCGAATATTTCACGGCGGTGGCGAACTGAGCCGAGACCCGATGTTTCCCAAGAGCCGAATGGCAGTCCTCGTCACGCTGGCGCTGGTTGCCATCAATTCGCCGACGGTCGCGCAGCGGACCCGGGACCAGGCACTGAGCGCGCGGGTCGACAGCCTGGTCGAACGCTACCGGGCTGGACGGCACGTGCCTGGCATCGCGATCGCCGTGGTTCGGAGCGGCACGGTCATCAAAGCCAGGGGGTACGGGTTCGCCAACCTTGAGCTCGACGTGCCCGTCACCCCGAAGACGCTGTTTGGCCCGGGCTCGATCTCGAAACAGTTCGTCGCCACGGCGATCATGCAGCTGGTCGAGGACGGCAAGGTTCGCCTCGACGACCCCATCACCAGGTACATCGACTCGCTTCCGGCCCACTGGGGTCGGATTGCCGTCAGCCACTTGCTCACCCACACATCCGGGGTCCCGGAAGAACACTGGCTCCCGAACTTTGTCGAGTTCGACCGCTTCGAACACAATCAGCTCGACGTGCTGCGGACCATCTTCGCCGACTCGCTCGAATCCGCCCCCGGCGCGGTCTGGGCCTACCGGAACAGCGGGTACCGGATGCTCGGCATGATCATCGAACGGGTGTCGGGGGAATCCCTTTGGAGCTTCCTCCAGCGCCGCATCTTTGCCCCGACCGGGATGGCGACCACCAGGAGCAGCGATCCCAAGACCCTCATCCCCCATCGCGCTCAGGGGTATGGCCGGGAGCACGGCCGGATCGTGAACCGCGACGCCGTTACCGAGTCGGCCGCGTTTTCCGAGGGGGGCTGATGTCGTCGGCCCTCGATCTCGCGCGGTGGGACTCGTCGCTGTATCACCCCCGGGTCCTGACCCAGGCGAGTCTCGATCAGATGTGGACGCCCGTCATCCTCGCGGACGGGCAACCGTACCCGTACGGGTTTGGCTGGACGTTGGCACCGACCAACGGTCTCCGCACGGTGAGCCACGGCGGGAGCTTGCCGGGGCTCACAGTCATTGCGCTGGGCAATGCGGAGTGGGCCGATCCGGCGGCGCTCGCCGGCGCGATCGCCGGGCTCTACGAGCCGGACCTCGCGCCGAAGGCCCCGCCGGCCATCGCGGATGCCAATCCTGCGCTCAGCGGCGAGGTCCGG
>JANXXJ010000259.1 GCA_025350665.1 Gemmatimonadota bacterium | reverse complement strand
CCATGCGGCGACGCCGCCACGAAGCGGTCCCACGATCCGCGGTCGGTCCATCGTTCCGCGCCGGACTCCGCCAAGGTCATCATCGGTTCCACCATCACGCCGCCACCGGCTTCCTTGCCGACTCGAGAACCTTGCTCACCGCCGCGACCACATCCCGGAGGTCAGCCTCGGCAATTCCGGCCTGACAGAACGAGAAATACAGCAACTCGCGCTCGTGCATCCGCTCCGCGACCGGGCACAGGCCGTCCGGATAGCTGATGGGCTCCCGGCCCGCCTGGATGAACGGAAATCCGTTTCCCCCGATGGCGATCCCGCGCTGGTACATCGGCTGACGATAGAGGGGTTCCACGTACCCGACGCTCACTGGAATACCCTCGGCCCGGAGCGCCTCGGCGAAACGGGCCCGGGACAGCCCGGCCTGCTCAGCGTCGTACTTGAACGCGTAGACGTAATAGCCATGGCGCACGCCGGGATCGGTCCGCGGGACCGACAGGCCCGGCAGCTCCGCAAGATGCCGCGACAGATACTCTGCGGCGTCGATCCTCGGTTGCAGCAGGCGTTCCAGTTTCTTCAGCTGTTCGAGGGCGATCGCCGCTTCGATCTCGGTCATCCGGTAGTTGTAGCCGACCAGGTTGACCAGGTCCTCGTCGCCCTTGGCCTTGACCACCGCTTCGCCATGATTCCGGATCAGCTGGAGGCGATCGGCAAAGCGGTCGTCATCGGTCACGACCACGCCGCCCTCGCCGCTGTGGATCGTCTTGTGGTAGTTCAGACTGAAGACGCCGATGTCGGCAAGCGTGCCGGCGAACCGGCCGCCCACCTTGGCGCCGGGCGCCTGCGCGCTGTCCTCGATCAGAACGATGGGCCGAGACCCGGTGACGGCGCGAAGCCCACGCCAGTCGGCGGGATGCCCGAACAGGTCGACGCCGATGATCGCCCGGGTCCGGTCGGTAATCCGGGCCCGGACCGATTGCGGGTCGAGGCAGAAGGTGTCCGGGTCGATGTCGGCGAACACGGGTACCGCGCCGTACACGATCGCGGCCGTCGCCGACGCGCTCATGGTGTACGGAGACACGATCACCTCGTCACCCGGCCCCACGCCGGCCGCCCCGACCGCAGCATAAAGACCCGATGTCGCCGAGTTGACCGACACCGCATGGCGAACACCGAAGTAAGCGGCCCACGCCGATTCGAGCGCCCGGACTCGCGGCCCGCCGAGAAAATCGGGGCCCCAGGCACCGATGAACTGCGACAGGACTCCACTGTCGAGAACCTGGAGCACCGCCCGGCGTTCCTCGTCACCGATCGTGTTACAGGATGGGAACGGTCTCCGTCGAATCGGCGCACCGCCATCAATCGCGAGCGTCATCCCTCCACCTCCGTCGTGAAACGAGTACCGATCTCGACGATTTCGTCGAGCAGTCTTTCGGTCGCGCCTTCGATGCCACCCCGCATCCGCTGCAGCGCGCGACTCGACCCGAGATGCGCCGAACTCGCCATCGTCCGGTACAGGATCGGCGCGATGTCGCCGGTGACGAACGCGCCCTGGGTGATCCCGAGCCGGTTGCCGGGCAGATGGTCGTCCGCGTCGAGGCCCGGCTGAACGCTCACCACCCGGGCGCCGAGCAGCGCGGCCTGCATCAGCACGGCGCTGGTCATCCCGGCCACCAGATCGCACGAGAGCGCCCATGACAGGGCGTCCTCCCCGGTAGCGAGGCGGACCTGCACCCGCGACGACGACAACGGCAACGTCACCTGGGTCTGGCGCGGATGGGGTCGCACGGCCAGAATGACGCCGTGGCCGAGCCAGATCGCGACCTGCTCCAGCGCCGACCGGATCTGGTCGAGTACCTGGTCTTCGGTGTAGCCAAGCCGGTCGCCATACAGGGCGGCGATGGGCTGCGAGGCGAAGAGCACCACCAGCGCCTTCCGCGGCAGCCCGACCTTCTCGCGGAACGCAAAGCGCATCGTCTGGTCGAAATCACGGTACCGCTGGAGGAGCGCTTCGTAGTGCGGGTTGCCGGTGACGATCAGGCGGTCGCCGTCGATGCCCTCAGCGATGGCTTCGAGGCGGGCCGCATCGTCGGGTACGGCGATCCGATCCGGCATCACGACCTCGCCGTCCGGCGTTACGAACCGGGCCAGGTAGTTGGCCCAGAAGTCGACGACCGCGAGGCTCGGGATCTGGAGGCCCTCGGCCGCCGCGATGAATCCGAGTTCAGGCGCCCATCCGCCCCAGGACGTGCCGGTCACCACCACGGTGGGATCGAGGCTCGCGAGGGCGGCGCCGGGATCTCCGGGCACCACGGCGTGATCGATCCCGGCCCGGTCGAGCAGCGCCACGGCCGGCCCGCTCGCGAACACCCCCGTGAGTGACCCGCGCCGCCGCAGCAATTCGAGCACCGGGAGCAGC
>JANXXJ010000248.1 GCA_025350665.1 Gemmatimonadota bacterium | reverse complement strand
TGGGTCACTCCGGGCGACATGGCGCTGATCCACTACAACGGCACCGCGTGGGAGCGGCTTCCTGGCCAGGCGGTCGACCCGGTGGCCCACACGGTTACCGCCACCACCACCAGCTTCAGCCCGTTCCTGGTGGCGGCCGGACTCCCGCCGGTCACGCTCACGCCTGCCAACGGTGCCGTGAATCGCCACCAAATCTCGGCCCAGTTCGACGCGGTCATCCCGGGCCATGCCAGCTTTGCCGGGCTCCGCTATGTGTGGAAGACCAGCGGTGCTAATGGTGGGGTCGGTGGCCTGTTCCAGAACCAGGGCCAGTACACCTGGACCAATTTCCAGGCGGCTCCGGGTACGCTCGATATCGTGACCGTGGAGGTCTGGGGTACCGTCGATCCGGTGGTGGGTGAAGTCCTGCTGTCCAGCGCGCAGGCATCGGTGGACCAGTCGCTCCAGTTCACCTACGAAGTGAATCCCGACCTCAACCAGATCCCCTTCGGCGGAACCCAGAACCTCGACGCCCAGATCCGGGATGCCAACGGCGGCATCTATACGCCACCTGGCCCGCTGGCAACACTGATGACGTGGACCTCGAGCAGCCTGACCGGTAAGCTCGACATCGCGAATCCCAATCACCAGACCAACACGACTCGCGGTGTCTACACGGCATCGGTGGCCGGTCTGGCCCCGCCGAAGGCTCCCCGGATCGATGAGATCACCGTCGATTTCTACCCCGGGTATGTGCAAGACGTGTTTCACATGGTCCCGGGTTACACCATTCCCATTCTCAATATCGGCATTCAGGCCCAGTACGTGCATGACGCCTTCGTGAACAAGTGGGACAAAAAGGGCGGAACCGCCGATGCCTTCGTCGAGGTCGCGCCGAAGATCGACGTCGCCTCGTTCACTGTTCGCACGACGCCGTCGCCCGGCGGGTCCTGCGTCGCGGCCGTCGCCAACGTCCAGAAGGAACCCGGCGTGACCTCGTACAAGCTGGACGTCTCCGGGATCGTCGGGGGCTCGGCCTTCCAGGGCGTCGGCTACCACCGGACGATCACGGGACCGACCAACACCGGCTCGTTCATGGATGTGTTCGACGGCGGGACCTACTATGGTGTTCCCATGGATGGCGGGTGCGTCACGCTCGCGTCGTCGGTCACGTTCCGGCAGAACCTGTATGCGACGCAGTACGCCAACGCGACTTTCCTGGTGACGTTGCCATAACGTCTTCAGCGGCGGGCCCGCCAGGCAAACGCCTCGCGGGCCCTGCCACCGGCCGCTATTTTCGACTGATGGCGGTCCTCGAACGACTCTCCTCCGCACTGTCCGACCGCTACCGCCTCGAGCGCGAACTTGGGCAGGGCGGCATGGCCACCGTCTACCTGGCCCACGATCTGAAGCACGACCGCGACGTCGCCATCAAGGTGCTGCACCCGGACCTCGGCGCGGCCCTGGGCGGCGAGCGCTTTCTTACCGAGATCCGCACCACCGCCCGGCTCCAGCACCCGCACATCCTGCCTCTCCTCGACTCGGGCGAGGCCGACGGCCTCCTTTATTACGTCATGCCGCTGGTGACCGGGGAGACCCTCCGGGCCCGGCTCGAGCGCGAACGCCAGCTTCCGATTGCCGATGCGGTGCGGATCGCCCAGGAAGTGGCGGGCGCCCTCGACTACGCCCACCGCCAGAACGTCATCCACCGCGACATCAAGCCCGAGAACGTCCTCCTCCACGACGGCTCGGCGCTGGTGGCCGACTTCGGCATTGCGCTGGCCGTGCAGACCGCGGGCGGCCAGCGGATGACCCAGACGGGCCTCTCGCTCGGTACGCCGCAGTACATGAGTCCCGAGCAGGCGATGGGGGAGCGCACCATCGACGCCCGGAGCGACATCTACGCGTTAGGTGCGGTCACGTACGAGATGCTGGTGGGGGACTCGCCGTTCACCGGGTCGACGGTCCAGGCCATCGTTGCCAAGGCGCTGAACGAGCGGCCCACCGCGCCCAGCACCGTGCGCGACACGGTGCCGCCGGGGGTGGAGCGCGCGGTGCTCACCGCCCTCGCCAAGCTGCCCGCCGATCGGCCCGCCTCGGCGGCGGCGTTTGCGGCGTTGCTCGAATCCGCCGAGGTGGGGACCGGGGCGGCGTACGCCGGCACCCGCACGATGCCGCGGGCTGGGCAGAGCCGGCTGATGACGGCGCTGACCGCGGTGGCGTTCGTGGCGGTGACGGCGCTGGCGGTGTGGGGATGGCTCCGCCCCGCCGGCCCTGCCGAAGCGGCGTTTCGCATGGTGCCGATGCCGGCGGGCGGTTTTGGCGGGGGTGCGCTGGCCATCAGCCCGGACGGCTCGATGTACACCGAGTCCGCCACCGACTCCACGGGGGTCATCGGGCTGGTCCTTCGCTCACTGGTCGGCGGGCCGATCCGTCCGGTGCATGCCGGCCCGGTCTTCAAAGCCGTCAGAGGCTAGGTTCATGATCGAAGTGGCCGACGCGCCATGAGCCTCAGTGATCCTTGGATGTTGCATAACGCCAAAGGTTCTGCTGCGGGGCGGCCGGCGAGTGCCAAGGCCCGAACTGCGCGTTGGTCGCCCCGTCAGCAGCAAACATCGTTAGATGGCACATACCAATGTGGACTCGCCGCCGTCCCAGAGTGCCGACGGTTGGAGTCTCCAGAGTCGCTGGGCGCGCCACAACGCACGACGGACGTCAATCGCCTGTCGGCACGATGGCCGCCGTCTCCACCATGAGGATCACCGCACGCTGAGGCGCACGCGTGCGGTGCCGGACTCCTCTCGGCACCACAAATCCCTCCCGTGGACTGAGGGTAACCACGCGTCCCGGAGTGAGCCCATCGGCCTGTGGATCGAGATCGATCAGAAACTGACCGTCGAGGACGAAGAAGAGTTCGTCGTCGTCCTGATGCTCGTGCCAGTGGTACTCGCCCTGCATGACACCCAGACGGACAACGGAGCCGTTGATCTGCG
>JANXXJ010000241.1 GCA_025350665.1 Gemmatimonadota bacterium | reverse complement strand
GTGGTTCAATTCTTCGGTGAGGGCTCCGACCCTCCGGTTGAGGCCGACCGCCAGCGTCGCCGCGGCCGCCAGCCCGACTGCGAGCACTGGAGCAAGCCAAGTCCGCGGCGAGCGGATCGGAATCACCTTGTCTCGGCGGATTTGCTGGAACAGCCGGTCCTTGACGCCGGCCCCGGGCTGATGCGCAGCGCTATGGGCCAACAAGGCGTTCACTTCCCGGTACTCGGCTACCTCGCGCGCCAGTGCCGGAGACTCGGCCAGCGCCGCCTCGAACGCGCGGTTTTCCTCCGGGGTCAGCGCGCCGAGCGCATAACCCGCGGCCAGCTCGCGGATCGACTCAGGAATCATCGCGCTCATGGTGCCGCCTCGAAATAATAGGGCTGCAGCGCGTCGCGGAGCCGCTGCATCGCCACCCGGACCCGGGTTTTCACGGTTCCCAGAGGTTCGTCGAGGCGCTCAGCGATTTCGGATTGCGAGAGCCCCTCGAAGTAGGCCAGTCGGATGGCCTCGCGCTGGGGCGGCGAGAGGGCCTCGAGCGCGGCTGCCACGCGGACCGATCGCTCGTCGTGCATGACCTGGGCGTCGGTCGTTCCGGCGCCGCCACCCATCCCGGGGGTCTGGAGGGGGTCGGCCGCCGCCGCCGAATCGGTGAGTTTGGACCGGCGGTTCCGGGCCCGGATCAAATCGAGGGCGCGGCTCCGGCAGATCATGGTCAGCCAGGCGACCACCGAGCCCTTGTCGGACTGGAATTTCGCGGCGTCGCGCCAGGCCTGCGAAAAACTCTCCATGACGACTTCTTCGGCATCGGCTCGCTCGCCGGCAATCCGGTACGCCACCCCATAGAGTGCGCCGGCGTACCGGTCGTAGAGCCGACCGAGCGCCGGCTCGTCGCCCCGGGCCACCTGTTCCAGCAGCAATCGGTCGGAGGTCGCCGACGTTTCGATCGGTGGCGGTGGGGTACGAACCTGGGTCATGGTCCCGATCAGCCGGGGTGCATTGAGGGTGCCAGCGTGCGTTGACATCGGAATAATAGTGCACGCCGGGCCCGATTGCCCGGTGCTATCGGAGGGCCTGGGGGATGCTGCCGGGGGTGAACAGGAGGGTCCGGGTTTCACCGGGCCGCTTGATCTGGAGCACGTTGACCTGATCGCTGAACCGCTCACACATCAACTGGTTCTGGACCACGATCCCCGCCCACTGGCCCGGATTGGCCACGGCAATGTCCAGCGACAACACGCCGGATGCCTCGGTCACCCTTACGAGCGTCGTTGACAGGCGGCGGCCTCCGGGTGCCGTAAAGGACAGACGTTGGGCGAGGTACCGGACCACGGCGCTCGAGTCGCCGCCGGGTGGAAAGTCCTCGCGGAACGCTCGAATCACCAGCCGCCCGGGGGCGCCGCCCGCGCCGGCGGTGAGTGACGCGGACGTGGTGTGAATCGGATGGGCCAGGGCGCCGAGCGCCAGGAGGAGGGTCAGCATCGGACTACCACGGCAGCCGCTCGATGGCCATGAACAGCGCCCACGCCCCGGCGCCGATCGAGACCAGGGCCTGGCGCCTCGGCAGCCAGGATCGCCCGATTTCGAAGGCGGCGATGAAGCCGCTCACGATCAAGATCTGCCCCACCTCGATCCCCAGGTTGAAGCCGAGGAGCGGGATGCCGATCGGGCCATCGAACAGGGCCGTCAACGAGTTGGCGAAACCGGCGCCGTGAATCAGACCGAAGCCCGCCGCCATGACCGGTTCGAGACGGAACCGGCCTGGCGTGCGAGGGATGATATTCCGGATCGCGGTGATCACAATGGTGACGGGAATCAGGAACTCGATCAGCGCCGTGGGGAGCCGGACCGCGCCCGAGACGGCCAGGGCGAGGGTGACCGAATGCCCAACCGTAAAGGCGCTCGCGACGGCCAGCAATTTTTGCCAATCGGCGGCGCGGTAGGGCGCGGTGAGGGCCAGCAGAAAGAGGATATGGTCGAGGGCCCCGAGGTCGACGATGTGGCGGAACCCAAGTTCGACATATGCAAACAGCGTTGTCATGGCGCCCTCGCGGCGGCCGCGATGGCGGCGGCGTGGCGGTCGAGCAGAGGATCCTCGGTCTCGGCCGCGCGGGCCCGGTGCATGGCCGCCGCCGCTTCCGCGATGTGCCCCGCTCGGTACAGCGCCCAGGCATAGAGGTCGAAGCCGTAGGTGTCGGGCCGGACCTTGAGGTCATCGCGGGCCACGGTGGCGATCGAGTCGGCGTTGCCCCCGTGATCGAGCACGAACAGCGACCAGCCCCGGTGGACGTTGGCCGGATCGGCCGCGAGATTGGCGGCGAGGATCCGCCGGTATTGGCTGGCCAGCGCGGTGTCGCCGATTTGCTCCCAACCGGAGGCCAGCACTATCAGCGTCGCCACGTCGAATCGAATGCCTAACGCTGAATCGGCGAGCCGCAGGGCCGCCTCCGGCCGACCGAGTCCGAGCAGGGCCCGGGCTTTGGTCGAGAGCAGCCGGGCGTCGTCGGGCACCAGGGCCAGACCGCTGTCGGCCCACCGGACGGCCTCGCGGTGATCCTCGAACTTGAGGGCGAGCTCTGCGAGGCGGAGATCGAACCAGGCGAGTTGTTCCCGGGGCGTGGCCAGGTCGTCGGCGGCGGCGATCCGGGCTTCTTCGAGCAGCCGGCTGGCGCGTCCGGCCCGCCCGCGGAGCTCGAGCCACCGGGCATACCGGGGCGCGATACTGGGCTCGGTCCGGCGCAGCGTGAGGCCCGTGAACAGGCGGTCGGCCTCCGGATAGCGACCGAGTTCGAGGAGGATTTCGCCTTTGGC
>JANXXJ010000109.1 GCA_025350665.1 Gemmatimonadota bacterium | reverse complement strand
TTTCCAACATCCGGACCGCCATCTGGATCTGGCCCAGGAACTGTTCCTTGTTCTTGTGGTCCAGTTCACGGAGCTGGGTTTCGAGTCGTTCCTGGTAGCTCTGCTGGAGATAGCGGTTCTCGAGCACCAGCCGGCGCTTCTCGAGGGCATTTTCGACCCGGGCCCGGAATTCCTCGATCAGAATCGGCTTGGCCAGGTAGTCCACGGCCCCGTGCTGGAGCGACTCGACCGCCGTCGTCACCTCGGCCACACCGGTAAGCATCAGGACAGCGGTATCGGGATAACGGCGGAGGATTTCCTTGAGCAGGGTGAGCCCGTCCATCTCGGGCATGTAGATGTCACTGATGACCAGGGGCAGCTCACCCTGCTCCTCCAGAATCGCGAGGGCCTCTCGACCGTTCGCGGCCTCGGTCGGGACGACGCCCAGGGCGTTGAGTACCCGGGCAAGGGTCCGGCGAACTTGCGTATCGTCATCGACGATTAGCGCCCGGGGGGCGTCGGCGATCCGGTGGGTCCGGCTGGGATGTTCAAATGCCATAGGCGTAAAGTATTATCGGCCAAGGACTTCATCAACGAGAGCTTCCGGCCTTATGGGCCGCCGGTTAGGTTGCTTCACCTCCCTTAAGCAAGAGTCATGACTCGAATTCGCGAAGCCGACAAGAGCCACCGGCCCGGAACCCGGGCGATCCATGCCGGGCGGATTGACGACCTCAATGCCGGCGCCATCATGCCGCCAATCTATCAGACCTCGACGTACCGGCAGGAGGCTTTGGGAGTCAACAAAGGGTACGAATATGGTCGGACCCATAATCCGACCCGAGAGGCCTTCGAGCGGAACGTGGCCAGCCTGGAAGGGGCCGAGTACGGCTTTGCCTTCGCCTCAGGGCTCGCGGCAATCGACGTCCTGATGAAGCTTCTCAAGGCCGGCGACCACGTCATCTGCGGAGAGAACGTTTACGGCGGCACCATGCGGCTCATGGTTCGGGTCTACGAGCAGTTCGGGCTGACCTTTTCCTTCGTGGACATGCGGGACGCCGAGGCGGTGGCCCGGGCGCTCAAGCCGACCACACGGATGGTGTACTGCGAGACCCCGACCAACCCGATGATGTTCCTGACCGATTTGAAGGCGGTTGGCGATATCACGCAGGCCCATGGGCTTCTTTTTGCGGTCGACAACACCTTCGCGAGCCCGATCCTCCAGCGGCCGCTCGACTTCGGCGCCAACCTGGTGATGCACTCGACCACCAAATACCTGAACGGCCACAGCGACATGGTAGGCGGGATCGTGGTGACCCGGCGGGACGATCTGGCGGAACGGCTGGGTTTCCTGCAGAACGCGAGCGGCGCCGTGCCGGGGCCGATGGACTGCTGGCTCGCGCTCCGGGGAACCAAGACCCTGCCGCTCCGGATGAAGCAGCATGAGGCCAACGGGCGCCAGATCGCGGCGTGGCTCACGACGCAGAAGGCGGTGAAGAAGATCTACTACCCGGGCCTCGCGACCCACCCGCAGCACGAGCTGGCCAAGCGCCAGATGAAGGGTTTTGGCGGGATGATCTCCTTCGACGTTGGCGACCCCGAACGGGCCCGGAAGATCCTCGGCGGGACCCGGATCTTTGCCCTGGCGGAGTCGTTAGGCGGGGTGGAGAGCCTGATCGGGCACCCGGCATCGCAGACTCACGCGGCGGTGCCGCTGGCGATGCGGCAGGCCATGGGGCTGACCGACAGCCTGGTCCGCCTCTCCTGCGGGGTGGAGGAGGCGGAGGACCTGATCGAGGATCTGGCGCAGGCGATGGACTGATCGCGCGCCGCATCGCTTTGCCCCGGCCGGCCTCCGTCCCACTGCGGGCGGGGGCCGCTGTGTTTTGGGCTGGCAACGTTATTCCCGAGACCGGCGTCTAACCGCTACGAACTGATCGGCCGACGCAGCACGCTGGTCAGATCGGCCGGGTCCAACGACGAGGTCCAAATGCAAAGGTTCACCCTGGCCTTGATGGCCAGCGTCGTCTATTGCGGAGCGGGGCGTTCGGCGGCAGCGCAGAAGAGCATCGGGACGGCCGGCGGAGCCGGGGCCGGGTCGGCGGCGGCGGTGGCCCGGGCGATCCGGGCCACGCCGGCGCCCAAGCTGGACGGCGTGCTCGACGACCCCATATGGCGAACCGCGCTTCCAATCTCAGGATTCGTACAGCGGGACCCTAACGAGGGCCAGCCAGGCACCGAACCCACGGTGGTCAAAGTGGCCTATACGGACGACGCGCTGTGGGTGGCGGTGCGGTCGGACGACTCCCAGGCCGGAACCATCGCGGCACTGTTGAGCCGCCGGGACGAGTGGGCGCCGTCGGACGAGGTAACGGTGATGATCGACTCGTATCACGACCGCCGGACGGCGTACGCGTTTACGGTCAACGCCGGCGGCGGCAAGCGGGATACGTACTACTACGCCGACGGTGAGCGCGACGACCGCTGGGATGCCGTGTGGGATGCGAAGGTCAGCATCGACCGCACCGGGTGGTCGGCCGAATTCAGGATTCCGTTCAGTCAGATCCGATTTCCGAGCACGCCGAACCACGTGTTTGGATTCAACGTGTCTCGCCGGATCAACCGGGTGAACGAGACCCAGTACTGGAAGCTGATCCCGCGAAACGCGTCGGGCTTCGTGTCGCTGTTCGGCGATCTGGTCGAAGTGGACGGGGTGCATCCTCCCCGCGGCGTGGAGGTCCTCCCGTACACCGCCGCGAGCGCCCGGACCCGACCCGCTGAGGCGGGCAACCCGTTCCAGACCGGCACCGCGCGGAGCGCCACTGTCGGCGGTGATTTCAAGCTGGGGGTCAGCTCGGCGATGACGCTCACGGGTACCGTGAATCCGGACTTCGGTCAGGTCGAAGCCGACCCGGCGGTCGTCAATCTCTCCGCCTTCGAGACCTTCTACCCCGAACGGCGGCCATTCTTCACCGAGGGGTCCGACCTGTTCCGGTTCCGGCTCGCGGACGGGGACGGCGGCGACAACGCGATGGAAGAATTGTTCTACACGCGACGAATCGGGCGGGCGCCCCAGGGGGTGGCCGACCCGCGGGGGGGCTATGCCGCGGCGATCGAC
>JANXXJ010000119.1 GCA_025350665.1 Gemmatimonadota bacterium | reverse complement strand
CGTCGGTCCGCGCCGTCGACGAATCCGACATGAAGAAGTAGATCTTGGTTTCGGCGGGGCTCGGGGAGCCGTTGGACTGGGCAAACGTCTGCGGCGGATAACTGTAGCTGGTGTTCGGAATCGCCATCGCGTTGGTGACATCCCAGGCCTGGGTGAACCGGCCATTGATCGTGGGATTGAAGTTCACCGCCCAGCGATAGTTCGTCGTGTCGTTTTCGGTGTAGTCGGTGTTGAACGCGATGACGTCGTTGCCGCCATATACCAGCATCGGCTGTTGCCCGGTGACCCCGGCGCCCATGGTCCGGACGATCCGTTCCACCTGGCTGATGGCGTACCGGGCGTTCTGGTAGGTGTCGATCTTCTCGCTGCCGGTGATGAAGGCCTTGTTCTGGCTCTGGAAGAACATCACCGTCGTTCCCATGATCAGCGAGAGAACGACGAGCGTCACCAGCAATTCCACCAGCGAGAAGCCGGCCCGGGTCAGGCCCCGCGGTTGCTTGGATGTCATCATGGCTTGGCGATCACGGCGGTAAGACTCACCGTGTCCTTGACGATGTTGGTGGTGGTGAAGACCCGAACCGTCACCGTGGTTCGGTCGCGGGCGGGGGCTCCGGTCTGGTCGCGGGTGACCCAGGTTCTCCGGCGAACCATGGTGTAGCCGGGGAAGCCGGTGGTGTCCGCCGTACCACCGGACCCGTATCGGCTCGACAGCGTGGTGTAGCGCACGTCGCCCCGGATCATCTCGATCCGTTCCTTGGCGATGGTGGTCATGCTCGAAAGCAGCGTGGCCTTCGTCGTGGCGTTCTGGAACTTGCCCATGAACTGCCCGAGGCTGACCACGGCGATGCTCAGCAGCACAATGGCGATCAGCACCTCGATCAAGGTGAAGCCTTTGCGGTTCATCAGGTTCCCTTCACCCAGACGCTGTTGAGGTACTTGTAGGTGATGGCTCGGCCGGTGGCGCGGGTCACTTCGAGCGCCCGGGCGTCCTTGTTCGTGCCCAGGGCGACGCCGCGGTCCGTGTTCATGAAGATCACCCCAGCCTGGTCGGCGCTGCCGTCGCGCCGGTAGACGATGATGGTGACCTGGTTGGTCGGCGCCGGGGCCGGGAGATCGGCGACCCCGTTCTTGCTGAAGTTCAGGCCCTCGATCAGCTGGATCACCCGGCGGCGCTCGTTCGAACTGTAGGTCCCGTCGTTGTTGGAATCCTCGTCGACCAGCAGGCGCTTCTGGGTGTTGTCGATGGTCACCTGGACGTTGTGCTGAAGGCTCACCGCCAGCCGCTGGGCGTAGGACAATTGGAGCGAGATGTTGCGCTGCTCCGCGTTCAACCGATACTTCATCCAGTCCAGCTTGGGGACGGCCAACGCCGTGATGATGCCGAGGATCACGATGACCCAAAGCAGCTCACCCAACGTGTAGCCCCGCCGGTCGAACCTGAGTGAACCAAATTGCATTGATCGCCCCTCCGCTCTCTCCCGGCCGGCCGGGCATGCGCCGCCAGCCAGGGAGAGCCTCACGAGTGCAGTCATTCAGGCAAGGTCCAAGCCACGCCTGTCCGGGTCATAAGTTATTGCCGTTCTTGAACGTGTGGCACTCGCGCCTCAGCCTTCCGGCCCGCGTCGGCCCGGAAAATGGCAACTTGCCGGGAGCGCAAATCGTTGCTTGCCGGGGGTTTAGCCCACCTCTAAGTTTCGGGCACCGGCGGTAGTGAACCGCCTCTCGCGCCCCCTTGACCCGAAGACCCAATCGCATGGCCACCCAGACCCTGATGGACAAGTTGGTCTCCCTCTCCAAGCGCCGCGGCTTCGTGTTCCAGAGCTCCGAGGTCTACGGTGGTTTGGGCTCGGTCTGGGACTACGGGCCGCTCGGGGTCGAGCTCAAGAAGAATGTGAAGGATCGCTGGTGGCGGGCCATGGTCCACAACCGCGATGATATCGAGGGCCTCGACGCCGCGATCCTGATGCACCCGAAGGTTTGGGAGGCTTCCGGGCACGTGGCCGGGTTTACCGATCCGCTGGTGGATTGCCGGACCTGCAAGGCCCGGTTCCGCGCTGACCGACTCGGCGACGCCGCCTGCCCGCAGAAGCCGTCGAAGCATCCTGGCGAGCATTCGACCTGCGATCTGACCGAGCCCCGCAACTTCAACTTGATGTTCAAGACGTTCATGGGGCCGGTGGAGGAGTCGGCGTCGGTCGTCTACCTCCGGCCCGAGACGGCCCAGGGGATCTACGTCAACTACCTGAACGTCCTGAACAGCTCGCGACAGAAGGTGCCATTCGGTATCGCCCAGATCGGCAAGGCATTTCGGAACGAGATCACCCCCGGGAACTTCATCTTTCGAACCCGCGAGTTCGAGCAGATGGAGATGCAGTTCTTCGTCAAGCCCGGCACGGACGGCGAGTGGTTCGAGCGGTGGCGCGGTCTCCGCATGGCCTGGCACCAGGAAATCGGGCTCAATCCGGCCAAGCTCCGCTGGCACGAGCACGGGCAAGGTGAACTGGCCCACTACGCCAAGGCGGCCTACGACATCGAGTACGAATTCCCGTTCGGGTGGCAGGAGATCGAGGGCATCCACAACCGGACGGATTTCGACTTGAAGCGGCACCAGGAACACTCGGGCAAGAAGCTCGAATATTTCGAGCCCGCCACCGGCGAGCGATTCGTTCCGTACGTCGTCGAGACCTCGGCCGGTGCCGACCGAGTGACGCTCACGGTGCTGGCCGACGCCTACCACGAGGAGGAGGTCGAGGGCGAGACCCGCGTTGTGATGCGGTTCCACCCCCTGATCGCCCCGATCAAGGCGGCGGTCCTCCCCCTCATGAACAAGGACCGGATGCCGGAGACGGCCACCGAGCTGTACAACGACCTCAAGAAGCACTTCACCTGCTTCTTCGACGACAGCGGCGCGATCGGGCGGCGGTACCGCCGGATGGACGAGGTCGGGACGCCGTTCTGCATCACGGTCGACCCCCAGTCGGCGGAAGACCAGAAGGTGACCGTCCGACATCGCGATACCATGGTGCAGGAACGGATCGGGTTCGATGCCGTCCTGCCGTACCTCCGGGAAAGGTTCGGCTAACCCTGCAACTCGCCGACTTCGAGGACCTGGTCCGGCGTTTGGTGGACGAGGTCCCCGACGAGTTCCTGAACGGGGTGGCGGAGGTGGTCGTATCGCCGCGGACCGTGGTCCATCCCGAGCGGAACGAGGTTTTCACGCTGGGCGAGTGCATCCCGCTTCCCACGACCTCCGACGGCCCGGAGGCGATCCAGAGCCGGGTGGTCCTGTACCACGGCTCCTTCGCCGTCCTGGCCAGGGATCAGGAGGATTTTGACTGGCACCGGGAGGCTTGGGAAACCCTGACCCACGAGCTCCGTCACCATGTCGAGTGGCGCGCCCAGGAGCCGGCCCTCGAGTCGTTCGACGAGGCGGTTGAAGCCAATTTCGCCCGTTTGGCCGGCGAACCGTTCGAGCCGTTCTTCTACCGGGACGGCGAGCGGCTGGCTGGCGGCGTGTTTCGGGTGGAAGACGACTATTTTATTGAAATCGAAGGATCGCATGGCACGGTGCGGTTCCCGTGGGCCGGGGTCCGGTATCGGGTCGATGTACCGGTGGAGGTATTTCCCCCGGCGTTTCTGTCGGTTCAGGGGCTCGAGGACCCACCGGCGGGCGAGGTGATTCTGGTGCTGGTGCGGCCACCCAAGCTGGTCGATCTACTCAAGTTCCCCACGCCGGACCAGCACGAAGTCTGGGCGTCGGTGGAGCGGTGAAGTCGGAAGGGAGCAGTCCATGGTTCGAGGTCTGATGGCGGGAGCGTTGGCCGTGCTGGCAGCGGCGTCTTTGGCGGCCCAGGAACCCCGGTACAAAGTCGGCATTGTGAGCGAATCGGGTGACATCGTCACTTGGCTCAGGCCCCAGGGGAACGGGCTGGTGGTGGACCGGGTGGTGCCGGTCGGCATCATGCCGGCCGATATCGACGGCCCGCACAACATCACCATGGCGCCGGACATGAAGTCCTACTTCGTGACCATCGCCCACGGGGTGCCCTTCGGGACGCTGTGGCGCTTCGATGCCCGCACCGATTCGGTGATGGGGAGAGCCACGGTCGAAATGTTCCCGACGACGATTGCCGTGACGCCGGACGGCGAGTTCGCGTTCGTGGCCAATTCCGATTTCCACGGCGACCGGCCCCGGACCAACGTGGTGTCGATCGTCCACGTCCCGACCATGGCGAAGATCACCGACCTCCCGGCGTGCGACATGCCCCACGGCGTCAAAGTGAATCACGCCGGGACGTTCGCCTACGTCTCCTGCATGAACAGTGACGAGATCCTTGAAATCGACACCAATACCTTCGGGATCACCCGTCGGGTCAAAATCGGGAAGGGGCACAACATGAACATGGCCGGCATGGACCACGCCGCCATGAACCATGCGCCGCCCTCGGCCGGTTCGTCGCCCACACCGCCCGAGCAGACCGGGATTCTCGCCAAGGAATGTGCCGGCACGTTCGTATCGGTGTCGCCGGACGACAAGACGCTGTACGTGGCCTGCAACTACGGGAACGAAGTCCAGGTGTGGGACGCGACCGCGCTCACGCTCATCAAGGAAATTCCGGTTGGGGTCGGTGCCTACAACGTCGAGCCCTCGCCCGACGGGTCGATCGGCATTGTAACCAATAAGAAGGACCAAAGCTTCAGCATCCTCGACCTCAAGGCCATGACCGAACTGGCCCGGATCAAGACCACCAAGAAGATCGTGCACGGGGTGGCTTTCTCGCCGGACGGCAAAGTCGCCTACGTCTCGCAGGAGTCGATCGGCTCGGATCCGGGTGCCATCGATGTCGTCGATCTCGCCACCCGCAAGGTGGTCAGCACGATCGCCATCCCGGCGCAGCCGACCGGCCTCACCATCTTCAAGTTCTGAAGGCGCACCCATGGTTCACGAAACGGTCACGTCCCTCTCGGCCGGCGACGTCATCGCCTTGGCCAAGGCCTTCTTTTCGGAGCGGGTGCCCAACACGGCCGCATATCCGGAGAAGGAAGGCCCGTCGTTCCTGACGCTCCGGGGCCAGGGTGGCGAAGAGATCGCCATCGCGATCATCGCCGGCGACCAGGGCCAGCGGGTCCGGGCCTCCACGCTGTTCTTCGATCAGGCGGTCGGCCGGTTTCTCCAGACGCTCCCCCGGAAGGCCGCATGAACTCGATCCCGGTGCGTGTCACCGTCCTGGATACCTGGGACGAAATCGCTCTCAACGTGCCGCCCGCGGCGCGGGTGGCGGATGTCAAGGCTCAGGCCCTGGCGCAGGCGAAGGTCTGCCGGCCAGCGACCGACTACCTGCTGAAGTTCCGAGGTGCGGAGGTCAGTGAGGGTGAGACCACGGTCGCGCAAGCCGGGATCGTTCCGAACGCCGGGATCGTGGTCTTGGCGCGGCGGCGGAGCGCGGTCAGGTAGCAGCAATGTCCCGGGCGGATGGGCAGTCAGGCGCCATTTGCCCGGTGTTCTCGCATCCGGCCTGCTTCGAGCATTCCGCGGGGTCCGGCCATCCGGAGGCGCCGGCCCGGCTACAAGCGGTGAAGGCCGCGATTATCGCGGCTGCTCCGGCTGCGTGGCATGCGGCGCCGGTCGCGCCGGCCGCTCCGATTCTCCGGGTCCACCCAGCTGAATACCTCGACTCGCTCGAGGCCTTCATCCGCCAGGGCGGCGGCCGCCTCGATGCGGACACCGGCGCCAATGCCCGGAGCTGGGATGCCGCGCTCGGCGCCGTGGGGGCCGCCCTCGCGGCCGTGCACTCGAGCCTCGAGGGGCGCCCGGCCTTCGCTGCGATTCGCCCACCGGGCCACCATGCCCTGGCCGACCGGCCGATGGGGTTCTGCCTGCTGGGCAACATCGTGATTGCCTCCCGCGAAGCTCAGGCGCTCGGGGCGGACCGGGTGCTGATCGTGGACTGGGACGTCCATCACGGCAATGGCACCCAGGCCCTGGTCGAGTCCGATCCATCGATCCGGTTCATTTCCATGCACCAGTGGCCGCACTGGCCGTTCAGTGGAGCCGCGAACGAGTGCGGAGCCGGGAACGTGTTCAACCTGCCGATGCGGGCCGGGCTCGCGCCGCAGCGCTACGTGGAGGCACTCTGGGGTTCGGTCATGGCCGCCACCCGCGATTGGCGCCCTGACGCGATCCTCATCTCGGCCGGCTTTGATTCCATGCAGGGCGACCTGCTCGGAGGCTTCACGTTGGAGCCGGAGCACTACGGCGTCTGGATCGACCGGCTTCGAACGGAGTTCCCCGATGCGCCCCTCGCTGCCCTGCTGGAGGGCGGGTACGTGCCCAGTCGGGTGGCCGACGGGGTGCTCGCCGTGGTCCGGGCCCTCGCGCCCTAGCTGGCGCCGGGCTTGGCAGGCTTGGATCCGGCGCGGTAAGTTGCGGCTGGATTTGTATACAATGTGGACGCCCCCCTTGGGGGCGCATCGTTCTCAATCTTGCGAGGTCTTCCGTGTCCCGTCTCCGGATCGAAGCCGAAATCCTCACCATCAAGACCAAATACCCCTTCAAGATCGCGCGCGGCAGCCGGGACACCTACCGCACCGTGCTGGTCAAGGTCATCGATCACGACGGGCTCGAAGGCTGGGGCGAGGCGACCCCGCAGATGTTCTACGGGGAGACGGTCGAGACTGCGCTCGCGGCCCTCGACGCCTACGCCCCGGTAATGCCGACCGATGCGTTCCAGCTCGAGGATGCCGAACGGGCGATGGAACGGCAGTTGATCGGGAACAATTCCGTTCGAGCGGCGCTGTCCACTGCCTTGCACGACCTGGTCGGCAAACGGCTCGGCGTACCGATATGGAAGCTCTGGGGGCTCGACGCCGCCAAGGCGCCCATGTCCACCTTCACGATCGGAATCGACACCGCCGAGATGATCAAGAAGAAGGTCCGTGAAGCCGAGCAGTATCCGATCCTCAAGATCAAGCTCGGCCTCGACAATGACATGGAGATCCTCCAGGCGATCCGCGAGGTGACGGATCGGGAACTCCGGGTCGACGCCAACTGCGGCTGGACCCGGAAGCAGGCGATTCGGATGCTGCCCGTGCTGGAGGAGTTCGGCGTCACGGTGCTCGAACAGCCGCTCATGCCCGACGACATCGACGGGCTCGCGGCGGTGGCCAAGGCGTCGAAGATTCCGGTCATTGTGGACGAGAGTTGCCTGGTTGCCAACGACATCCCCCGGCTGGTGGGACTGGTCGACGGGATCAACATCAAGCTGGCCAAGACGGGCAGTCTCCGAGAAGCCCTTCGGATGATCGCGATCGCGCGGGCTAACCATATGATGGTGATGGTCGGGTGCATGCTGGAGACATCGATTGCGATTACCGCGGCGGCCCACTTCACCCCGCTGGTCGATATCGCGGATCTCGACGGGGCCGCGCTGCTGGCGCAGGACCCGTACGCCGGCGCGACTATCGACGGCGGCAAGATCCATCTGCCGACCGGCCCCGGGCTCGGTGTGACGCTCCGAGCCTGATCGCCGGTCGTCCGGACTCCGAGCCGAGCCGGCCGCTCCCCCATGGGAGTTGCCGGCTCGACTACATTCCCGCCCGATGCCGCCGCTTTTCGCTCACGTCGCCCTGCCGTTGCCGGTTCCGACGCCCTACAGCTACGCGATTCCCGAGGCCCTGGCCGACCGGGTCGTGCCGGGCGCCCGGGTTGTGGTCCCGGTCCGTCGCCGTGAGATGGTCGGCATCGTCGTGGCGGTGGACGATCAGGCCCCGGCCATGGCCGCCCGTGAAGTGCTGGCCGCACCCGACGAGGCGCCTGCATTGCCGGACCCGCTGCTCAAGACGGCCCAGTGGATGGCGGGGTATTACGGCTCGCCGATCGGCGTCACGCTGAAGGCCATGCTCCCCGGGCCGCTCTGGGGCGAGTCCGAGGTGATGCTCGAGATTCGCGACCGGGCCCGGATGGGGGGGACGGCCGGCGATCTTCTCCAGTGGCTCGAACGGCACGGTGGCCGGGCGCCGATTCGGGCGGCGGAACGGGCGCTCAAGAAGCCCCTGTGGAGCGCAGCCGACCGCTTGATGCGGGTGGGCGCTTTGGCGATCGATGTCGTACCTCCCGCGACCGACGCGGCGACCGCCACCTTCCGGGCCTTCGAACTGGCCGGCGAGCCGCTGGGCCTGCTGGAACGGGAGGAACGGTTTGCGAAACGTCCCCGGCAGCGCGCCCTCTATGAAGCGCTGGAGCAGGCGGCGGCACCGCTGGCGGTGGAGCACCTGCGCGGCAGCCTCAAGTTCAGCCAGGCGGTGATTGCCAGTCTGGTCGAGGCGGGCTTCGCTCGGGCGATCGACATCGAGCGCTATCGCGATCCGTTCAAAGCCATGGACGCCAGTCCGCCCCCGGGCGCTCTGTCGGGACCGCAGCGCGAGGCGGTGGCGCACCTTGAGGCGCTCGAGGCGGGACAGGGCGGCGTGGTGTTCGGCGTGACCGGGAGCGGGAAGACGCTGGTGTACCTCGAGGCGATTCGCCGGGCGGTGGAATCCGGCCTTGGCGCGATCATCCTGGTCCCGGAGATCGGCCTGACGCCGCAGACCGTGAGCCGGGTGCGCGGGATGTTCGGTGATCAGGTCGCCGTGCTGCACAGTGCGTTGTCCGAGGGAGAACGGGCTGACGCCTGGCGGGCGCTCCGGCGGGGCGAGCGCCGGGTGGCGGTGGGACCGCGGTCGGCGATCTTCGCCCCGGTGTCGCCGTTAGGCTTCGTTGTGGTGGACGAGGAGCACGAGGCGACCTACAAGAACGGCGAGGCACCCCGCTATCACGCCCGTGACGTGGCCCGGGTCCGCTGCCGGCTCGAGGGTGCGCGGCTGGTGCTGGGCAGCGCCACACCGAGTCTCGAGACGGCGGCGGAGGTCCTCGACGGCCGGCTGGCGATGGTCCGGTTGCCGGACCGGATCGAGGCCCGCCCGCTCCCGCCGGTCGAGTTGATCGACATGCGGACGGCCGAGCGCGTGAAGGGAGTCGGGGGGGTGCCGTGGTCGGTGGCGCTCGACGACGCCCTCGGCCGAACCCTCGCCCGGAAGGAACAGGCGCTCTTGCTGCTCAACCGGCGCGGCTTCGCCGCCTTTCTCCAGTGTCCCGGCTGCGGCACCGTGAAGATGTGCCCGCATTGTACCATCTCGCTCACGCTCCACCGGAGTCCGGCGGTCCTCAAGTGCCACTACTGCGGGTATACGACGGCGGCCGAACCGAGTTGCGGGAGTTGCGGTCATCCGGTTCATCGGCCCCTTGGCATCGGTACTCAGCAGGTCGAGCAGGTGGTGGCCGAACGGATGCCCGGGGCGAGGATCGCCCGGATGGACCTTGATACGACCGGGGCGAAATGGTCTCACCACAAGATTCTGGACCGGGTCGGCAGAGGGGAGGTCGATATCCTGGTCGGCACCCAGATGGTGGCCAAGGGGATCGACTTTCCCAACGTGACGCTGGTCGGCGTGGTCGATGCCGATACCGGGCTCCACCTCCCCGATTTCCGCTCGGCCGAGCGGACCTTTCAGCTGATAACGCAGGTGGCGGGGCGGGCGGGGCGGGGGCCCAAGGGCGGACGGGTCCTGGTCCAGACCCGAAATCCGGACCATCCGGCCCTCCGGTTTGCGGCGAAACACGATACGGAAGGCTTCTGGGCGGCGGAACGAGCCGGTCGCGACGACCCGCCGTACCCGCCAGCGATCGCGCTGGTGAACGTCCTGGTGTCGGGGACCGATGCCAAACGGGTGCAGTTGGAGTGCTCGAGGGTGACCGACTGGATCGGCGCGCTGGTGGCGCACCACCGGCTTCCGGTCGCGGTGCTGGGTCCGGCGCCGTGTCCGATCGAGAAGGTGAAGGACCGGTTCCGCTGGCACCTGCTGCTCAAGGGGCCGGACCACGCGTTAGGCAGGATCGTCCGCTATGCGGCGCCCCGGCTCGAGGCCAGGGAGGGGTCCCGGGTGGTGATCGACCGGGACCCGGTGTCGGTGCTTTAAGTCCGCTTCCCCAGCCGGACGTCGACGCCGGCGTATCCCCACCGCCCCGGCGCTGGTTCGAACACTCTGCCCCCGAATCCATTGACCGTGACGGCCGCCACGTAGCGCCGGTCCCAGATGTTGTTCACTCCGATGAAAGGGGCGAGGCTTGTTCCTCCATTGCCGGGCCGAGCCCAGTGGATGCGGACCGAGGTTACGCCTGCGCCCCACCCAGGTGCGGCGAGGGTGTTCCGGTCGTCGGCAAAGTACCGGGAGACGATCTGCTGATCCCATTCGATCCTCACCGGACCCAGGCCGGCCGATGCCACACCGCGCAACACGTGGCGGGGGACGCCGGGCACCTGGCGGCCGTCGAGGGTGTCGGTCGTGGCGCCGTTCCGGACGAGATAGCGACCGAACCGGGCGTCGGTGTGGGTGTAGCTCAGGGTCAGCATGGTCCGACTGGTCGGGTGGAGTCCGATTCCGGCCTCGATTCCCCGGATCGTCAGGCGTCCCGCATTCTCGAAGAAGGCCCTTCCGTCCCGCTCCCGGGCCTGCACCAGTGCATCAGTGATTCGGGCGCTATACACCGCCAGGCTGGTGGTGACCGAGCCGGTGGTCCGGCCGCCCAGCTCCACGTTCAGGGTACGCTGGGGGCCGAGGGCGGTGTTGAACCCGACGGTGCCATTCGACTGGTTCACTAGTTCGGTTGTCGTTGGGGTTTCAAAGGCACTGGAGACCGAGCCGTAGACCGCAACGGCGGGCCCCAGGCGCCAGTTGAGGCCAAGGCTCCCGCTCGCCGCGTTCATGGACCGCTCGCCGCTCTGATCGACGCCGTCTTTGAGGTAGTGATCAGCGACCCGGAAGCGCACCTGGTCGTACCGGCCCGCCGCCAGGATGGTGACGCGGTCACTCGGCTCGATGTGGAGGCTCGCGAACGGGCCGGCTTCGGTGACGGTTTCCCGCTGGTCGGCCACGACCGTGTCGCTGGGTACGCCGCGAACGCTCCGCCGGTTGATGCGATCGTCTCGCATGGTCTGGAGGTCGGCGCCGAACCCCAGACGCACCTGCGGGGCGAGCCGGCGCTGGGCGGTGAACCGCGCCCCGCCGGCCACTCGGTCGATACCGCTCCAGGTTCCGACCGTCGGTCCGGTCGGCCCGGAGGGTGCTGTGGCGAGCGGGTTCTCGAGGTTCCGGATCAGGCCGAACACGGTCGCTTCGACGGTATTGCCCCGCTCGTCCGCCTGGGAAATCGTGGCGCCCACCTGATGCTGCGAGACGTCCTTGTCCGCACCGCGGAGGAGGTTGTTCGCCGCGGCACTGTCGCGGTTCGCGGTCAGCTCTGCCAGGGTCAGGGCACCGGCGTTGCGGGCCCGGGGACTCGCGGCGCCGAAGTATCGCAGCTTGAGGAGCCAGCGGGTCGACAGAACCCGGTTCGCCGCGACCGACCACTGATTGGCCAGGGACGCACTCTGCTGACGGAATCCGTCCGAGGC
>JANXXJ010000103.1 GCA_025350665.1 Gemmatimonadota bacterium | reverse complement strand
TCGTGCCATTGCCGGCGTGCTCCGGGACGGCGAGTACACCCTGGCCCTCGAACTGAGGCCGGCCACCTGGCATCCCAACACTCCAGACGGGTTGGCCGTCCAGGTCCCGGCATTTGCCGTGGCGGGCGGCGAAGCGTCGATCCCCGGGCCGCTCATCCGGGTCCCGGACGGTACGCGCCTCAACCTGACGGTCCGGAACACTCTCGCCCAACGCGCCGTGGTGCATGGGCTCCACGACCACGAAGCCGGGCCCGATTCCGTGGTCCTCGCCCCGGGTGAGGTGGGCGAAGTGCGATTCGTGGCGCGGCGCGCCGGGACCTACGCCTACTTTGCGCGCACCACCGGCGGGCCGACGATCTTTGCCAGGCGGGGCGACTCGCAGCTGATGGCGGCCTTCATCGTCGATCCGGCGGGGACCGACTCGCGCGCGGCCAATGCCCGGGAACGCATCCTCGTCATCACCGCGTGGGACGATTCCGTCCGCAACCTGGCGTCGCCGTACGGGCCCGGGCAGGTGTACGCGATCAACGGCCGCTCGTGGCCTTTCACCGAGCGCCTCGAATACAATCAGGGGGACTCGGTCCGCTGGCGGGTGCTCAACCTGAGCCAGCACTCGCACCCGATGCACCTGCACGGCACCTACTTCGACGTCCGTTCGCGGGGCACGCCGTTCGCGGACACGGCCCTCGCGGCGGGGTCGCGGGTTGCGGTCACCGAGTATCTCTCGCCCGGCAGCACCATGACCATGGCGTGGGCGGCCGCACGCGCGGGCAACTGGCTCTTCCACTGCCACACCATCAACCACATCGACGAGGCCCTTCGGCTCGGCGATGCCAGGGTTTCCCACCCCAACCACGCCACGGCCACCGACGTCATGGCGGGACTGGTCACCGCCATTACGGTGCGCCCCACCGTTGCCTCGGCCGTTTCCCCCACTCGGGCTCGGCGGCGCCTCCGACTTTTTGTGACGGAGCGAGCGGTCCCAGGCGGCGGGGCGCCGTCACTGGCCTACGTGCTCCAGCGCGGCCGGCGGGAGCCGGCGGCCGACTCGCTCGAGCTGCCGGGCTCCACCCTCGAACTCCGGCAGGGAGAACCAACCGCGATCACGGTCGTGAACCGAAGCCGGCTGCCAACGGCGGTCCACTGGCACGGGATGGAAATCGAGAGCTACTTCGATGGTGTGGCCGGGTGGAGTGGCTCCGGCCACCGCCTGGCGCCGATCATCGCGCCCGGTGATTCCTTCGTCGCGCACCTGACGCCGCCCCGGGCCGGCACCTTCATCTACCACACCCACGCCGGCGAACTGGCCCAGCTCATGGGCGGGCTCTACGGTGCGCTGATCGTCCGCCCGCGGGACGCCCGGGCCGCGACCCCCGAGCGCGTCATCGTCCTGGCCGATTCGACAGCCGATTCACTGGTCGCCCGCACCCCCCCGCCGATGATCAACGGCCGAAGTGAGCCCATGCCGATCGAGCTGACCGTGGGGGTGACGTATCGGCTCCGGTTCATCAGTATCGGGGCCGTGACCCGGAAGCAGGTACGGCTCCTCGATGGGGACGCCGTCGGGCGCTGGACGCCGGTGGCCAAGGATGGGGCCGACTATCCTCTGGAGCGTCGGAGCGAGAAGGCGGCCGACCAGGTACTCGGCGCCGGGGAAGCGATGGACGTGCTGGTGACGCCGCTCCGGGCGGGGCTCTGGACGCTCGAGGTGACGTCGGCCTACGGGGCGCCGATTACTACCCGGGTGGCGGTGCGCCTTACGCCCAGGGACCGGTGAACGGTTCTCGGGGAGGGGCGTCGGTTGACTGCCCGGCCGTCCGTCCCGAAGTTCCGGAACGATGGCCGTGCGCTCCGCTAGTCAGGGTCCCGAACTCCTCCGCCGCCTGCTCCGGGCGAAGGATCGGATCGACGCCGCCTCGCATGAGCGGTGGCCGGTCCGGCGTCTGGCTCTGGTGAGCGGCGTCTCCGAGGCGCACTTTGCCCGTTCGTTCAAACAGGCGTTTGGCCTCCCGCCCCACCGGTATCTGCTCACCCGCCGGATCGAGCGGGCCACCGCCCTGCTCCGCGACACCGATCAGCCCATCACCCAGATCGCCTTCCAGACCGGCTGGGACAGCCTCGGCACCTTCGGGCGGACCTTCCGCGACATCACGGGCCACTCCCCCAGTGCCTGCCGGGCGCGGGCCCCCGCTGGGTCGCTGGGGCTGGCGCGGGTCCCCGGGTGCGTGGTCCGGGCGGCCCACCGGCCCGACCTGACCTTGGCAGTTTCGGAGAAGCGGCGCCGGCAGGGGGACCTTAAGCTGTCGGGGACCAAACCACGGAGCGTTCCATGAGTCAGGGTGTCGGGGTCGTCGGGCTGTATGTGCGGGACCAGGATGAAGCGCTGGCGTTCTATGTCGACCAGGTGGGATTCCGGGTCCATGCGGACGTCCGGAACGGAGATTATCGCTGGCTCACGGTCCAACACCCGGAGCAGCCCTCCTTCCAGTTGGGCCTCTTCAAACCCGGCCCCCCGGTACTCGACGCGGCGACCGCCGCGACGGTCGCCCAGATCGTGGCGAAGGGCGCCATGCCCCC
>JANXXJ010000093.1 GCA_025350665.1 Gemmatimonadota bacterium | reverse complement strand
CACGCCGGCCAGGTAGCCGGGCGGAGGAACGAGCACGCCATTGGTGCCGGTCACGGTCTCGAACAGAATCGCGGCGATGTTCTTCGGCCCCTCGAACATGACCACTTCTTCGAGGTGCTGGAGCACCCGCTCGGTCTCCTGCTCCGGCGAGGTCGAATGGAAGCTCGACCGGTACGGATACGGCCCGAAGTAACGCACGATCCCGGGAATCCCGGGCTCGCTCCCCCACCGGCGCGGTTCGCCGGTGGCCGCGAGGGCGGCGGCCGTGGCGCCGTGGTAGCCGCGATAGGCCGTCAGGATCTTGTGCCGGCCCGTGTGCAGGCGGGCCATCCGGATGGCGTTCTCGATCGCCTCGGCCCCGCCATTGGTAAAGAAGACCCGCTCGAGCCCCTTCGGCGCATGCGTGATGATCAGACGGGCCGCTTCGGTCCGGGCGTCATTGGCAAAGCTGGGCGCCACCGTGCAGAGCTTCTCGGCCTGGTCCTTGATCGCCTGGACCAGGCGGGGATGCTGGTGCCCCAGATTGAGGTTGACCAGCTGCGAGCAGAAGTCGAGATAGCGCTTGCCGTCGGTATCCCAGAACCAGCTGCCCTCCCCGCCGGCGATCGGCACCGGGCTGATCTGCCCCTGGGCGGACCATGAGTGGAAGACGTACTTCCGATCGGCCGCGGTGCCTTCCGCGTTGGACTTGGACGCCGGGATGAGGCCAGTGTTGGTAACGGTCACGGGGAACGCTCCGATGCCTAACGGGTTTGGGGGAAGCCGAGATCGATCTGGCTGGTGGCCGGGTCGGGCCAGCGGCTGGTAATGACTTTGCCGCGGGTGTAGAACTTGACGCCGTCCGGCCCGTAGATGTGGGTATCCCCGAACAGGGATGCCTTCCACCCGCCGAACGAAAAGTACGCCACCGGCACCGGAATGGGGACGTTGATGCCGACCATGCCGCAGGTGACGTCGTGCTGGAACCGCCGGGCCGCCCCGCCGTCGCGGGTGAAGATGGCGGTGCCGTTGCCGTAGAGATTGCCGTTCACCAGCTCCAGCGCGTCGTCGTAGCTGGCGACCCGCACCACCCCGAGCACCGGCCCGAATATCTCATCCTTATATACGGCCATCGAGGCGGTCACCCGGTCGATCAGCGAGACCCCGAGGAAAAACCCGTTGCCGGCAATGATCTGCTTCCGCCCGTCAACCACCACCGACGCCCCCTCGCGCGCCGCCAGATCGAGGTAGGACGCCACCTTGTCTCGATGCTCTCGGGTGATCAGCGGCCCCATCTCGGCCTTGGGGTCGGTGCCCGGACCGACCCGGACCTTGGGAAGCCGGGCCGCGATGGCCGGCACCAGCCGGTCGCCGGCGTCACCCACCGCCACCACCACCGAGATCGCCATGCACCGCTCGCCGGCCGAGCCGTAGGCCGCGCTCACCGCGGCGTCGGCGGCGGCATCCATGTCGGCGTCCGGCAGGACCACCATGTGGTTCTTGGCGCCGCCTAACGCCTGGACCCGCTTCCCCGCCGCGGTACCCCGCTGGTAGATCGCCCGGGCCACCGGCGTCGAGCCGACGAAACTCACCGCCGCGATGTCCGGGTGTTCAAGCAGGCGGTCCACCGCCACCTTGTCACCATGGACGACGTTCAGGACCCCGGCCGGAAGCCCGGCTTCCTCGAGCCACCGGGCCAGCAGGACCGGTCCGGACGGATCCTTCTCCGAAGGCTTGAGCACCACCGCATTGCCGCAGGCGATGGCGTTGGAAATCATCCAGAGCGGCACCATCGCCGGGAAGTTGAACGGAGTAATCGCCGCGACCACGCCGAGCGGCTGCCGAATCGAATAGACGTCAACCCCGGTGGAAACGCCCTCGCTGTACTCGCCCTTCAGCAGATGCGGAATGCCGGCCGCGAACTCGACATTCTCGATCCCGCGCGCGACCTCACCGGCCGCGTCGCCCGGCACCTTGCCGTGCTCGCTGCTCACCAGGTCCGCAAGTTCCGCCTTCCGGTCGACCAGGATCTGCCGAAATCGGAAGAACACGTCGGCCCGCTTCCCCAGCGGCGAAGCACCCCAGGCCCGGGCCGCGGCCGCGGCAATCGCCACCGCCTGATCCACCTCTTCAGCCGAGGCAAAGTCGACCTCGGCCTGCTGTTCGCCCGTGGCCGGATTGAACACCGGGCCACGGCGTCCGGAGCGGCCGGGGGTTTCCCGGCCGCCGATGAAATGGGGGATGGTTCGCATGGCCATGAGGCTATTGGCCACGGAGGGGAATGGCAAGGCCGCGCCGGCGGAAAGCCCCTACCAGATCAAACGGACCCGCAGGCTCACCATCCGGCTCTGGTAGACGGAGCCACCCACCGGGCCGGTGGTGTTCGACGAGACGTTGGAGAAGGCATAGTCCGCCCCGATTTCGGACCCCGGCCCGGGCCGGAACACGATGCCCACCGCGATCCGCTGGGTACCCTTGGTGTCCCAGGCGCCGCCCGCGGGGCGAACCCGCTGGGCGCCCAGGCCGCCTTCGACCAGGGCACCCCAGCCAAGGTCGCGGCCCGGCGACCAGCGCACCACCGCTTCAGCCAGCTGGAACCGTGACGGCGAGAAGTACCCGTCCGTCAGCGTCCGATCGTACCCAAAGGTCCGGCCCGCCAGAGACCCGGTGAAGGTCCGGCGCGGCCGCCATCGAAGCGCGGCGAACCCCGAGCGCCGTTCGTTAGGCGCCGACCCGCCGCGCAGCGAGGCCCGCTCGGCCCCGCCGGCCAGGCCCAGCCGGCCAGTCAGGCGGAGATCGCCCTCCACCCCGGCGCTCCGGACCAGGACCCCGCTCTCCATCAGCCGGACCGTCTCGTCGAAGACGCTCTTCCGCAGATTGCCGCCGAGGGTGAGCCGCGAGCCGATCCGGACCGTCGCGACCACACCCCCGATCGGCTTGGTCCGGACCTCGGTCGCCCCGGCGGGGCCGCTCGACGTGCGGGTGGCGCCGGCATCACCGACCACCGTCCACGCCCGACCCAGATGGAGCCGGAGGATGGCCCGCCCGGTCGCCGAGGTTCCGTCGGTCGATCCGAACTCAGCGGCCCGCCGGCCGGCCGCCACGGTGAAGCGTCCCCGGCGAAACGGCCTGAGGCTCGCCGACGCGTTCACCAGCACGCTCCGGTTCTTGTCGCTGTCCCACGTCGCCGACACCCCAGGCTCGAACGCCGGTGCGAGGTCGGCCCGGACCCAGCGGAGCTGCTGCGCGGCGTCCTGGTTCTTGGGATCCGCCGCCAGGGCCCGCTGCAGCGCGTCACGGGCGTCATCGGGCCGGCCAGTCCAGCGGAACACCTGCGCCAGCCCAACCCAGCCTTCAGGATCCTTGGGGGCGCGCTCGGTCACCATCCGCCAGAGTGATTCGCTCCGGCCCAGGTCTCCCCGCCAGGCGGCCACGAGGGCTACCCCCTTGTACCCCTCGAGCCGCTCACCCCGCTTGGCAATCGCGCCATAGGTCCGCTCCGCCTCGGCCAACCGGCCCCACCACGCCAGGGCTCGCGCCCGGGCCAGTTCCGCCTCGACGTCCTTCGGATTGCCGGCCAGCCAGTGATCGTAGCGGCCCACCGCCTCGGCGAAGCGGCCGGCCCATGCCATCGTGAGCGCCGCGCCCAGGGCCGCGTCGCGGTAGGTCTGATCGCGGCCGAGAATCGAGTCGTAGACCACGACGGCAGCGGTTGTCTGGCCGTTCCAGGCCAGAGCCTTGGCCAGCGCGATCCGGCCTTCCTCGTCCCGGGGTTCAAGACGGGTATATCGCTGGAAGAGGGGAATCGCCCGGGCCAGCATCCCGTCCCACGACAACATGACCGCCAGCCGGTAGACCGCCCGCGACGAGCCGACGGAGTCGATCGCGAGGGCCTGCTCGTAGGCGGTGCGGGCTTCGCCGAACCGTCCGCCGCGCCATGCCCCGTCGGCCGTCTGGACCAGCGTCTCGAACCGATCGACCGGGGTTTGCGCCAGCAACGGCGCGGCCTGCGCCCCAAGGCCCAGGATGAGCCCCAAGATCAGGCCCCGGACCGGGCCCCGCCACCGAAGCCCGACCCGGCAGGGTGGAATAATCGCAACCGTAGCATTTGCTTTCACTTGTGCGAATCCCATCAGCCTTCAAGTCGGTCCGTTGGAGCGTGGTTCTCGGCCTCGTGACGGGCGCGGCGCCGACCCGATCGTGGGGCCAAACGGCCCGGGTTGCAGATTGCGTGCCCCTGCCCCGTGGATTATCGGCCCAACTCGACCGAGCCTGGAGCTTCTATCGCGCCACCCAGATGGACTCGGCCCAAGCCGCGTTCAATCGGGTGGCCGATCGCTGCCCTGACGATCCTGGCGCTCAGGCCGGCCTCGGATACGTGGCGATGCGGCGCGGCGAACTCCCGGCCGCTCGCCAGCATCTCGCCCGCTCCCTCACCGTCCTGCCCGGGAACTACGATGCCCTGACCGGGATCGGCATGGCGGCCTACCGGACCGGCGATCTCGAGGCGGCCCGCGGCTACTTTCGCGACGCGGCCCGCCGTTTCCCCGCCGATTCGCTGGTCCGCTGGTACGCCGCCCGCCTCGGCGACTCGAGCTCGCGGCCGACCGCGACGCCGCTGCCGCCCGTCCTCAGGCCGGCCGCGCTCCGCACCGACGCCCGCACCGGCAACCGGATCTTCGAAATCCCCTCGGGTCGGGGCTGGAGCCCGTTCTGGATCAAGGGCGTGAACATCGGCGCGGCGCTGCCGGGCAAGCATCCGTCCGAATTTCCGCCCGACGACGGTACCTACGACCAGTGGCTCGAGCTGGCCGCCGACATGGGTGCCAACACCGTGCGGGTCTACACCATTCACCCGCCGCACTTCTACCGCGCCCTCGCCGACTGGAACCGGCGCCACCCCGACCGGATTCTCCGCCTGATTCACGGCGTCTGGACCGAACTCCCGCCGGGCACCCTCGAGGAACAGTACGACGATCCCGCCTGGCGCGAAGAGTTCCGCACCGAGGCCCGCCGGGTCGTCGATCTGCTGCACGGGCACGCCGCCATTGACCCGCGGCCCGGACACGCCTCAGGCCGCTACCTGGCCGACGTATCACGGTGGGTGCTGGCCTACATCATCGGCCGCGAGTGGGAACCCTACTCGGTGGTCGAGTACTCGCGGCTCCATCCCGACCGGACCTCGTTCCGGGGCCGCTTCATCCAGGTCGGGTCCGGACATGCCACCGAGGTCTGGCTCGCCGAAGAGTGCGACTTTCTCCTCTCGTACGAGGCTGAGCGCTACAACGCCATCCGCCCGATCGCGTACACCAACTGGCCCACGCTCGATCCGCTCCACCATCCGACCGAGAGCACCCGCGAAGAGGAATCCCGGCTCCGGAAGTGGAAACTCCCCGAGCAGCCCAGGGAATTCGACAACGACGCGATCGGCCTCGACGCCCTGCTGATGCGGCCGAGCGCCGCCAATCCGGCCGGGACCTTCGCGTCCTACCACGCCTATCCGTACTACCCCGACTTCATGGTCCTCGATCCCGGCTACGCCCGGGCCCGATCGCCCGAGGGACCGAGCGCCTACTACGGCTATCTCCACGAACTCGTCGAGCACCACGGCGCGATGCCGGTGGTGATCTCGGAATACGGCGTGCCGTCATCCCGGGGCAACGCCCACGTCCAGCCCCAAGGCTGGAACCACGGCGGCCACTCCGAAACCGAACAGGCCGCGATCGACGCCCGGCTGACCCGTGACATCCACGCCGCCGGCGCCGCGGGGGCGGTGCTGTTCGCGATCATCGACGAGTGGTTCAAGAAGAACTGGGTGGTGATCGACTTCGAGAACCCGCTCGAGCGGAACCGGCTCTGGCTGAACCCGCTCGACGCCGAACAGAACTACGGCATCCTCGCGATGCGGCCCGGCCGCAAGGATTCGAGCGTGGTGATCGACGGCGACGGTCGCGACTGGCCCGACCGCACCGTCCTCTGGCGAGCACAGGCGGCGCTCGACTCCCGGTCGCCGCTCACGCTCCGGAGCTTCCGGGTCACGTCGGACGAGGCATACGTCTACCTCCGCCTCGATGCGGGGTCGCTCAACTGGGACAAGGCCCGGTACCTGATCGGGATCGACACCTACCGCCGGGATCTTGGCGCGCGCCGTCTGCCGCACACCGGCGCCCGGTGTTCCGTGGGCCTCGAGTTCGCCGTCGACCTTGCCGGTCCGGCCACGAGCCAGGTGCTGATCGACCAGCCCTACAACCTCTACAAGTCGGTCCCGCTTCCGGGCAGCGAGCCCCCGCAGTCGATGCAGGTCTACAACCGGCCCTGGCAAAGCGCCGCCCATGACGACCTCCGATGGGACAGTCTCACCGTGGAGACGAACCGTTCCCGGATCGGTCGCGACGGCACCGTCTATCCGGCGGAGCGCTACCAGCGGAACCGGCTGCTCTTTGCCCGCCAGCGGGACAACACCCTGGCCGACTGGTACGCTGATCCCGCCACCGGGGTGATCGAAGTCCGCCTCCCGTGGGGCATGCTGCATGTCCTCGATCCCTCGTCCAGAACGGTTCTTCACGGGATGGATGCCGGCGGCGGGCCGGCCGGCGTGGCCACCGACGGCTTCCGGTTCGTGCTCCAGAGCTACGGCCCCGACGGCGCGCCCGGCACGACGGTCGGCTGCGGCGAGAGCGGCGACGCCCTGTCGTGGACCTGGGCGCCGTGGGAGGAGCCGACCTGGCACCAGGAGCGGAAGCCGCTCTTCGGCGCGATGCAGGCCACGTTCCGGACGTTAGGCGCTCCGGCCCGGCTCCCGGCCAGGCCGAGGTAGTGGCCGTGGCGGCCGAGGGCACTGACCGCTGGATCCAGACCCTGGCCACGTACGTGGACGCGCTGGAATCGGCCCGCGCCGCCCTCTCCGCCGACGGCACGTCAGCCGCGTCGATCAAGCGGCTCGCGGCGACGCTCGAAGGTTCGAGCGCCAAATACGGGTTCCCCGGCATCGAGACCGCCGCCCGCGCGGTCCGGGATACCTCGGGCGCCGATTTCCCGGCCGTCGTCGACCGGTTGCTGTACGCGGTGCTGAACGCGGTCACCGTCCCTGCGGCGCGGCAACGAACGGTGCTGATCCTCGACAACGACGTCGTCCTGGCCCGCCTCTACCAGCGGGTGCTGGAGAAGGCCAACCGCCAGGTGGTCGTCGCCGAGCGGGCGGCTGAGATGCTGGCGACGTTCCGGACCCGGTGGGTGGACCTCGTCATCCTCGAGATCGGACTGCCGGACCTCGACGGCCGTGAGGTGCTGTCGGCTCTCAAGAAGAATCCGATCACCGCCGCGATCCCGCTCTGCATCGTGACGTCGCAGCGCCAGCCCTGGCTCGAGGCCGAATGCCGGGCCCTCGGCGCCGACCATTTCATGCTGAAGCCGGTCGATCCCGTCCTGCTCGCCGAAACCGTCACCGGGCTGCTCTCGCCCAGGGTCGTGGCCCCGCCTGCCGCGCCGGCTCCCCTGGCCGCCGCCACCGCTCCTCCCGGCCCGGGACCGAAGGTGCGCCCAACCACCGGCGAGATCCTGCTGGCGGAACACGATCTGCTCACGGCCCAGATCATCAAGCACCGGCTCGGCCGGGAAGGGCTCACCGTCCGGCACTTCACCAGCGGGACCGCTGCCCTCCAGGCGGCGAAAAGCCTCACACCCGTCGCGGTAATTCTGGACGCCATGACCCCGGGCATCGACGGCATCGAATTGCTGACCCGGCTCCGCGAAGTCGACCACTACCGCACCATCCCGATCGTCGTGCTCTCGGATATCGGAAGCGAACGCGAAGTGGTCCGGGCCCTCGAGGCGGGGGCGGACGACTGCATCCGGAAGCCGTTTTCGCCCACTGAGCTCGTGGCGCGGGTGGAACGCCTGCTGGCCCGCGGATGATCTGGCACCGGCTGTGGACGTTCTACCTCGAACAGCCGGGATATGCCCTGGTGCTCCTCGGCAACCTGGTGTTTGTGGTCGGGGCCTTGGCGCTGGCGATCGCCGCGCTGCTGCTCCGGATCCGGAACGACCGGACTGCCCGTCATTGGCGGGCGCTCGAGGAACGGTGGGAGTCCCGTACGGTCGAGGTCCTCACCGAGGTCAGCCCGCCGGAGCGGCTCTGGTCGTTGATCGCGCGGGGAGATGAGCTCCGGTTCCTGAACTTCCTCCTGCGATTTGCCCGGCGGCTCACCGGCACCGAACGACGACGGGTAGACGAGCTGGCTGCCCCCTATCTCGACCGGGTCCTGCCGCAGCTCGCGGCCCGGTCGCCCGAGCGGCGGGCCCGGGCCATCCAGACGCTGACCACGTTAGGCGCCCGGAAATATGCCTTCCAGGTCGTCCGCTCGCTCGACGATCCATCGCCGCTGGTAGCGATGGTGGCGGCCCGGTCCCTCGCCCGGCGCGAAAGCCCCGATTTCGCCGCCCCGATCCTCCGCCATCTCCACCGCTTCGGTGACTGGCGGCCGAGCTTCCTGGCCTCGATGCTGGCCTCGATTGGTCCGGCCGTGGCGCCGGCCCTCCGCCAGGCCCTGGCCGACCCGACGTTCGACCCCAAGACCCGCTGCGTGGCCGCCGACGCCCTCCGCGAACTGAATGACTACGCGTCGGCCGATGTCGCGGGAGCCGTACTCGACGAGACCACCGATCGCGACCTGCTGGTGGCGACCCTGAGCCTCCTCGCCCACGTCGGCCGGAACGACCAGGTCGTCGCGATCCGTCGCCACCTCGCGTCGCCCGAGTCGATCGTGCGCTCGCGGGTGATGAGTGTCCTGGGCCGGATCGGCACCCCGGAGGACGCCGGGACCCTCGTCGAGGCGTTCGACGACCCGTCACCGTGGGTCGCCCTCCGGGCCGCGGAAGCGATGTACGAATCGCGGAACCCCGCGCTCACCCGGCTCGCGGATTCGGACCACCCGCGCGCGGCCCTGGCCCGCCAGATGCTCACGGGGGGCGGGGCGTGATCTACCAGTTCGTCCTCCGCCTCCTCGACATCTTCAACGTCATCGTCCTCACCTATTTCGTGGTCCTCAACGTCGGCTATTTCATCACCGGATTGTTCGCGTTCCGGTCGCTCCGACGCTATGTCCGCCGCCTCCGGACCCTCGACATCGAGGACCTCCTCGGCAGCGCGGGAATGCCGCCGATCACGCTCGTGGCGCCCGCGTTCAACGAGGAACCGACCTGCGTCGAGTCGATCCGATCACTGCTCACCCTCAAGTACGGTGACTTCGAGATCCTCTTCGTGAACGATGGCTCCAAGGATGGAACCCTGGCCCGGATGATCGAGTCATTCGACCTCGAGCCGACCTTTCGTCTCCCGACCGGCAACATCGCCACCAGGACCGTCCGCGGGATCTACCGCAGCCGGTCCCATCCCAAGCTCTGGGTCCTCGACAAGGAGAACGGTGGCAAGGCCGACACGCTGAACGCCGGTCTCAACTACTGCCGGACGCCCCTGTTCTGCGGCATGGATGCCGACAGCCTGCTCGAGCGGGAGGCCCTCACCCGGATCGTCCGTCCGTTCGTGGAAGACGCCCGGACCGTCGCGGCCGGCGGGATCATCCGGATCGTCAACGGCTGCACCGTCAGCGAGGGCACCGTCACCAACGTGACTCTGCCGACCGAAATGGTGCCCCGACTCCAGGTGCTCGAGTATCTCCGGGCATTTCTGGCGGGGCGGATGGGTTGGCACGAAATGGAAGCGACCCTGATCATCTCGGGTGCCTTCGGCGTGTTCCGGCGTGACCTGGTGGTCGAGGCGGGCGGCTACGCCACCGACACCGTCGGCGAGGATATGGAACTCGTGGTCCGGCTCCACCGGCTCTGCCGCGAAAAGAAGATTCCCTACACCATCGGGTTCGTGCCCGACCCGGTGGCCTGGACCGAGTGCCCGGCCACGCTCAAGGTCCTAGGCCGGCAGCGGGACCGCTGGCAGCGCGGGCTGATCGAGACGCTGTGGCGGCACCGGACCATGCTGTTCAACCCGCGCTACGGCCGAGTCGGAATGCTGGCCTATCCGTACTTCGTCTTTCTGGAGATGCTGGCGCCGCTGGTCGAGACGTTTGGCTACGTAACGTTCCTCGCGGCCTGGCTGCTGGGCCGGCTCTCACCATCGTTCGCGCTGGCGTTTTTCGGGCTGTCGATCGGCCTGGGGATCGGCCTCTCGTTCACGGCGGTGGCGCTCGAGGAAGTGGGCTTTCGCCGCTATCCGCGCCGGAAGGATCTCTACACGCTGATCTGGGTCGCCGTGGTGGAGAATTTCGGATACCGCCAGCTCACCATGTGGTGGCGGCTCCGCGGTACCATCAACGTATTCAAGAAGGGCCATGCCTGGGGCCGAATGGACCGGCAGGGGTTTGGCCCCAGGACCAAGCCGACCGCCTAGCTCCCGGGTTTGACCGGCAGGTACACGCGCTTGACATCGACCTTGCCCATCGGGCCTTCGATCGTCACGTCGACCACCAGGAAGTTGTGATCGGCATCGTACCAGTACCGTTCGGTGAGCTGCGAGAAATCGCCGACCTTCCGCTCCACCTCGACCTTGCCCTTCTTGATCCGCGCCTTGCTCTTCCGGATCGACATGTCGCCCAGGGTGTCGACCGAGGCCCGGCCATCGAGGTAGAGGGCCCGCGGAGCACCGAGATCCACGGTCATGGTGACGGTCGAGTCGCTTTGCTCAATCGAAAGTTGAACCGGAGGCCGCATCGCGTCGAAGACGCCCATCCGGTCCGGCCTGCCACCCTCCGAGCCCCCCTCCTCCGGGTAACCCCCGCGCCCGCCCCTGCCGCCGCCTTCACCCCCGCCCCCGCCCCGGCCACCCCGCCCCCCAAAGCCGCCCATCCCCCCGGGGCGTCGGC
>JANXXJ010000057.1 GCA_025350665.1 Gemmatimonadota bacterium | reverse complement strand
TGCTCGGGGCCATCGGCCTCGTCGTGATTCACAAGGGTTTCGTGGGCGGGTACGAACTCGAGTTTCTGCTCGCCGCCGCTTCAGTCAGCCTCGCCATCGCCGGATTGGGCGCGTTCTCCGTTGACGCTCGCCGCGCCCCTCGGGCGCCGTGACCGCCCGCGCGCTCTACTGGCGAGGTTGACGGAGAGCTGTCGTGTTCGATCACCTGGATGCCGGTCTTGCCACGGTCCTCGCGGGGGCGCTGGCCGCCGTAGCGCCAACCAGCGCGCCGGCCGGGTACGCATGGCGGTCCGTGGTCGAGAGCGCTGCTTTTCCCGGGGCCTACAACTTTCCGGTCTTCACGGTCGGGAGCGCGATGTGGGCGTTCCATCCCCAGGGCAACTGGTCGTCGACGGACGGGCGTCGGTGGTTGCGCTCGTCTTTGCCGGCCAGCGGGCTCAACTCCGGCTACCAGAAGTACGTCGTCCTGGGCGATGCCGCCTACGCCCTGGGCACGATGACGGGCAACTATCTGGACCTGCATCTCACCTCGCGCATTGCTCGCACGCGCGACTTCCGCACCTGGGAAGTCCTGGCCGCCAGGTCCAACCTGCCGGCCCGGGTGTTCTATGGGGCGGTCACGTATCGGGATCGCGTGTGGCTCCTGGGCGGCTACGACGGGCAGACGTACTACAACGATGTCTGGAGCTCGCCTGATGCGGTGCGTTGGACCCGCCTGACGGCCAACGCCGGATGGAGTCCGCGCAACGTCGACCTCGCGGTTGTGTTCAAGAACAAGCTGTGGATCATCGGGGGTGGTGCCATTGATGGACAGCGCGAGCCGAATCCCAACGCGAAGCGCGAGGCGTGGTCGTCGACCGACGGTGTGCATTGGGAGAAGGCACCGGACCGGGCGGGGCCGGCGTGGGGCGGCACGCCGGTCGTGTTCGACGAGCAACTCTGGCTCGTGGGCGCCAATCGCAATGCCACCTTCGCTCCCGCCTCGCTGGTGACGGCGGACGGTACGACGTGGCGGGAGGAGGAGGCCCCGTGGCCGCCACGTGGCGCACCTGCCGTATGGGTGTTCCGCGACACGCTGTTCATGACCGGCGGCAAGTACTCGGTGGTGGAGCACGGGACGCAACGGTTCATCTACCGCAACGACGTGTGGCAGCTCATCAAGGTGGGTCGGTAGGCAGGCAAAGGGCCGATTCCAATGGAGCGGACCGGGGTCGAACCGGTGACCCCTACTTGCAAAGCATAGGGTCAGCCCCGCGAATCCAGGTGTTCTCTCGGAAACCTGGCCCCGAGATCGGATTTTCCGCGCCCGAAGCGCGCCCGAAAGTCGGGGTCGATCGGGTAGGAAGGCAGCACAATCGTAGCACTCCGCCCTGGGTGGCGACCTACCCTCCGTGGAGGGAAGGTCTCGCAGGTGGACGCCGCCGGCTTGACGTGGCCGATATTCGGCGCCACCATGAGCCCCAGACCTGACGCCACTTCTCGGGGACCGACATGAAACGACTCTTGTTGCTGGCTATGCTCGTCGCCCCGGCGCCACTGTCGGCATCGCCGCTCCCCACATGTCAGTCGTTCCTGCTCTCGACGATGTTGTACCAGAACGGGGGCAACGCTCCTTGGTGTCAGTTCGGGGGCCTGGTCTTCAGCCAATTCACGTTTGACGCCTGGACCAATTGGCCGGGATCGTCCCATCCTTCGGCGTTCCAGTTCGACTTCGTCCACGCGGGGAGTCAGGTCACCGTCAGCGCGACCCCAGTGGGCAGCGCGACGTGGACCCTCCCCGTCGACCAGTACGGCGCTGGCTACGCTTACGGTTACTACGGGTTCTATGCCGCCGCGGCACCTGGGACGACGCTGCTGGCCCAGTATCTCACCCAGGGTGGACTCTTTGGGGCAATTGGCCCTGCCTCGTTGGCCTTCGACTTTATCCTGAACGCGACCTTCGAGAGCGCGACCGTGACATTGAGAGGGCCGGCGGGGGTGAACATCCCTGGGGGCACGTCCGGCAATCTCCTGCTCAATCCGACGAGCGCCTCGTCGAGTCACTACTTCTCGATCGACTACAACGGAACGGGGGCCGAAGGGGCGGACCCCATGCTCTGGGTCCCGGGGAATCGCGGCAATCTGGTTTACGACCCGACGTTTTCGACGACGTTCATCATCTCGACCGTCCCAGAGCCGGCGACCTTCGTCCTGACGGGATCCGGACTCCTCGCCCTCGCTGCGGCGCGGTGGCGTCGGCGGCGACTATAGGCCATTCCAATGCCAACTCGCGCGCGCTAGTTCGTTCCAAGACCGCGAACTTGCGGCAGGGCGCCCGGACGGACCTGGAATTCTGCAAATTTGCCTAAGGTTTCGCAGGCGACCTTCGGACAATCTATCAATTGATGGAATTACGACCGCAAACGCCGCGGCCATACTCAAAGTAGGCGTTGGCTCGGACGTCCCTGAGAAGCGAACCGACTTCGACCCTTCTGCCATGGGCAGAAGGCTTTGACCCCGACGCCCCTCGCGCTCATCGTTCCGCAGCTCACAGCAACCAGAGTCCCAAACCGCGGATCCTCGGCGATGGAGAAGGTCCAGATATTTCCTCTACCCGCGTCCCCAGAGTTGAGGCAGGATTCGCTTATGGGGACGGCGTCCCAGAGTCTTTCCCGCGACTGGCGGCGCCCCTGATCTACACCCTACGCCATCCGGTTCCCGTACTCACGCCCGGGCGCCATCTCGACAGAGTCAGCGGGTGACGGCTGCGGGGAGACTGGCAACATGCGGTAGGGGGCAAGGACAGACCTTACCCGAATTCGGGTAAGGTTCCGCGGTCCGGTGTCACCGCCAAACTTGCGAAACTCGAGCGGGGGAGACCTTCCGACAATCCGCCAATTGGCGGATTTATACGGGCACTATCAAAGAAACGTAGCACTAGCGTAGCAGCCGACGTGCAAGTCTATGGAGCGGACCGGGATCGAACCGGTGACCCCCTGCTTGCAAAGCAGGTGCTCTCCCAACTGAGCTACCGCCCCCACGAAGGACGAAGATAATCCGCCCGCGGGCGAAGCCAAACGCGGCGTCAGTGGGGGGCCAGAGGCGGTCGCCGGACCGCCGCCATCCCCCGGGCGGCGAGCCAGGCCACGATACTGTTCACCAGCGTCGGCATGGCCTGCTCGATCGTGGCGCTCAGGCCCAGGCCCCATTCCACCGATTCCGGCTCCAGTCCGATGGCGGTGAGGCTGATCGGGCCGGTACCCCTGAATTCGAGCACGGCGAATAGGTCCTCGAGTCCCACGTGATGGGGTGACACCCGGAGTCGGAAATGATGAGGCAATTGGTGGCGCTCGAGGGTCACGAGCGTGCCAGGAAGCCGATGGGCGGTGATGGCGTCGACCAGAATGACCTCCCGGGTCTCCTCGAGGATCGGCAACAGCGACATGCCCCAGGTCCCGCCATCGAGCAACTCGACCCCCGCCGGGAGGTCCCAGTGATCCCGGAGGAGGTCGATCGCCTCGATGCCGAGCCCGTCGTCGCCCATCAGTGGGTTGCCGACTCCGAGGATCACGATGTCAGGCATCGGGCTCGGCGTCCTCGAACTGCTCGTGCGCCGGCACGAACCGGCCACCGCTGATGATCGAGGAGATGACCCCGGTCCGTTCCAGATGGTCCGCCCGGATGGCGAGATAGATATGGAACGGGATGAAGATCAGAAATCCCCAGGTCGCGGCGTGATGAATGAACCGGACGGTCTGCAACCCACCCAGCGGCGCGACCAGCCAGCCGAACAAGGTGAAAATCCATCCGCCCGGGTTCGACTGGCCGTAGAGCGCAAACCCCGTCAGCGTGCTGGCGGCGGCCAGCAGGTAGACGATGGTGTAGCTGAACTGCTGGAGCGGGTTGTGGCCGAGGTAGCGGGGCGCCTTCTCGGGCTCGACCATCAGATAAAACTTCACCATCCGGAGCAGGTTGGCCCAGTCCCGGGGCCGGACCGGAAACAACGCCCCCAGTCGTTCGAATCGGTTCCCCATGAAGAGCCAGTACACGCGCACGACGGCGGTCATTACCAAGACGGCGGCCGCCACGAAGTGGGCAAACCGGATCCAGCCCATCATGAAATGGGGGCCCGGGGAGGCGCTGGGGAAGAAATACGGCCGTCCTATGTACAGCCCGGTGGCCGCGAGGATGACGAGGCAGAGTGCTGCCAGCCAGTGCATGACCCTGAGCGGACGTTCCCAGAGATAGACCCAGCGATATTCGCCGCTGGGTGGCGGCACCTTGCGGACGAAATCGAAGGTGCCGTAGATCGGGGGCTCGCCGTGCGCCGGGTCGGCGGGACCACGAGTGGGGGCGGTCATTGGACCTTGACCTCCACGACCTCCTGCCCGGTCGCGTCGAGGACGTGGACGCCGCACGCGAGGCAGGGATCGAACGAATGGATGGTCCGGAGGACCTCGAGCGGCTGATCGGGCCGGACCAGCGGATGGTTGTCCACCAGCGAGGCCTCATAGGGCCCCATCTGGCCCTTGGCGTCACGGGGCGAGCAGTTCCAGGTGCTCGGCACCACGCACTGATACCGGGAGATCGTGCCGTTCTCGATCTGGACCCAGTGGCCCAGGGCGCCGCGCGGGGCGTCGAGGTAGCCGTAGCCTTCCGCCTTGGCCGGCCACGTGGCCGGTTCCCACTTGCTGTTGTCGAAGGTCCGGGTGTCGCCGGACTTGATCCGGCCCACCAGCTGGTCGAACCAGTCGTTCATCCGCCGGCCGATCATCACGGTCTCGATGCCCCGCGCCGCCGTACGGCCTAACGTCGAGAACAGGGCCGTCGGGCCGACGTCGAGTTTGTGGAGGACCTCGCCCACCAGGGACTGGGCTTCCTTGTGGCCCGATCCATACGCCACCAGCATCCGGGCCAGCGGGCCGACCTGCATGGCCCGGCCTTCGTACCGCGGGGCCTTCATCCAGGTGTACTTCTTCTCGCCCTGCAGGAACTCGTAGGGCGGTTTCGGGCCGGTGTAGTGCGGCTTGGTCTCACCCTGCCATGGGTGGAGCCCTTCCTCGTCGCCACCCGGATAGTCGTACCACGAGCTGGTGATGTACTCCTTCACCTTCT